>CAZIJE010000179.1:0-6166 GCA_964539435.1 uncultured Desulfovibrio sp.
GCCGCGAAGACGCGCCCGGCGACACCTGGCGCCTCGACGCCATCCAGCAGCTCGACGCGTAGGGGAGAAGACTGGGGCGCTGCCCCAGACCCCGCTGGGGGGAATGATTCCCCCCAGGCCCCCCCGTCTGTTTGCAACGAAAACGGGCGGTCCAACAGGACCGCCCGTTTTCGTTGCAACAGGGCAGGGGTCCGGGGGGATCATCCCCCCGGCGGGGTTCGGGGCGGCGCCCCGATTCTCTCTCCCCCTACAACGCGCCGGAAACGGCGGCGATGACGGACTTGAAGGCCACGGCGGCCGGGCCTTGGCCGGCCACGGCCAGGTAGACGTCGCCGTCGTCGCCGGAGCGGGCCACTTCCGGGTCGATGGGGATGCGGCCGAGGAACGGGACGCCGGTTTCGGCGGCCAGGCGTTCGCCGCCGCCGGCGCTGAAGATGTCGTGGACCGCGCCGCAGGACGGGCAGGCGAAGCCGCTTAAGTTTTCGACCATGCCGAGGATCGGGGTGCCCAGTTCCCGGCAGAAGGTGATGGAGCGGCGCACGTCGTCCACGGCCACGTCCTGGGGCGAGGTGACGATGAGGGCCCGGGCCTTGTCGCCGAAGATCTGGAGCGCGGACAGGGGTTCGTCGCCCGTGCCGGGCGGGCAGTCGACGACCAGCACGTCGCGTTCGCCCCAGTTGACCTGCTCGGCCAGCTGCTGGATGACGCCGGCCTTGGCCGGCCCCCGCCAGATGACGGCCTCGTGCTTGTCGGGCAGGAGGAACCCGATGGACATGACGGCCAGGTTCCAGTGCCATTCCACGGGCACGAGCCGGTCGCCCTCCATGTCGGGCCGGGCGCCGGCGAGCTTGAGGAGCCGGGGGATGCTCGGGCCGTGGACGTCCACGTCGAGGAGTCCGGTCCGCTTGCCGTCCATGGCCAGGCCGGCGGCCAGGTTGGCCGAGACCGTGGACTTGCCGACCCCGCCCTTGCCCGAGAGCACGACCACCACGGCCGCGACCTTGTCGAAACCCGTGGCCGGTTTTTTCCGGATGACCTCGTTTAAGTCCTGCAGACCGTTTTCGTTCATGGGTGGCCTTCTCCTGGTGGTGGGGATTGGAACAGGCCCGCCGGTCGGGCCGGGCGCGGCACGGTAACGCCGCGCCCGGCCGGACGCAACCGTTGAGGCGTGGAGAACGCCTTGCAGGCTGGTCTTTTTGACGGCCCCACGGTAGGTTCGGCCGGCTGGCCGGGGACCGGACGGCCAGGGCGCGGGAACCGCCGCCGCGCCCGTCCGCCGCCTGGCCGAAGGGAGGGATGGACCGCACCATGACCGACAAACCGCTTTTTCGATGGGCCGTCATGGCCGTGTGGCTGTTGTCCGTGGCCGGGACAATCTTTTATTCCCTGCGCGACCAGGTGGAGCTGCCCGTGGAGTTCTGGAACGCGGACAAGCTCTTCCACGCCCTGGCCTACGCCTGGCTCGGGGGCCTGCCCCTGTGGGCCTTTGCCAGGGACGACCGGGCCCGCGTTGCGGCCTACTGCATGATTCCGCTGGGCGGCCTCCTGGAGTGGGGCCAGTCGTTCCTGCCGTCCCGGTCGGCCAGCATGGGCGACGCCGTGGCCAACGCCGTGGGGGTGTTCGTCGGCCTGTGGCTGTCCGAGATCCTGATGGCCCGGGTCCGGCAGGGGCGGGACGGTCGTTTCGAGGCATAATTTCTCTTTTTTGTCTTTTTTTTCGTTCCACAGGCCGGAACGCGGTTGCCGCCGCGTTCCGGCCTGTTGGCTTTTTTGCGTCGCTTGTCTCCGCCATGGAACATTTTCGGCGCAGCTGGTCCTGGCGAAGCTGGCCGATACTTTCCATAAGATACGCAGATACGCGGTTTTATGCGTTGTTGGATTGTCAGAACAACGGAACTGCTGTACCGTTTGCGTAAAACTCGAACCAGGAGAGGAAGCATGGGGCATGCAGGCAGCAAGGGGGCGAAAAGGGCGCGGCTTTTCGCCATCGTGGGCCTTGCCGTGGTCGGCCTGGGGCTTTTCCTGGCCCTGGGGCCGCCGGGGCTACTCGCCAAGTCGGAATCACCCGAGTTCTGCGCTTCCTGCCACGTGATGGAGGCCCAGTACGAGGCCTGGTTCCACCAGGGGGCGCACAAGCGGATTCGCTGCGTGGACTGCCACCTGCCCAACGACAACCTGCCGAACCACTTCGTCTGGAAGTCCATCGACGGCATGAAGGACGTAGTGGTGTTCCATTCGGGCAAGGTGCCGGACCCGATCGTGATTTCCGACCACGGCAAGGCCGTGGTCAAGGCCAACTGCATCCGCTGCCACGCCACGGCCGTGGAGATGATCGGCCAGGAGCGCAACTGCTGGGACTGCCATCGCCGGGTCATGCACAAGAACGCGGGCGTGCCCGCCACCCGGTAAACGTCAACCGGCCACGGCCGAAAGAGGGATAGCCATGCGGGGCAAATGGTATTGCAAGACGATGGCGGGCCTGGCCCTTGCCGCCTTCCTGTTCGTTCCCTACGCCTGTTCGCCGCCCAAGCCCGAACCCGTCAAGACGGTCGTCATCCCGGACGGGGAGATCGATCCCACGGTGTGGGGCAAGGCCTACCCCGAGGAATACGAGAGCTGGAAACAGACCGAGAACCCGCAGCCGGCGGGCAAGAGCCGGTACAAGCGCGGGTTCACCACGGACAACATCACCTACGACAAGCTGGCCGAGTTCCCCTACATGGCGTTGCTGTTCAACGGCTGGGGGTTCGGCGTGGAGTACAACGAACCGCGCGGCCACGCCTACATGGTGCGCGACCAGCTCGAGATCGACGCCTCGCGGCTCAAGGCCGGCGGCGTGTGCCTGAGCTGCAAGACGCCCTATGCGCCGCTACTGGTCAAGGAGATGGGCGTCGATTATTACAAGATGCCCTTCAAGGATGTGCTCAACAAGATTCCGGAGCAGTTCCGGACGCTCGGCGTGGCCTGCATCGACTGCCACAACAACAAGGACATGTCCCTGACCCTGTCGCGCGGGTTCACCCTGGTGCCGGCACTGGAAAACATGGGCGTTGACTGGAAGAAGCTGACGCGCCAGGAGATGCGGTCCGTGGTCTGCGCCCAGTGCCACGTCACCTACAGCATCCCGAAAAACGCCGAGATGCAGTCGGTCGGGCTGTTCTTCCCCTGGCAGAACAGTAAGTGGGGCGCGATCAACATCGAGGACATCATCAAGAAGCTGCGCAGCGACGACTCGTTCAAGGAGTGGAAGCAGACGGTCACCGGCTTCAAGCTGGCCTTCATCCGCCACCCGGAATTCGAGTTCTTCTCCAGCGGCAGCGTCCACTGGAAGGCCGGGGCCTCCTGCGCCGACTGCCACATGCCCTACACCAAGGTCGGGGTCCACAAGATCTCCGACCACCGGGTCACAAGCCCCATCAAAAACGACATGAAGGCCTGCATCCAGTGCCACACCCAATCGCCGGAATGGCTGCGCGACCAGGTGTTCGCCATCCAGGACCGGACCGTGTCCCTGCAGCTGCGGGCGGGCAACGCCACGGCCGTGACGGCCAAGCTGTTCGAAGCCGTGCACAAGGCCCGGGACGCGGGCAAGGCCATTGACCAGGCCCTCTACGACAAGGCCAAGGACTTCTACGAGGAGGCCTTTTACCGGTCGCTGTACATCGGCGCGGAAAACTCGGTCGGTTTCCACAATCCCACCGAGGCCCTGCGCATCCTCGGCGACTCCATCGCCTTTGCGGTCAAAGCCGAGGCCTTCCTGCGCCAGGCCCTGACCAAGGCCGGGGTGGAAGTGCCGCTGCGGGTCGATCTGGAGCTGGCCAAGTACCTGGAAGGCCGGGGCACGAAGAGCCTGCCCGGCCGTCCGGAGATGGAGTTCAAGGACCCCATGGGCCTGCAGGAACGGTTCTAGGCCACAACGACGCACACGCCTGCCGGAGCCGCAACGCGGCCCGGCGACGCGAAAACGAAGCGCCCGCCCGTGGACCCACGGGCGGGCGCTTTTTTGGGGCGCGGGCGGGCTAATAGGCCGGCGCGATCCAGTAGTAGCGGTACGGCGCGGGCGCGGGCGGCGGCACGGGCGCGGGCGGGGCCGGAGCGACCACGACCGGCTCCCGGACCACGGCTACGTACCCGTCCGGCGGGTACGGGTCGTTCTCGACCGTCCAATGCTGGGTGTAGGTTTCGGAATAGACGGTGCCGGCTGCGCCGGGACCGGCGTTCACGAGGCAGAGCAACGCGGCCATGGTGCAGGCCCTGACGAAGATGCGCATACGATTCCTCCCCGACGCGATGGCGTCTTGCGTGACGCAGGCCAGGAAGCAAGGGCGATGCCACGGGCGCGAGACGGGAGAAGGCCGACGCGGATCGTAGTCGTATCCAGGGGGTTGGCGCACGGAGCGGGACCGGAGCCGGGCGTGGCCGGAAACGTCCCGCGCGACCGGCCTTGCCGGCGGCGGTCGCGGAATTGCCGAAATATCGTAGCCGGTGTGGACGCGCCGGGGAGAGGAGGAACCGAAGGCGCGGGAACGGGGACGCCGGCCGCTACCGGACCACGACCACGGTGCAGGGCGCGATCTGGACGAGCCGGGTGGACACGCTGCCAAGCAGCAGGTTTTCCACCTCGTCCTTGCCCCGGCTGCCGATGTAGATGGCGTCGGCCCCTTCCTCCCGGGCGATGCGGGCCACGGTCTCGGCCGGCCGGCCCGGCTCGGCCAGGGTCCGGATGGCCACGCCCTGCTCGGCCGCGTGGGCCTCGGCCTCGGCCAGGATCTTTCGGGGCTCGCGCAGGACATGGGCGAACGCGGTTTCGAAGTCCTTGGCGTCGCAGTCGAAAAACGACAGGGCCTCCACGGCCGTGACGGCCAGGATGTCGGTTTCGCGGCAACGGGCCTCGTCCAGGGCCCGGTCCAGGGCGCGCAGCGACGACACGGAGCCGTCCAGGCACACGATGCATTTCTTCATGGCCGCCCTCGGAAACGGTTTGCCCGGCCGCTACTCCACGTGGAGGATCACGGCAAAGGCGTTGAACATGGCCCAGACCTTCTGTCCGGCCGCCAGCGCCAGTTCGTGGGCGCTCTTGGTGGTGATCAGGGCGCAGAGCCTGGTGCCGTCGGACAGGACCACGATGACCTCGGCCGTCAGTTCCCCCAGGCGCACGAGCTCCACCTCGCCGTGGAACCGGTTGGTGGCCGTGGCCCGGGGCATGTCGGCGCAGGCCTCGAGCAGCACCCAGGGGGCCTTGACTTCGGCCGTGACAAAGCTGCCCTCGGTCACGCCGAGGTTTTTCAGGCTTTCGTTGGTGATGACCGAGGAGACGGCGTGGCCGCCCAGGCTCTCCACCACCACCCGGGACTGGATGTCGCCCTTCTGGACCTGGGCCACCCGGCCGAAAAAGGCGTTGCGGGCGCTGGTGCGGCGGGTCTCCCGGGTCAGGACCTGCCGTTCCACCTTGCGGCGCTGGTCCTCGGGCAGGTGCAGGAAGGCGGCGGTCAGGTCGGCCGTGGAATGGCCGAGGATCCGCTGGACCACGGGCAGGGGCACGTCGTCGCGCAGGAGTTCCACGGCCCGGGACCGGCGGATGGTGCTCGGGTTGACGAGGTCCTTGGTGAAGCCGCATTCCTCGGCCCGTTCGTAGAACTTGCGGCGCACGTGGCCCTGGTCCAGGCGGAAGAGCTGGCCGCGCAGGGTGGCGTAGGCCGGGTCGTCGAACACGGCGGCCAGGGCGTCGCCGAGTTCGGCCGGAATCTGGACCTCGCGGCCCTCGCCGTCGCCGTCGCCGTGGCCGAGCATGACGGACAGGCTGTCGAGGTTGATGTCCTGACGGTCGTTTAAGGCCAGGACCTCGCCGAGCCGCGCGCCGGTGTGGCGGAGCAGGAGGTAGATCAGCCGCACCCGGTTGCGCGACACGGCCACGTCCGGCCGTCCGGCCCGGTCGGTCCAGGCGGAAAAGGCCTCGGCCAGGCGGGTCAGCTCCAGGGTGTCCAGAAACTTCACGGCCTCGGGCACGGAAAAGATCCGGGCCGCGCGAAAATACTTGCCCCCGGAATCGGGGCCGTTCACGTTGCTCATGGGTTCTCCAGGCGTGTCCAGTCTCGGACAAACTCCCTGGACAGGGCCGGAAAGTCAAGGCCGACAAGGGACTGGCACGTGTCCGCCAAAACCCGTG
>CAZIJE010000180.1:0-6136 GCA_964539435.1 uncultured Desulfovibrio sp.
CCAGGTCCCAGGCCCGGCCGTAGACATGGACCCGGGTGGTCGGCCGGCCCTGGGCGTCGACCAGGGTGCCGCCGGCGTGGAGCCAGCCGAGGATGCCGCCGGCCAGGTTGGCCACGGGCAGGCCGCGCTTGGCCAGGGCCGCGGCCTGGACGCCGCTGCGGTAGCCGATGGTGCAGAAAAGGACGGCCTGCTTGCCGGCGGCGATGCCGGGGTCGGCCAGATAGGCCTCCCCGGTGACGGCCCCGGGCAGGGTGGAGACGGCCCGCTCGGCCGGGGTGCGGACGTCGACGGGCAACAGCCTTCCCTGCCGCCACAGATCCACGGCCGCCGCGGCCGTGATTTCCGGGGCGTCCGGGAAATCCTTTCGGGCGGCGGCGTACAGGGCGGCCACCGTGTCCTTGCGGCCGGCCGCGTCCACGGGCGGCCTGGAGCAGGCAGCCAGGCAGAGGGCCGCGAGCAGCAGGGGCAAGACAAGGGTGAAGCGGCAGGCTCTCATGCAAAAAACTCTTGGCGCATCAGGACCGGGGCCTGGGGGCGGACCGTCGGTCTCCCTGCCGCTCCCGGCGGCAGGCGTCGGGCCGTCAGGCGTTTGCCGGCCCGCTTTTGCGGCCGGACAGGCAGAAGGCCAGGAGCCCGATGACGAGGGCGGCCATCAGAAGCAGGTATTCCATGGCCGCCAGCTAGCATGTTCGGCCGGTGACGTCGATGGGGGCCTGCCCCAGGGAAACGGCGGCCGGTCGCGTCCTTGTCGGCGCGCCCTTTCCTGGCTAATGGATGACAGGTCCGGCGAAACGATCTATTGACGGACAGCATCAAGACCGCTGCGGCGGGAGGTTGGAGGTATCATGCGCAAACGGAACTGGTTGATCGCGGCCGCCTTGATCGCATCCGTCGCCCGTCCGGCCCTGGCCGACGACGAGGTGGAACGGGTGCGGACCGTCCTGCGGGAACACCCCGAGATTCTTATCGAAGCCATTCGCCAGCAAGGCCCGGCCGTGCTCGAGGTCATCGAGAACGCGGCCCGGTCCCGGCAGCGGACCCTGGAACGGACCCGGTTCCTGGGAGAGTTGGCCAAGCCCCTGAACCCGGTTCTGGACGCCGGCCGGGCCTCTCTTGGGCCCCAGAACGCGCCCGTGACCATTGTGGAGTATTCCGACTTCCTGTGCCACTTCTGCGCCCAGGCCGCCGTGACCGTGCAGCAGCTCCTGCAGCGGCACCCTGGCGACGTGCGCCTGGTGTTCAAGCATTTCGCCACGGGCAAAAACGACGTCCGGGCTTCCCTGTACTTCGAGGCCCTGACCTTGCAGGATCCGAAAAAGGCCTGGGCCTTCATGGAAAAGGCCTTTGCCCGGCAAAAGGACGTGCAGGAAAAGGGGGACGAGGTCCTTTCCTCCCTGGCCGGCGAGGTCGGCGCGGACATGAAGCGCCTGGCCGAGGACCTCAAGCGCAAGGACCTGGCCGACCGGATCGAAAGCGACGTCAAGGAAGCCCGGGGCTTCGGCTTCGAGGGCACGCCGGTCTTTTTGGTCAACGGCGCGCCCGTGCGCGGGGCCGTGCCCCTGGAGGCCCTGGAGGAATACGTGGCCATCGCCAAGGACCCCAAGGCGGCCGCCCAGAAGAAGGCTCCCTAGCCGAGACGTTTCCCCGGCCGGCCCGGTCATGCGTCCGGGCCGGCCGTTGCCTTGCAAAAGGGCCGCCAAACGATGCGGCCGGAACAGCCATGCCTAGCGTCAGACAGATACTGGTCCAAAACGTCATCAAGACGCTCCCGGTGGGGCTTCTGGTCATCGACCCCAAAGGGGAAGTGCGCGTGGCCAGCCCTTCGGCCGGAGTCCTGCTCGGCCTGCCGCCGGAGTCCCTGGAAGGCAGGAATTGGGCCACCCTGGTGCGGCCCGAGCCGGCCAACGAGCAGTTCAACCGCACCTTGACCGAGGCCGTGCAGGCCGGACGGGCCTTTCGGCACAGCCTGACCGACTACCTGCGGCCGGACGGCGAGGCGCGGCGGTTTTCCATGACCGCCTCCAGCCCGGAGATCGGCGGCAAGCGGGTCGGGGTGACGCTCCTCATTGACGACGTCACGGCCCTGTACCGCAGCCGGGAGCGCGAGACGGCCATCCTGCGGGAGAAAAACCGCCTGCAGTACGACATGATCGAGAGCCTCAACAACCTGGCCCTGTCCGTGGCCCACCAGATCCGCAACCCGGCCGCGGCCATCGGCGGTTTTGCCCTGAAACTGCTCCGCGAACACAAGGAACGCCACCTGCCGACCGAGCACCCGGACATCATCTTCCAGGAGGCCCGTCGCCTGGAGGAGCTGGTCGGCGCGGTGGTCCGCCTGGCCTCCCTGCCCCAGCCCCGGCTGGTGGCCGTGAGCCTTTCGGAGCTGGTGGAAGAGGCCGCCGCCCGGGCCGAAGAGGCGGCCACGGCCCTGCACAAGCGCCTGGAATGCGCCTGTTGCCTGGAGGAGGCCGAAATCGTGGCCGACCGGACCCTGCTCTCCCAGGCCCTGCAGGAGATCCTGCTCAATGCCGTGGAATTTTCCGGCCGCGACACCGTGCGGGTGTCCCTGGCCCTGACCCGGCGCGAGGACGGAGTGGTGCTGCGCGTGGCCGACGACGGGCCGGGCGTGCGGCGCGACCTGCTGCCCTTTGTATTCGATCCGTTTTTCACCACCAAGGCCAGGGGCGCGGGCATCGGCCTGACCCTGGCCCGCAAGGCCGTGCTCGAGCACAACGGCGAGATCGCCATGCGCGACGCCGAGGGCGGCGGGGCCATGGTGGTGATGCGCCTTTTCGACACGCCCGAGGCCGGGCTGTGCCGGGAGGCCTTTTACGGCCCCATGGGCCTGGACGTGCGGGAGCTCAAGGCCAAGGGCAGGGAGCTCGGCATCGACGTTTCCGGCCTGACCACCATCGACGCGGTCCGGGCCATCCAGCAGGGTGAGGGATTTGCGCCGTGCTTCGCCTGGGGCGTCCACGACCGGTGCGGCCAGGAGCTGTGCGCCTTTCGCCGGGAGTGCGTCAAGACCACGCGCATCGGCGACTCCCGCAGCATCACCTACGAGGGAGGCGACTGATGCGCCGCTTTTTCGCCGCGCTCCTGCGCGGATGCGCCACGGCCGGCCTTCTGGTCGTTATCGGAGTCCCGGCCGCATGGGCCGCCGGCCGGACCATCTACGGCTACGAGGACAGCCTGGGCATGCTCCATACCAGCACGCGCAAGGTCAACGAGCACTACAAGCCGCTTTATGAAGGCACGGCCGACCACGAGGCGGTCATGCGGGCCCTGCGGCAGCAGGAGGCCCTGGGCGGGCCGCCGCCCCGCCTGCCCGTGGCCGCGCTGCCGGCCGACCTCGGTCCCCTGCCCGAACGCGGGGAGCAGATCATGCGCCTGGCCGAGCCGTACATGGGCGCGCCCTACCGGCTGGGCGGGGACACGGCCGCCGGCATCGACTGCTCGGGCCTGACCAGGGCCCTTTTCGCCCGGTGCGGCGTGGACCTGCCGCGCCAGAGCCGGCTGCAGGCCGGGCTCGGCACGCCTGTGGCCGCCACGGAACTCGCGCCCGGAGACCTCCTGTTTTTCGCCACCGACCCCAATGTCGGCATCTCCCATGTGGGCGTCTACCTCGGCGGCGGCAAGATGCTCCATTCCAGTCCCCGGCGGGGCGGGGTGGGCGTTGACCGTCTGGCCGGCACGGACTACGAGCGTTGGTTTGTGGCCGCCAGACGCCTGGCCCGGGCCGAACCGAGCCTGGCGGCGGGCCCCGAGCGGACGGCCGTGCGGCACGACTGACCGGCGCGGCCGGAGACGAGGTTTCCATGGAAGCGACCATGCCCCGGATCGATCCCGACGCCTGCCTGGGGTGCGGGGCCTGCGCGGCCCTGTGTCCGTCCGGTTTCCTGACCTTCGCGGGGGAGCGGCCCACGGCCCGGGAGCAGGGCTGCATCGGCTGCGGCCACTGCGCGGCCGTCTGTCCGTCCGGGGCCGTGACCCTGGAGGCGGACGCCTGGGCCGCTTCGTTTTCCACCATCGCGGCCACGGGCGAAATGGTCGCGCCCGGGGCTTTCGCGCCGGAGGCCCTGGTCGACCTGCTGCGTTCAAGGCGTTCCTGCCGGCGCTACACGGCCGAGCCCGTGCCGGGCCCGGTGCTCGAGGACCTCGTCCGGGCGGCCATCGCGGCCCCTTCCGGCACCAACTCCCAGGCCTGGACGTTCACGGTCCTGACCTCGCGGGCGGCGGTGCTGGGCCTTGGCGAGGCCGTGGCCGGATTTTTCCGGCGGCTCAACCGTCTGGCCGCCAGGCCCCTTGTGCGCAAGGGCCTGGCCCTGCTCGGCCGCCGGGAACTCGAAGGCTATTACCGGGAGCACTACCGGTCGGTGGCCGACGCCCTGGCCGCGTGGGACCGGGACCGGACGGACCGTCTGTTTCACGGGGCCACGGCGGCCGTGGTCATCGGCTCGCGGCCCGGGGCCAGCTGTCCGGCAGAGGACGCCCTGCTGGCCGCCCAGAACATGCTGCTGACCGCCCATGCCATGGGCCTTGGGACCTGCCTGATCGGCTACGCCGTGGAAGCCATGCGGCACGACAGGCGCGTGGCCGCGTCCATCGGCCTGCCAGAAAAGGAGTCCGTCCACGCCGTGGTGGCCCTGGGCTGGCCGGATGTGTCGTTTTTGCGCCAGACCGGACGCCGCCGGCCGTTGGTGCGCTACAAGACCGCCTGAGGGGGCGGGGCGGCGAAGAGAACCGGTTTCGGGCCGGCGCGGCGGCAGGGAGCGGACCGTCGGGCGGCGCGGACGGGGAAGGGGGACACGATGCGGGGGGTGTTTTGGGCGGTCCTGGTTTTCGGTCTGGTCCTGGCCGGACCGCTGGCGTCGTGGGCCGAACGCCAGGAGGCGGTGCGGCTTCAGGGACTGGCCGTGCGGCGCGGCCCCGAGGGCGATGCGCCCATGGTCCGGGCCCTTGCGGCCGGGGACGTGGTAACCGTTGGCGGCCGTCAGGGCGACTATGTGGCCGTGACCCTGGCCGATGGGACCAGCGGCTACGTCCACGGCGGTTTTTTGACCGGATTTGACGACATCGCGCCCCTGGCCGCCTATGCCGGCCGGATCGACGCCGGGGTCAAGCGCCCGGCCGGGGCCAAGGCCGGAAAGCCCGCGACCGGAGGCGCGCCGCCCGCCGCCCGGCCGGCCAAGGCCTTCGAGCCCGAGGCGGGGCATGAGGCTTTCCGTCCGGCGTCGTCGGCCGCGCCCGCGGCCTATGCGCCCGTGACCGACGGCGGCGGGCTTGCGCTTTACATGGCCAGGCTGGCCAGGCCGGAGCCGTCCCGGCTTGAGGAGGGGCCGCCGGACGATCAGATCGCGGAGTTTCTGTCCAGCAAGAACCGGTATTCCATCGAGGTCTGGCTCTCCAGGCGCGTGCTCTATCTCTATGAAAACCTGCCCGACGGGTCGCGGCACCTGGCCAGGCGTTACACCGTGGCCGTGCCCGGCCGCGACATGGAGGCGCCCCAGGGCTGGGGCGTGGTGACCGGGATCAGTTTCGAACCGTGGTGGCGGCCGACCCAGGCCATGAAGGAACGGGCGCTTAAAAAGGGCCGCCAACTGCCGGAAGTGGTCAAGCCCGGGGTCAAGGAAAATCCCATGGGACCGTTCAAGATCATCCTGTCCCACGGGTTCGGCTACCGGATCCACGGCAACAACAATCCCGGTTCCATCGGCCGTCCCGTGACCAGCGGCTGCATCCGCATGCAAAACGACGAAGGCAAGGACATGGCCAAGATGATCGACGTCGGCACGGAAGTGGTCTTTCTGCAATAGCCGCGGCCGGCGACGCGGCGGGACAGGTCCTGGAGACCTTCCCTGCCGCCCGGGAAATCCCGTGCACGCTCGCGGGACCGGACGCCCCGGTCTTGCGCCAACCATACGAACAAGGAGTCGCCGTATGCGGCGTCTGAGCACCGTGTCCGTCATCCTGGCCAGCGGCCTGATCCTGGGGCTGACGGGATGCGCGGCGGACAAGTCTTTTGAAAAAGAGATCCTCGGCCATCCGGCTCCGGAATCTCCCAACGACGCCGGCTGGGCCCGCGCGCCGGCCACGCCGCCGACTCCGCCGCCCCAGGCCCCGGCCCATGCGCCGC
>CAZIJE010000181.1:0-6127 GCA_964539435.1 uncultured Desulfovibrio sp.
TGCGCCGCGTCCGGGGCGAGGCCTCGGACTGGTACGAGATGGACGGCCTGGTCGCGGGCGGCCGGGCGGTCAGCCTGCGGATCTCGGCCGACGGCGAGACCTGCCTGGTGGAGCCGCGCCCGTCGGCCGGCCCGGACCTTTCCTGAGGCCGGCCCCCTTCCCTCTCCCGGCCTCCCCTGCCACGGTCCCCGCCCGCCCCGCCCCGGCACGCGCGGCGCGGGCCGGGGCAACGGTTTGGGGTGACAAAAGTGGAAATACGCTTCCCCCCCGGCCGCGCCCCGGACCCAGGCCCGGCTTCCGGCGAAAACACGCCCTCCGCCGGCCGGACGGACGCCCCGGCCGGCGGCCCCGGCCCGGGCAAAAGGGCTTTGACAGGAACCGGTTTGAAGGCTATCAGACCCGTCATTCGGACCGTATGTTCCGCATGGCGGAACGGCTGTTGCGCATGAAGCGGTTGTCTGGCGGGGTTATGGACAAAAAAGGCAAGCTCGCGGACCCCCTTTCCCGGGGCCTGGCCATCCTGGACCTCCTCGGCATCGAGGACGCCGGCCACACCCTCCGCGAAATCGCCGACCGCATCGGCATCAGCAAGACCTCGACCCACCGCTACGTCAGCCAGCTGTGCGACCAGGGCTACCTTTCCCGGTCCCCCCGCTCGGGCCTCTACCGCCTGGGCGTGCGCACCCTGGCCCTGGCCCAGGCCGTGGTCGAGCACAGCGAGCTCGTGCAGGTGGTCAAGCCCCTGGTCGACGAGGCGGCCGCCCGCCACGGCCTGCACGTGGACGTCGGCATCCTGGCCAACGACGCCATCTACCTCATCTACCGCCGCGACTCCCAGGACACCCGGGCCTTCCGGTCCTTCAGCTACGCCTCGGCCCTGCACTACCTGGCCGCCGGCAAGGCGGCCATGGCCCACCTGGAGCCCGAGGCCCTGCAAGACCTGGTCGGCCGCCTGGACCTGGTCGGCAAGACCGAACGGACCATCACGGACGCCGAAACCCTGTTGGCCGAACTGGCGCTGGTCCGCGAGATAGGCTATGCCCGCAACAACGAGGAGTCCCTGCCCGGACTGATCGCCATCGGCGCGCCGCTTTTTTCCCTGCGCACCGGGGCCGTGGTCGGGGCCGTCAGTTTCGACTCCTCCACCGCCACCTATTCGATGCAGGCGTTCGAAGACCAGTTCGCCGGCCATCTGGTCGAACTGGCCAAAAAATTGTCGGCCGTGGTTTCGCTGTGAGCGGACCGGCCAAGGGATCGATCCGGCACCAACATGCAACGTGGAGGGAGTGACATGCGCAAACTGCTGTTCCTGTGTCTCGCCATGGTCCTGGCATTCGCCAACGCGGCCTGGGCCGCGGACGACACCATCAAGATCGGCGTCTTCCTGCCCCTGACCGGCCAGAACGCCTTCGGCGGCCAGCTCGAGCTCGAGGGCGTGCAGATGGCCAACAAGGAGACCCCGACGGTCCTCGGCAAAAAGGTCGAACTGTTCGTGGTGGACAACAAGTCCGACAAGGTCGAGGCCGCCAACGCGGTCCAGCGCCTGATCGAAAAGGAAAAAGTCCAGGCCATCATCGGCACCTACGGCTCCTCCCTGGCCATGGCCGGCGGCGAGGTGGCGGAAAAGGCCCGCATCCCCGTGGTGGCCACCAGCGCGACCAACCCCCTGGTGACCCAGGGCAAGAAGTACATCTTCCGGGTCTGCTTCATCGACCCCTACCAGGGCGCGGGCGCGGCCACCTACGCCTACAAGAACCTGGGCCTGAAAAAGGCCGCCCTGCTGATCGACGTGGCCAACGACTACTCCGTCGGCCTGTCCAAGTACTTCGAGCGCTCCTTCACCAAGCTCGGCGGCCAGGTCGTGGCCACCCTCAACTACCAGTCCGGCGACCAGGACTTCACGGCCCAGCTGACCAAGATCATCAGCGAGAAGCCCGACGTCCTGTTCATCCCCTCCTACTTCGCCGAAGGCGCCATCATCATGAAGCAGGCCGCCGAACTGGGCGCCACCTTCAAGATCATGGGCGGCGACGCCATGGACAACCCCAAGATCACGGACATCGGCGGCAAGGCCGTGGAAGGCTTCATCCACACCACCTTCCCCTACGACCCGTCCATGAAGAACATGAGCCCCATGGCCAAGAAGTTCACCGACGGCTGGAAGGCCCAGTACCCGGGCAAGGAGCCCAACGTGAACTCGGCGCTGGGCTACGACGCCTACATGCTCATTCTCGACGCCATCACCCGGGCCGGCAAGGCCGATCCCGAGGCCGTCACCAAGGCCCTGGCCGAGACCAAGGGCTTTGTGGGCGTGACCGGCGCCACCACGATTAACGCCACCCATGACGCGGAAAAGCCGGTTGGCATCGTGGAAATCAAGAACGGCAAGAAGACCTACGAGGGCGAAATCGTTCCGGAACTGTAACGGACAGCCCCGCCTCGCCCCCGCCCGGACGCATGGCGTCCGGGCGGGGGCCAAGGTCCGGCCGGACGGCCGGCAGCCAAGACGCGACAAGGACTCCCCATGAATCTGGCCATGTTCATCCAGCATATTTTAAACAGCCTGACGCTCGGCAGCCTCTACGCCCTGGTGGCCATCGGCTACACCATGGTCTACGGCATCCTGCGGCTGATCAACTTCGCCCACAGCGAAATTTTCATGCTCGGGGCCTACTTCGTCTTCTGGGGCATCACGCTCGGCCACCTGCCCTGGCCCGTGGCCATGGTCCTGGCCATCGCCGTGACCGCCAGCCTCGGCGTGCTGGTCGACCAGGTGGCCTACCGGCCCCTGCGCGACGCCCCGCGCATCTCGGCGCTCATCAGCTCCATCGGCGTCTCCTTTTTCCTGCAAAACGTGGCCATCGTCTTTTTCCAGGCCATCCCCCGGGAAGTCTACCGCCCGGCCTGGCTGGAAAGCCCCATTCTCATGGGCGATGTCCGGGTCCTGCCGCTGACCCTGTTCGTGCCCCTGCTCTCGCTCGCGCTCATGCTCGGCCTGGTCTGGATCGTCTACCGGACCAAGACCGGACTTGGCATGCGGGCCATCAGCAAGGACATCGAGACCAGCTACCTGATGGGCGTGCCCGTCAACCGGGTCATTGCCATCACCTTCGGTATCGGCTCGGCCCTGGCCGCGGCCAGCGGCATCATGTGGGCCCTGCGCTACCCGCAGCTCCAGCCCATCATGGGCACCATCCCCGGGTTCAAGGCCTTCATCGCCGCTGTGTTCGGCGGCATCGGCTCCATCCAGGGCGCGGTGGTCGGCGGCCTGGTCCTGGGATTTATCGAGATCATGACCGTGGCCTTTTTCCCCGACCTGGCCGGCTACCGGGACGCCTTCGCCTTCGTGCTGCTGATCCTGGTCCTGATGGTCAAACCGACCGGCCTTTTCGGCGAACGACCGGAGGATAAAGTCTGATGCGACGCGGCCGCACCATTTTGCTCAATGTCCTGGCCATCGCGGCCCTGGGTCTGTTCCTGTCTTTTGCCGAGACGCACTTCGACGGCTACCAGATCCAGATCCTCAATCTCATCGCCATCAACATCATCCTGGCCCTGTCCCTGAACCTGATCTACGGCTTCACCGGCCTTTTCAGCCTGGGCCACGCCGGGTTCATGGCCATCGGGGCCTATGTCTGCTCCATCCTGATCATGACCCCGGAGCAAAAAGACACCCTGTTCATCCTCCAGCCGGCCTACGACTGGGTGGTGGCGGCCCACACGCCGTTTCTGGCGGCGGTTTTGGCCGGCGGGGCCGTGGCCGCCCTGTTCGGCCTCCTGGTCGGCTTTCCGCTCCTGCGCCTGGGCGACGACTACCTCGGCATCGCCACCCTGGGCTTTGCCGAGATCATCCGGGTGGTGGCCAACAACATCCCGCGCCTGACCAACGGGGCGCTGGGATTCAAGGGCATCCCGTCCCACGCCAACCTGTGGTGGAACTACGCCTGGGCCGTGGTCACCCTCTACGTCATCGTCCGGCTCCTTTCGAGCAACACCGGCAATGTGCTCAAGGCCATCCGCGACGACGAGATCGCGGCCAAGGCCATGGGCGCGGACGCCTTCCGCTACAAGCTCCTGTCGTTCACGGTGGGCTCGTTTTTCGCCGGCGTCGGCGGCGCGCTCCTGGCCAGCCTGCTGACCACCATCGACCCCAAGATGTTCCTTTTTACCCTGACCTTCAACATCCTCATGATCGTGGTGGCCGGCGGCCTGGGCTCGCTTTCCGGCTCGGTCCTGGCCGGGATCGGCATCACCGTGCTGCTCGAATGGCTGCGCATCGTGGAAAACCCGGTGGACATCCTGGGCTTTTCCCTGCCCGGCATTCCCGGCATGCGCATGGTGGTCTTTTCCCTGGCCCTTATCGTCATCATCCTCTTTCGGCGCGAGGGGCTCATGGGCATGCGCGAACTCTCCTGGCGCTCCGTCGCCGGCTTCTTTTCCCGGGGGAAGGCTTGATCATGGCACATGACGTGATTCTCGAAACCCGCGACCTGTGCATGCGCTTCGGCGGGCTGATGGCCGTGTCCGACTTCTCCGCCGCCATCGCCCGGGGCAGCATCACGGGCCTGATCGGCCCCAACGGCGCGGGCAAGACCACCTGCTTCAACATGATCACCGGCTTCTACCGCCCGACCTCGGGCCAGGTCCTGTTCGAGGGCAAGCCCATCGGCGGGCTGCCGCCGTACAAGGTCTGCAAGGCCGGCATCGCCCGGACGTTCCAGAACATCCGGCTGTTCAACAACGAAACCGTGCTCGAAAACGTCATGATCGGCCGGCACCTGCGCCAGAAGACCGGCTGGCTCCAGACCCTCGTCTTCACGCCCGCCTCCCTCCGCGAGGACCGGGCCATCCGGGCCCACTGCCTGGAGCTCCTGGACGTGGTCGGCCTGGCCGACCTGGCCGGCGAAAAGGCCGCCAGCCTCTCCTACGGAGCCCAGCGCCGCCTGGAGATCGCCCGGGCCCTGGCCACGGGGCCGTCGTTTCTCCTCCTGGACGAACCGGCCGCCGGCATGAATCCCCAGGAGTCCGAAGACCTGATGGGCTTCGTGCGGACCATCCGCGACACCTTTGCGCTCACCATCCTGCTCATCGAGCACGACATGAAGGTGGTCATGGGCATCTGCGAACACATCTTTGTCCTGGACTACGGCCAGACCATCGCCGCCGGCAACCCCGAGGCCATCCGCAACGACCCCAAGGTCATCCTGGCCTACCTCGGCGAGGAGGACCTCCATGCTTGAGATCCGCGACCTGCGCGTCTCCTACGGCGGCATCCAGGCCGTCAAGGGCATCTCCATCGACGTGCCCAAGGGCAAGATCGTCACCCTCATCGGGGCCAACGGCGCGGGCAAGAGCAGCACGCTGCGGGCCATCGCCGGCCTGGTGAAAAACCGGCGCGGCGCCATCCGCTGGAACGGCCGGGACATCACCGGGTGCGACCCGGTCTCCATCGTCAAGGCCGGCATCGTCATGTCCCCCGAGGGCCGGCGCATCTTCCCGCACCTGACGGTGCTCGAAAACCTCCACCTCGGGGCCTACAGCCGCTCCGACAAGGACGGCATCGCCAGGGACCTGGCCTGGGTCCTGGACCTCTTCCCGCGCCTGAGCGAGCGGCGCAACCAGAAAGGCGGCACCCTGTCCGGCGGCGAACAGCAGATGCTGGCCGTCGGCCGGGCGCTCATGAGCGCGCCGGACCTGGTCATGCTCGACGAGCCGAGCCTGGGCCTGGCCCCGCTCCTGGTCCGGGAGGTCTTCGACATCATCCGCGCCATCAACGCCAAGGGCATGACCGTGCTCCTGGTCGAACAAAACGCCCACGCCGCCCTCAAGGTGGCCCACTTCGCCTACGTCCTCGAAACCGGCGTCGTCACCCTCGAAGGCACCGGCGAGGACCTCATCGCCGACGAGCGCGTGCGCGCTGCGTATCTGGGCGGGTAATAACAAAGAGGAAGATGCCTCCGGCGGCCGGGAGGGGGTCACCCCCTCCCGGACCCACCCGAATGGGAGAGATGTTGCATACGGCGAAGTCGCATTTGGATACGAGAAACCACGCGTTTTCCCGATCCAGGGGGTCCGGGGGGGATGATCCCCCCCGGCGGAGAGGTCCAGGAGAGGCAGCGCCTCTCCT
>CAZIJE010000182.1:0-6086 GCA_964539435.1 uncultured Desulfovibrio sp.
GGTCTTCGCCCGGCTGGCCGTGCTCCTGGCCCGCCTGCCCGGCCGCCGGCCCGGCCGGCTGGGGCTGGCCCTGCGGGCCATCGCCCGGCCGGACAACCAGGTGGGCCGGGTCCTGGCCGCCCTGGGCCTGGGGCTCCTGACGCTGTGCGCCATGGCCCTGGTCGAGGCCAACTTCCGCGAGGCCTTCACCCAGGACATCCCGCGCACCGCGCCGGACTTCTTTTTCGTGGACATCCAACCGGACCAGCGGGAGCCGTTCCTGGCCACCGCCCGGTCCGTGCCCGGCGTCACCCGGATCGACACCGCGCCCATGGCCCGGGGCAGGATCACGCGCCTCAACGGGCTGTCCCCGGAAGAGGTGGAGGTCGGCGAGGAGGCCAAGTGGGCGGTGCAGGGCGACCGGGGGCTGACCTATGCGGCGCGGATGCCCGAGGACACGCGGGTGGTGGCCGGAGCCTGGTGGCCCGAGGACTATGCCGGGCCGCCGCTCGTGTCCGTGGACGAGGCCATTGCCAAGGGCCTGGGTTTGGGCCTCGGCGACACCGTGACCGTCAACGTGCTCGGCCGGGAGATCACGGCCAGGGTCGCCAGCCTGCGGCGCATCAACTGGCTGACGCTCGGCATCAATTACGTGTTCGTGTTCTCGCCCGGGGCCCTGGAGGGGGTGCCCCTGACCTGGCTGGCCACGGCCTACACGGACAAGGGCGCGGGCGCGGACCCGGGCGAGGCGGTCTTCGCCGCCGTGACCGACCGGTTTCCCAACATCACGGCCATCGGCATCGGCGACGCCCTGACCGACGTCCTGGCCGTGGCCGACAAGGTGGCGGCGGCCGTGTCCGTGGCCGCCGGCGCGACCTTGGCCGTGGGCATGCTGGTCCTGGTCCAGACCATGGCCGCCGGCCTGCGGCGCAAGGCCTACGAGACCGTGATCTACAAGGTCTGCGGCGCGTCGCGCCGGGACGTCATGGTCGTGCTGCTGCTGGAAAACACCCTGCTCGGGCTGCTGGCCGGACTGATGGCCCTGGTCCTCGGCGCGGCCGTGGCCTGGGCCTTTGTGGTCTTTTTCATGGAGCTGCCGTTCCGCTTTTTCCCAGGCCCGGCCCTGGCCACGGTGGGCGCGGCCGCCGGACTGACCCTGACCCTCGGGCTGGCCGGGGTCCTGCGCATGCTCTCGCGCCGGGCCTGGCCGTATCTGCGAAACGAGTAGCCGGGCGGCTAGTTGTCCGCGGCCACCGGGGCCTGGGGCATCTCCTGCCGGCGCTTTTGCTCCAGGCGGTCGTAGACCGCGAGCTGGCGCGGCGAAAGGATGGGGCGGACCTTTTTGTCGAACCGGGCCAGCAGGAGTTCCATCTCCGGACGCAGGCGGGCGAATATCCGGTCGGCCTCCAGGAACATCTCGTCCTTGGCCGCCTGGAAGACCCGCCGCTGTTCGATGCCGAGGTCCAGCAGCCGCATCTCCTCGGCGTCGACCTGGTCCCGGATCGCCACGAACCCGCCGCCGTCCCTGGCCCGGGATGCGTCGATGGCCCGGTGCGTGGCCCCGGCCCAGCCGAGGCCGAGCCCCAGGGCGAAGACCCCGGCCGCAACAAACCCCGACGACGCCTTTCCCGCCTTACCCATGGTCCTTCTCCAGAAACGCCTTGAGTTTCTTTCTGGCCCGGAAGGCCCGGACCTTCACGTTGACCCGGGTCAGCCCCGTCAGGGCCGCCACTTCTTCCACGCTTTTCTCCTCCAGCCCCAGAAGGACCACGAGGGTCCGGTCGGCCGGCCGCAGCACGGTCAGGGCCTCCTCCAGCCGACGCCTGGCCTCCCGGGCCTCGAGCCGGCCCAGGTCCCGTTCGTCGGGCAGGCTCTCCTCCAGCCCGGCCACCGCCCCGGCCTCGGCCTTCTGCCGCCGCAGCCAGTCGATGCAGGTGTTGGAGGCGATGCGGTGGAGCCACCCCCGGAAGACAGAGCCGTTTCGCAGCGTCCCCAGGTTGAGGTAGGCCTTGACGAAGACCTCCTGGACCAGGTCCTCCCGCAGGTCCGGGTCGTTGCAGAACCGCGAGACCAGGTGGACCACGCCGGCCTGGTGCCGGGCGACCAGGGTGGCGAAGGCCCGCTGGTCCCCCTGGGCCGCGTCCCCGGCCAGGGCGGCGTCGTCCCGGGGGTCCCCGAGCGTCAGCAGGCGTCCCATGCCCCGCTCACCGTCGCGCCCGGACGGGGTTGCCCGTCCCGGAACTGTCCTCACCCATGGCCGGCCCTCCCAGGGCGCGGCATTCCGCCGCGCCGCCCTTTCAGGCGGCCCATCCCGGGCTTCGGTTACACCTCCGGCTCGACAACCTGAAAAAGGGCCTGTATTTCCCGGATGCGGCGGCCAAAACCGGCCGCCAGCCCGCATCCGGAGCACGCCATGCCCCCCGCCCGCCTCGACGACGCCAACATCTACCTCATCGGCCCCCGCGCCTCGGGCAAGACCACCCTCGGCCGCCTGCTGGCCGCGCGCCTGGACCGGCCCTTTGTGGACCTGGACGCCGCTTTCGTGGAGACACACGGCGAAACCATCGCCGACATGGTCGCCCGGGACGGCTGGGACGGATTCCGCCGGGCCGAGGCGGCCATTCTGGCCACGATTGCCGCGAAAAAAGGCCAGGTCGTGGCCACGGGCGGCGGCGTGGTCCTTTTGCCCGAAAACCGGGACATCCTGGCCAAGGGCCTGGTCTTCTACCTCCAGGCCGACCCGGACCGGCTGGCCGAACGCCTCCTGGCCGACATGAACGAGGCCCAGCGGCCGCAACTCACGGACCTGGGCCTGCGCGAGGAAATCACCGCCACCCTGGCCGAGCGCGAACCCCTCTACCTGTCCCTGGCCCACGCCTGCCTGCCCGAACGCACGCCCGAGCAACTCCTCGAATTCGCCCTGCGGGCCTTGGCCATGTGGGAGGCGTAGGAGAGGAGAAGAGAGAAGATGCGGGGGGAAACGCTTTTGAAAAGCGTTTCCCCCCGCGCCCCCCTTCGAAACGAGGGGGAAGACATGGTCAGGCGTGGCGGTCGGTTGCAACAGGACGGGTGGGTCCGGGAAGAGTCATAAACGTTACAGCAGCTTACCACTGACAGGACCTCCCGCGCTTGGAAAAAGCCAGGGATTTTCAAAGGCTATCCTCCCAGCGATAGGTTTTGTCCGGTGACTCTAAAGGGGTCGCCCGGTTAACCATTCCCCAGGAATCCCCGGCCAGTAGGTTATTTGCCCGGTTATCCAACGAGAAAAGGGGCTACGGATTGGCTCCGTAACCCCTTGAAATTCTGGTCTGGAGGAGAGGATTTGAACCTCCGCCCCCCTGAACCCCATGCTCTCCAGAAAGCATAACATATTGAAATAATTTAAAAAATGGTAGTAGCCAACATTGGCGCGCCAACGGTTATCCAACGGTTTTTATTGACTAAATACGCGTCAAGACAACATCGGATTCAGGGGGCCAACGCTAACGCCAACGGTGCTGCCAACGGTTTGCCAACGCTCCTTTGGCTGTTGGCATAAATTAAAAAATTTTGAATAATTATAGCGTGTTACTGGAAATCCAACTTGATGCCAGCCGTGATGTGTCACTACCATCTACCCTTCGCCACGAAACTGCACCCACTGACGTCCTTTCTGCGTTAGGCGATACCGTTGCAGGCGGATATGCGCTCAAGAGGATCAATGTCAGGGACTTAGGTTCGCTCCGCTAGGTCGTAGGATTCTGCTATAACAAGTTGAAACCGCTTTGGATTCATAAATAATATTAAGCCAAAGCAAGAGAATGCTAGCTCTGCACCACAATTATAGAGAGGCGTAGAATGCTTGTATGTGATCCACAAACAAGCGAACCCTCTGGGGAAGCTGGCCTGAGCCTGTCACCAGATATACGTCATGCTCGAAGTCCCCACTCCATTCCGGGAGCACCTTCACCAGACGCCCCGCCCTTTCATCCGACTCAGCCAGCGCCCCCCGAAGCAGAGCGATGCCTTGACCGGCCAACACAAAATCACGGCACATCTCCACTGAGCTAAAAGTATATTGGGGCTGTATTTCAACGACAACCTGCTGCTTTCCGTTATGCATAGGCCAGCGACGACCGAAGCGTTCGAGGACGATGCACGGCAAGTGATGCAGATCCTTTGGCTTCATAGGCATGGGATGACTCTTGAAGAGTCCAGGAGATGCATAGATAAATGGCTCTATAGTCATCAATTTTCTAGCTATAAGCGGCGGGGCAATGGAAGGTCCGATAAGAAAGGCTACGTCGTAGGGATCGGTACGCATATCTACCGGGTGCTCCACAAACGTCAGGCTCAGCCGGATGTCAGGCCAGCGAGCGGCGAAAGTAACCAACGCCTCCCGCATGTGCCCCTCGTACATATCCGGAAACATGCAAATACGAACCAGCCCAGAAGGCTTCTGCATGTTCATCACGATGGAATCATGGGCCTTTTGTGCTTCCTCAAGGATGAACTCGCACCGCTCAACCAAAAATGAACCGGCGTCGGTCAGCTCGACATTGCGGGTGTCGCGGTAAAAGAAAAGCACCCCCATCCGCTCTTCCAGGTTTTTGATGCGCCTCGAAAGAGTTGAAGCGCTAATTCCCAATATTTCAGCCGCGTTAGTAAAGCTTTTCTGTCGAGCTACTTCCACCAAAAGTGGAAGGTCGTCCAAAAAGCCTTGCATTATTATGCTCATTTTCGGGTTAGAGTTTTGCATTCAGGCTATTTATTTTATTTTCGAGGATGATAGAAAAAGACACTGCGAAATGCAACCCAGGCAAGCCCGCGTAGTCAACGTCGCTGAGACGGCGAAGACGGCTAGGGAACACGGAGAAACTGATTTCGGCAGAATACAGGGAGCCCCCTCCGGCTTTCAACAGGCAGTCCTCACGGAGGACCACCCCTGAGGACGGGCGCCAATCGCTGCCTATGAGGCACTCGCGGCAAATACTATTCGGCATCCAACCAGTGGAGAGAACAATTATGACAATGCAGTCCATCCTGGATGACACCCAAAAGTTTCTGAACCTTCTCGGTTTGAACGAAGAGCCCTTCGGCGTTTATTACGCTGATACAAAGCCGGAGAAGGCCGTTGGCCCTAAGGTGGGTGCCCCCATTTCGCGTGAACTGGAGGAACAGGGGAAGTTGGATATGCAGGAAGTCTTTAAGACATTCTCCTGCGTTATGCTTAACATCTGGCTAGCCAGAAAGCAGCACTGCGCAGCCTTCATTTCCACGGAAGAATATGGCTGCATGGGTGGAGCGTATTACTGCTCGATGGTCAAGCCTTATCTCAGATTCATTGAATATTACGTGAGCACAGGCATCCCCGGCACACCTATACATGGCGAACGATACATTTCCAATCCCGAGAGCATGAAAAGTTTCCTGAATATAATTAGTCCCCGTAAGGCTCCCGCCAAATACTGTATCTTCAAACCGCTGTCCCTGTTCACAAGCGACGAGGAGCCGGAATTCATTATCTTCTTTGTCCGACCTGAGGTTTTGACAGGACTCTTTACCCAACTAGTGTTCACTACGGGCGATATAGAGAGTATGGCCTCCCCCTTTGGAGCGGGCTGCACCAACATACTTGCTTGGCCTTTGTATTATCAGCAAAAAGGACAAGAAAAAGCGGTCATCGGCGGCTTCGATCCCTCAGCCAGAAAGTACATGAAGCCCGACGAACTGACCTTTACAGTATCTTGGAGCCTCTACGGGAAAATGTTGGCCGCTTTGCCGGAGTCCATGTTCAATGTGGACGGGGAATGGAAAAATATCCGCAAGAAGATCGCACGGAGCGCAAAAGCCTGGGGAGAAGAGGATTAAATCTGAACTATTGCCAAGTTCTTGGGGATGAATTCTCAATCCCAGGAGGAACTTCTGCCAGCCCCCTGAAATTGGAAAAGGGGTCGACCCCATTTTCTATCCACAGGAAATCATTCGTCAAAGCTGCTCCTAGCGAGTAGGCCAAAAGGGGAAGGGGCTACGATCCAACATCGTAACCCCTTGATATCCTAGGACTGGCAAATAGGCCACAGCCAACGCACTGAACCCCATGCTCTCCAGAAGACATAACATATTGA
>CAZIJE010000183.1:0-6085 GCA_964539435.1 uncultured Desulfovibrio sp.
ACAAGGCCGACTGGATGACGGCGCTCGGGACCGTCGTCGGCGTCCTCGGGATCGCGGCCGGGCAGCAGATCCACGGCCAGGGTCTGGCCGTTGCGCCAGAAAAGCGAGGCGTCGAGCACCGCCGGGCCGGAGACGCCCTTGTGGGTGAAAAGCAGGTCGCCGGACACGTCGCACGGGCCGGCCAGCCGCACCGGCAGGGACACCCCGGCCAGGTCACGGCAGAATCCGGCCAGGTCCGGCCCGGCCAGAAGCGGCGTCAGCCCCGGCCGCAGGTCGGTTATCCCGAGGCCGAACCCCCGGGCCAGCCGGTAGCCCAGGTCCGAAGCCCCGAGTCCCGGCCAGGACTTGCCGCCCAGGGCCAGCACCAGCGACGCGGACCGGACCGGCCCGGCGTCGGTGTCGACCACGAAGGCCGCCCCGTCCTTGCGGGCCGCCAGAACGGTCGCGCCAAGGGCCAGCCGCGCCCCGGCCGTCCGCGCCTCGGCCTCCAGGAACCGGGCCAGGGCGGCCGCGCCGTCGCGGCAGAAGACCTTGCCGCCTGCCTCCTCCCGGGTGGTCACGCCGCCGGCGTGGATCCAGTCCAGAAAGTCCCAGGGCGTGAACCGGGCCAAGGCCGATTTCACGAAGTGCGGATTGGCGCACCGGTAATCGGCCGCGCCAAGCTCCAGGTTGGTGCAGTTGGCCCGGCCGCCGCCCGAAGCCAGCACCTTCCGGGCCGCCTTGCCGCCATGGTCCAGGACCAGGACGTTCCGACCGCGCCGGGCCCAGGCCACGGCGCAGCAGAGGCCTGAGGCGCCGGCTCCGAGGATGGTTACGTCAACGCGCATGGGGCCTCCGGCGGCCGGGAGGGGGTCACCCCCTCCCGGACCCTCCCGGTCTGGGCCGCACAGCCGCCCAAACATAAGGATACGGCAAGGACTATCAACCGTCACCCCGTCCAGGGGGTCCGGGGGGGATGATCCCCCCGGCGGAGAGGGAAAGGCAAGGCAGCGCCTCTCCTGGCCGCCGGAGGCTCCCCGCCTGCGCCTCTCCTGGCGCTTACGCCTTCGGCGTGGCCGCGCCGCCGGCTTCGGCCAGTTCCTTCAGGGCGATGTCGCACATGGCGGGCAGGCGGTCGGCGATGGTGGGGGAGAGTTCGACGCTCATGGTCTTGAAGTCGAAGGGCTCCATGCCGATGACCACGGTATCGGGGCGCTTGCCCACGAGTTCGCAGTAGATGAGGGTGTCGACGAGGTCGGACTGGTGCATGGAGTCTTTGAAGGCCAGGGACTTGCGGAGGTCTTCGCCGGTCAGGCGGTAGATGGTCCCGGGCGCGTCGCCGCCGAGCACGGCGTCGAGGACGATGCAGTAGTCGGCGTCCATGAGCGGCTGCATGAGGCGCATGCCGAGGTTGCCGCCGTCCATGAGGGTGACGTTGTCGGAAAAGTCGTAGGATTCAAGGAGCCGTTCCACGGCCCGCACGCCGACGCCTTCATCGGTGTAGAGGATGTTGCCGACGCCGAGGATGAGGATTTTTTGGGGAGCTGCGGTCATGGGGATATCCTTGAAAAAGGGAACCCGGCCGGAGCCGGGTTCCCTAGGGTCTCTTGTTGGGCCGCGGTTAGCTGACGCGGAACTTGAGGATCTCGTTGGTCTCGGGTTCGATGACGTGCACGCCGCAGGCGATGCAGGGGTCGAAGGCGTGGACCGTGCGCAGGATTTCGACCGGCCGCTTGGGATCGGCGATGGGCGTGCCGATGAGGGCTTCCTCGACCGGGCTCTTGTCGCCCTTGGCGCCGCGGGGGCCGAGGTTCCAGGTCGAGGGCACCACGAGCTGGAAGTTGTCGATCTTCTTGCCCTTGATGCGGATCCAGTGGGACAGGGCGCCGCGCGGAGCGTCGACCAGGCCGACGCCCTTGGACTCGTCGGGCATTTCCCACTTGGCGCAAAGCGTGTTGTCCTTGGCCGAGCTGTCGGCGAATTCCTTGATCCAGGTCTCCATGTTGGCGGCGACGATGGCGGTCTCGATGCCGCGGGCGGCGGTGCGTCCGAGGGTCGAGTGCAGGGCCGTGGCCGGGACGGAGAGCTTGCCGAGGACCATGTCCACGGTCTTCTTGAACTCGGGCTGTCCCTTGGCATAGGCGATGAACGTGCGGGCCAGGGGGCCGACTTCCATGGCGTTGCCCTTGTAGCGGGGGGCCTTCATCCAGGAGTAGTGGTCCTTGTCGTCGAGCTTGGTGTACTTGGGATCGGTGACGCCGTCGTAGGGGTGCAGGCCGTCGGCGCCGGGCTTGTACCAGGAGTACTTGACGTCCTCGTAGATGGCGCCGAGGTCCACGCCGTCGACCTTGCCGAGGTCGCGGTTCATGATGACGCCGGCCGGGAAGTAGGAGGACTCCATGTGCTTCTCGGGCGTGCTCTCGTCCTTGGCGAACTCGCCGAAGGCCATGTAGTTGGTGCAGCCGCCGATGCCGCCCCAGTCCTTGTAGAAGCCGGCCACGGCCAGGAGGTCCGGGATGTAGACGTCGTTGACAAACTGGCAGACTTCCTTGGTCAGGGCGAGGTAGTTGGCCAGCGCGTCCTTGCCCATGGCGTTGTAGTTGGAGCAGCCGCCCACGACCGTGAACTGGGTGTGGGGGTTCTTGCCGCCGAGGATGGCCATGGCGCTGGCGGCCTTGACCTGGAGGTGGAGGGCTTCCAGGTAGTGGGCCGTGGCGATGAGATCGACCTCGGGCGGCAGGTAGTAGGCGCTGTGGCCGCCGAGGAAGTAGGCGTTGGTGAAGATGCCGAGCTGGCCGGTGGCCACGAAGGCTTTCAGCTTGTCCTGGACGGCCTTCAAGGACTCGGCGGAGTTGCCGGGGCGGGCCGGGGCGATGGAGGCGGCCAGTTTGGCGGCCTTCTGAGGGTCGGCCTTCAGGGCGTTGGTCACGTCCACCCAGTCCAGGGCGTGGAGGTGGTAGAAGTGGACGATGTGGTCGTGGAGGTACTGGGAGGCCATGACCAGGTTGCGCATCATGCGGGCGTTGCCCGGGATGTTGACCTTGACGGCGTCGTCGACGCACCGGGTGGAGGCCAGGGCGTGGACGTAGGTGCACACGCCGCAGGCGCGCTGGGTGAAGTGCTGGGCGTCGCGGGGGTCCCGGCCCTTCAGGATGATTTCGAGGCCGCGGAAGAGCTGCGAGGAGCTCCAGGCGTCCTTGACCTTGCCGTTTTCCACTTCGACCATGATCCGCAGGTGGCCTTCAATCCGGGTGATGGGGTCGACCACAATAGGGCCGGTGAAGGTGGATTGCGGCGTGGGTTTGCTCTCAGCCATATGCTTCCTCCGTCACGAAACGTTCGCTGCTGTTTGGGTGATCCAGATACTGGCCGTGCCGACGCGGGGCGTGTGCTAGCCCTGCTCGTAGAACGGGGTCATGGTGTCCCAGAAGTCCGGCTCGCTGCATCCGATGCAGGGGTGGCCGGCCTTGACGGGCCAGTTGACCTGGTTAAACAGCACCTTGGGACAGTTGTTGTACGTGACCGGACCCTTGCAGCCCAGCTCGTAGAGGCAGTAGCCTTTCTTGGCCTCTTCGGAGTCGAAGGAGGGAGCGAATTCGGAAGCCTCGAAATGCTTGAGCCGCTCGCAGTTGTCGTGGACCAGCTCGCCGTAGAACATCTTGGGCCGGCCGTTGCTGTCGAGGTCGGGCACGCCCTTTTCGAGGATGTGGACCACGGTGCCGACGAAGTTGATCGGGTTGGGCGGGCAGCCGCCGATGTTGATGGTCTTGAGGCCGTTGAGGACGTCGGCGGAGGCCACGGCCTGGCTCGGGTTGGGCTTGGCCTTCTGGACGCCGCCCCAGCAGGAGCAGGTGCCCATGGCGATGATGCCCTTGGCCTTGGGGGCGATTTCCTTGGTGATGTCGATCATCGGGTGGCCGGAGACCATGCCCCAGTTGCCGTTGTCGATGGTCGGGACGCCGCCCTCGAGGACCAGGTAGAAGCCGTCGGGCGAGGACACGGCCTTGTGCAGGGCGTCCTCGGCCGAATCGCCGGCCGCGGCCATGAGGGTCTCATGGTAGTCCAGGGAGATGGTGTCCAGGATCAGGGCGTCGATGAACGGCTTGATGGTCCGCAGCAGCGCTTCGGAGCAGCCCGTGCATTCGGCGTTGTTGACCCAGACGACGGACGGACGGCGTTTGGCCGTCAGGGCGTTGGCCACTTTGGGGGCCATGGCCGGCCCCATGCCCATGGCCGCGGCCACGGTGGCGCAAAATTTCATGAAGTCGCGGCGGGTGACGCCGTTCTGCTCAAGCCGCTTTTCCGCATCATCCCTGCCAAGACCCACGGAAAATCTCATAAACATCCTCCTTTGTTTTACGAAAGGCCACGACCTGGGCATCCCGCGATCCCCGGCATCGTGTTGCATCCTACCGTCTCGTCGGCGTCATCGGAGGCGCGCGGCCGCGGCCGCCTGCATCCGATGGGTCACATGTCCTGGAGAAAAGAAAGCCGGCCCACGTTTTTAGTGCTTTCCTACTTGATCACGAATACCCGAGGACGTCAATGGGCATGGCAATTTTTTCACATGATTCAAGGGTGTTACTCGTAAGGTCTGGCCGAAGCGGTTGTGGATACGAAAATTAAAAAAATATGCAGAAGGTCGAACCGGCGGCCAGTCCATGGCTAGGGCATCGGTCAGCGCGTCGACCGGACCAGCGGACCGATATCGGCCAGCGCCACCTGTTCGCCCCTGGCCAGGCGGGCCAAGAGGAGCAGCTCGGGCCGGTACTCGAAGTGCATCAGGTCGAACTCGGCCCACTTGCCGCCCCAGATGAAGCCCTCTTTTTCAAAGGCCGCCACCGCCGCGGCCGGAAAGGCCTGGCGCACGGACAGCATGTTCTTGCCGCGCGGCAGGTTGCGCCAATACGGATTGCCCTGGGGACTGACGTCCACGCCGGCGGCGAAGGAATGGACCGACAGCCGGTCCGTGCCCGCGATCACCCGCCAGACCACCCCGCCCGAGGCCGGCAGCAGGTGCTTCTTGATGGATGGATCGGCCGCGACCAGCCGGCGCAACGCGGCCTCGGCCCGGCCGAAGGCGTCGGCCGCGCCGCAGCGGGTGTTGACCAACATGGTCTGGTCGAAAAACGGCATGACCCGGCAGTTGGCCCGGACCTCGGCCTGGGTGTGGCCGTAGACGGCCAGGAAAAAGTCCTGGACCCGCCGCCGGCCCGGCGAGAACCACAGGGGCGGCTCGGCCGTCACCGGTCCCAGGGGATAGGGCTGGGCCAGCATGGTCCGCAAGTCCGGGTGCTCCAGCGCCTCCTCCTCGGTGCGGACCCGGCCGTCGTCGTAGGGAATGCGCGCGCCGTCGGACAGGACCGCCGTGGCCCGGCCGTCGGGTGCGACCTCGATGGCCGCGATGACGCCCGGATAGGCCGTGACCAGCACGGCCAGGTCGCGCCTGGCCTCGGGGGACAGGGTGCCGGCCACGGCCGGAACGACCGCGACCAGGCACAGGAGCAGGAGAAACAGCGGGATAACACGGCGGAACATGGCGACTCCGTGCGCCGTCGAAGCGGCGGCGGCAATGTTAACGGCAAAAAAGCGACAGCAGCCACTTGACCCGGCCGCACAGGCGCGGCTCGCGGCCAAGGCCGGCCTCGGGGCAGTCGAGGAGCTCCGGCCGCAGGCGCACAATGGCTTCCACTGCCAACTCCGCGCCGAAGCCGGTCAAGGCGGCGCACTGGGCCATGTGCGCGTCCGGCGCGTCCTTGACCGCCTTGGTCAGCACCCGGCAGCAGGCGGACTTGTGGCGGGCCGTGAAGGCCTCGTGGATCGTCGCCGAGGCCGCGCGCACCGCCGCTCTTGTCGCGGCGTGGCTGCCCTTGGCGCAGACCGCCCCGACCGCCACGCAGGCCCCGGCCACGGCCCCGCACAGGCAGCCCCGGTCCCCCAGCCCGGCCGTCAGCCCGGCGGCCAGGCCCAGGGCCTGGGCCTCGGGCAAGGGCTCGCCAAAGGCCGCGTTGACCGCCACCAGGATGGCCTCGGCGCACAGGAGCTTGCGGTGGGTGAAAAGCGACGACGCCTGCTCGGACACGGCCCGGGCCAGGGCGTCCCGCCG
>CAZIJE010000184.1:0-6055 GCA_964539435.1 uncultured Desulfovibrio sp.
GGTGACCCCCTCCCGGCCGCCGGAGGCAACTTCCATGAATAACAAACGCGGTGTCTGGCAACTCACTGTCACTGAGGCGTTCAGCGCCTCGCACTGTTTGCGGGGGTACGAGGGGCCGTGCGAGAACCTGCACGGCCACAATTTCGGCGTCGAGGCCGTGGTCGAGGGCGAGCGGCTCGATCCCAAGGTCGAGTACCTGATGGATTTCAAGAAGCTTCGGGGCAAGCTGCGCGAAATCCTGTCCGAGCTGGGCCACAGGCATTTAAATGACGTGCGGCCTTTTGACGGGGAGAATCCATCGTCCGAGAATCTGGCCCGGCATATCTATCGAAGGCTGGAGGCGGCCCTGGCCGATGAGGCCGTGTCCCTGGTGGAGGTGTCGGTCTCGGAAAAGGCCGCCAGCAAGGCGACCTACCGGGAGTTTTGAGCGTGCGCCTAGTCCTACAGCGGGTCGGCGCGGCCTCGGTGGCGGTCGGCGGGAAGAACGTGGCCGCCATCGGCGAGGGCCTGCTGGTCCTGGTCGGTTTCGGCCGGGAGGACGGGCCTGGGTTCGCGGTCTCCCCGGCCTGTCGGCAGCTTCTTGAAAAGGCGTGCGATCTGCGTATTTTTCCGGACGCGGCCGGCAAGCTCAACCGGAGCCTGCGGGAGACGGGGGGCGGGCTGCTCCTGGTGTCGCAGTTCACGCTCTACGCCGCCTGCCGCAAGGGACGGCGGCCGTCCTTTTCCGACGCCGCGCTGCCGGAGCGGGCGGAGACGCTCTTTCGCGAGCTGGTCGCCCTGGCCGAGAAACTGCTGCCGGGCCGGGTCCGCAGCGGCGTGTTCGGCGCGGACATGGATGTTTCCCTGGTCAACCGGGGGCCGGTGACCATTCTCCTCGACAGCGCGGATTTCGTGGCCGCGCGGCCGCTTGACGAAGCGTGACGTTGTGGCGCACACCCGAAACGAGCCAAGGCGCGGCCCAGGCCGTCGCAACCCCCGGAGCAGGGCTTTGGAGCAGGCGGTGATCAGAAAGGTCTTTGAGACCATTTCGCTTCCCGGCGACAGCCGCCGGCTGGCCAAGGACGTGGTGGACTACCTTTCCGGGCACCTGGCCGATCCCGACGCCCTGCACGACCTGGACATCATCCTGACCGAAGCCTGCGCCAACGTCTGCCGCCACGCCTACGGCGGCGCGCCCGGCCGGCTGCAGGTCCGCCTCACCGTCAAGACCGGCCAGTTCGTGGAACTCGAGATCGTGGACTGGGGCAAGGGATTTTCCACGGACGCCCGTTTCGAGAACCCCGGGCCGGACTCCGAGGGCGGCCGGGGCCTGTACATCATGCGCATGCTGTCGAGCGACTGCCGGGTCCACCAGCGGGACGGCGAAAACGTGGTGTTCATCCACAAGGACATAGGGAAGGCGTTGTGGAAAAGCTGACCGTCAAGCGTCAAAGCGACGTGCTTCTGCTGCGGTACGCCGGCGAGATCACGCTGGAGATCACGGGCGATCTCAAGCGCCGCCTGGACGCGGAACTGGAGGCCGACGAGGTGAAGGCCGTGGTCATCGACCTTTCCGAGGTCAGCTTCATGGATTCCTCGGGCATCGGCTTCCTCGTTTCGGTCAACACCCGCATGCGCAGCTCGGGACGCTCCTTTTTCCTCTACAAACTGAGCAAGCCGGTGGAGAAAACCCTGGGGCTCGTCCAACTGCTGGAATTCTTTCAGATCCTTTCCGATGAAAAAGCCCTGGCCGCCGTCTGCGGCTGACCGGGCGTCATGACCGCTCTCCTTGCGGCCTCGCCGGTCCTTGCGGGGGACCGGCTCGCGGATGTCCGCCTGCGGGTGGGAGACAAGACCTGGAGCCTGGCCGGACGGGGCGGCGTGGCGGCCGAGGAGGAACGGGCGGCCGCGCTTGTCCGGTCCGGCGGCATTGTCGTTTTTCTTGGGGCCGGCCTCGGCGTGGCCGTGGCCCGGTGCCGCCAGGCCGGCCTGCCCGTGGCGGTGGTGGACAAGGAAGCGGCCATCGACGGGGCCACGGGCCTTCGCCAAGCGTTTGCCGGCGACCCGGGCCTCGCCTGGATCGACGCCCCGGACCCGGCCTCGGCCGCGGCCGCAGTCCGGGCTTTCATCGGCCGGCACGGACCGGCGACGGTCACCCCGGTTCTCCATCCCGTCTACCGCCGCCTGGATCCGGGCTATTACGGCCTCCTGGCCAGGCTGCTCGCGCCCCGGCCGGCCGACGCGCCGGTCCCTGGCCGGGCCCGTTTCGAGCAGGCCTTGCCCCGGGTCCTGTGCCTGACGAGCCGGCTGTTTCTGCTTGGCGAAGTGACCCGGGCCTGCCAGCGCCTGGGCGCGCCGTGCCGGTACCTGGAAACCGGCGACGAACTTGACCGCGACGCCTTCGTGGCCCTGGTGCGCGGGGCCGTGGAGACCTTTCGGCCGGATTTCGTGCTCACGGTCAACCACCTGGGCGTGGACCAGGAGGGCGTGCTCCTGGAGATCCTGGCCGGGCTGCGCCTGCCGCTGGCCTCGTGGTTCGTGGACAGCCCGGAGCTGACCCTGCCGCTCTACCGGCCGGCGGCCACGGCCGAGACCGTCCTTTTCACCTGGGACACGGACAGCATCGAGCCCCTGCGCGCGGCCGGGTTTCCCCACGTCCGCTACCTGCCCTTGGCCGCCGACGAGACCCGGTTCCGGCCGCGTAAGCGCCTGCCGCCGGACCACCCCTGGCGGGCCAGGGTGTCGTTCGTGGGCAATTCCATGCGGCTCAAAACCGCCCTGCGCCTGGCCGCGTCCGAGCCGTCCCAGGCCCTCCTGGACGCCTTCGGGGAACTGGCCCAGGGATTCGGCCCCTCGTCCCGGCGGCTGGTCCGGGACCATATGGCCGACGTCCGGCCCGACCTGCTTGAGGCCTACGAGGCGCTTGGCACCACCGAGCGGCGGCTGGCCTACGAGACGGCGGTCATCTGGGAATCCACCCGCCGCTACCGGGCGGCCTGCGTGGAGCGGACCATGGGCTTCGGCCCGGTCATTGTCGGCGATGCCGGCTGGAGCGACACTTTTCCGGACGAGGGCCGGCGGTGGCGACGCCTGCCGGAACTGGCCTACTACGACCAGTTGCCGGATTTTTATCCGCTCTCGGACGTCAATTTCAACGCCACCAGCCTGCAGATGAAGGGCGCGGTCAACCAGCGGGTCTTTGACGTGCCGGCCTGCGGGGCGTTTCTGTTGACCGACGCCCGGGCGCAAATGGAGCGGCTCTTCGAGCCGGGCCGCGAGGTGGCGGTTTATCGCGAGCCCGGGGAGGTCGAGGAACTGCTGGCCCGCTTCCTGGCCGATCCGGCCGCGCGCCAGGCCGTGGCCCGGGCCGGCCGCCGCCGGGTCCTGGCCGAGCACACCTACCCTCAGCGCATGGCCGAGCTCTTTGCCGTCATGCGCCAGACCTTCGGGGCCAGGCCGTGACCGGCGCTTTCCCCTTTGGCGACCTGCCGGAGGGTCTTGGCCGGCTGCTCCTGGTCGGCGGCTGCGGTCCGGGACTTGTCCAGGCCCGGGACGCGGCCCTGGCCTCGGGGCCGGCCGGGCTGGCCGACAGCTTGGCCCTGGCCGTGTGGGAGGATGCGCCGCTGGCGCCCGAGGCGGCGGCCGTGGTGCTGGCCCGGCACGCGGTCCGGCCGTTCCTGGCTCCGGACGCCGCCCGGCTGGCCGCTGCCGTGGCCGCCGGGGCCGGTCCGAACGGGCCCGAGCCGTATTACGAGCGTTTGGCCGCCCGGCGCGAGGTGTCCAGGATGTTCGCCTACCTCCTGGAGCGCCTGCGCAGGACTCCCGGCGATACGTTCGTCCTCTGCCGCCTGGCCGGCCTGGCCCCCATGGCCGGGGAGGGGGCTTGCGCGGAGGCGGCCAGCCTGCTTGCGGCCCTGTCCGGGGCTTTGGCTCCGGTTGGGGCGCTGGCGGCCGGGGAACTGGAACTCCTGGCCGGCCGGCCCGGGGCCGCCGAAAGGCTCTTGCGCCGGTCCCTGGCCGGCTTTCCAAGCGTGGCCGCCCGGTTGCGCCTGGCCGAGGCTTTGGAGCGCCAGGGGGGCCGGGAGGCGGCCGTGGCCGCACTGGCGGCCGCCTGCGCCGGCCGGGCCTGGGACGTCCTGTCCGCCACCCGCCTCCATGATCTGGCCACCGGCCTGGCCGGTCGGGCGGAGCCGCTGCCCGGCCGTGTGGCCGTGCTCGTCTATTCCTGGAACAGCGCGACCCTGCTCGCCCGCACGCTGCAGGCCCTGGCCGCCACGGATTGGACGCTCGCCGCCGGCGGCGTCCGTCTGTTCGTGCTGGACAACGGCAGCACCGACGACACGGCCGCCGTGTGCGCCTGGGCCAGGGAACGCATGGCCGGCCGCATGGAGGCCGTGCGACTGCCCGTCAATATCGGGGCCCCGGCGGCCCGCAACTGGCTGGCCGCCCTGCCCGGGGTCCGGGAGGCGGATTTCGCCGCCTATCTCGACGACGACGCCCTGGTCGCTCCGGACTGGCTCGGCCGGTTCGGCGCGGCCGTGGCCGCCGCGCCCGGAGCCGGGGTCTGGGGGGCGCTGGTCCGAGGCATGGACGCGCCGCGCTTTGTCCAGTCGGCCGACACGCACCTCCTTCCCACGCCGCGCGGGGAGGGGAGCCAGGGCCGGTCCTTCGCCATGCTGCGGCCCTGGCTGGCCACGGCCGACTGGGGACAGTACGCCGTCTGCCGGCCGTGCGCCTCGGTCACGGGCTGCTGCCACCTGTTCCGCACGGAAACCTTGGCCGGGCTCGGCGGCTTCGACATCCGCTTTTCCCCGACCCAGTACGACGACCTGGACCTGGACATCCGCCAGCTCCTGGCCGGCCGTGCCCCGGTCTGCCAGGGCCATCTGGCGGTCCGGCACGCCAAGGCCACGGGCGCGGCCTCGGGCCGGGGCGGCGGGCAGTACGGCTCTGGATTCGCCAACCAGTACAAGCTCCACCACAAATACGACGACGCGCAAATGAAACGGGCCGCTGCCACGGCCTTTGACGCCCTGGCCCGGGATCTTGCCCAAAAACAGGCGGTCCTGGCGGACCTCGGCCTGACGCCGGACGCGGCGGACCGGAGCGGCCGTGGCGTCTGATGCCGGCTCCATCGTGGTCATCCAGACCCAGCGGATGGGGGACCTGATCCTGACCTATCCGCTGCTCCTGTGGCTTTCCAGACGCTACCCCGGCTGCCGGCTGACCGTGGTGGCCGAGCCGACTTTTGCCGCGCCCCTGGCCCCCTTGAGCCCGCCGGCCGACTACCTGCCCCTGGCCCGGGGCGGGGAGCTGGCCGGCCGGGAACACGCCCTGGTGATCAACTGCGGCATCCGGCCCGAAGCGGCCCGGTTGGCCGGGGAACTGCGAGCCGCCAGGCGGCTGGGGCCCGTGGCCGACACGGCCGGGGCGGTGCGGGTTGCCGGCGACTGGCAGCTCTACCGGGCCTCGGTGGTCCACAACAACCGCCACAACCGGTTCCACTGGGCCGAGCTCAACGCCCTGGACGTGGTGCCCGTGGCCGACATGGCCGGGACTGTCTGGCCGGCCCCGCGCACAGGCGGTCCGGGGCGTCGCCGGGTCGGGATTTTCGTCGGAGCCAGCGAGCGCGACAAGCGGCCGAGCGTGGCCTTCACGGCCGGGCTCGCCCGGGAGCTGGCCAGGCGGGGGCTGGTGCCGGTGCTGCTCGGCGGGCCGGGCGAGGTGGAGCTCGGGGCCGAGGCGGCCAGGCAGGCCGGCATTCCGGTCACGGACCTGTGCGGCCGGCTCGGGCTCAGGGAACTGGCCGTCCTCGGCCAGGACCTGGCCCTGCTCGTCACGCCGGACACCGGCCCCATGCACCTGGCCGCCTGGACCGGCTGGCGGGTGCTCAACCTGTCCATCGGCCCGGTCAACGCCCATGAGACCGGCCCCTACCAGCCCGGCCATTTCGTGCTCCGGCCGCGCCTGTCCTGCCGGGGCTGCTGGGAGTGCGTCCGGGAGCGCCCGGCCTGCCGGGCCGGCCTCGACCCGGCCCGGGTGGCCTACGTGGCCAGCCGGCTGGCCCGGGGCGAGG
>CAZIJE010000185.1:0-5970 GCA_964539435.1 uncultured Desulfovibrio sp.
GCCCCCCCCCCCTGGGGGGTGGGGGGGGGATCACCCCCCCCGCGGGGGCCGGGGGCGGACCCCCGGCTCTTCTCTTCGTATCACCGACCGAACCACGCCGCCCCAGCCGACCTTGTAGTCGATGCCGCGCCAGGACATGGTGTTGGTGGCGAAGGTGCGGCCGAAGCACCAGGCCAGCATGCAAAACGTGGCCGCGTAGCCCCGCAGCCAGGCCAGGACGCCGACCCGGCGGGGGCACAGGGTCCGAAAGGCCAGGCCGAGGCCGGCGAAGGCTCCGAGATAGGCCAGGCCGGCCAGGGCCGCGTTGCCGGAAACCAGGCCCAGGAGGCCGCCGAGGACCAGGCCGGCCGCCAGGACCGGCGGCGCGGACAGGAGGAGCACGGCCGCGATGGAGGCCAGCCAGCCCGGCGGGATGCAGAACTTGAGGTAGAGGAGCTGGCGGGTCAGCCAGACGTCCCAGCGCGCCAGCGTCATCCCGGCCATGGGCGTGGCCAGGCAGGCGGCGGCCACGGGCCAGGCGGCCACGCCGAAGGTGTGCAGGTGCGGCCCCATGGAAAAGTCGTCCACGATGTTTCTGCCCCAAAGCTCCTTCAGGCCGAACCGGTCGAAGGCCTGGCGGGAGATGGCCATGGCCCCGCCCCAGGGCTGGGTGATGGCCCGGATCGGCTGGAGGAGGTGCAGGGCCAGGCAGGTCACGGCCATGCCGATGGTGGCGGTTCCAGCGTCGCCGGGCACGATCTTGTGGAAGCCGCTGGTCATGGGCGCGTCGCCCCGGACGATGGGCGCGGCCAAGTTGGTGACGAACCCACGGTCGGCCACGTGGCTGGAATCGCAAAAAACGAACACCTCGGCCGTGGACGCGGCCCGGACGCCGGCCAGAATGTTGTGGTTTTTCTGGCCGCACCGCTCGGCCGGCCCGGCCACCACCCGCAGCACGTCCGGCCTGTCCCCGGCCACGCCGGCCACCAGGTCCGCGGCCGGATCGTCGGCCGTGGCCGTCACGAAAACGGCCACGAAATCGGGGTAGTCCTGGTCGAGGAGCGAGGCGATCGCCTCGCGCATGCCCGGATGGTCGCCGGTCACGGGCACGACGACGGCCAGGCGCGGACACCGTGCCGGCATGGGCTCGGGACCGTCGCCGCCCCGCACATGGCGTCGGCCGAGCAGATAGAGGGCGGCCAGGACCGCCAGTTGGACGGCCATGACCGCGTACGCGAAAACCTCCACGTCCCCTCCTTGGGAAAAGATAACAGAAGAATCAGCCCGGCTGGCGCGCCGTGGCGGCTCCGCCGCCCTCTGGGGGACAGGTTCCGGCCGGCGGCGGCAGGGGCACCTTGGTGGCCGACAGCTCGATCCGGCTGCCGCCCTTGGTGGTCAGCACGCCGGTGATGGTCGCGCCCTTGGCGTCGCCCTCGAAGACATGGCCGCTGCCGTGCAGCATGTACATGTGTCCGTTGAAAATGGCCCCGACCAGGTGGTAGATGTTGGTCTCGCCGGTCAGGGCGTTGACCACCACCTCGGCCTTGACCGAGTGCCCGTCCTGCTCCACCCGGGCCTGGACGTCGGACCCGTAGAACGAGCCGCGCCACAGCCCGGAGACGTCCGGTTCCCCGGCCAGGGCGGCCACGGCCGGCGTCGCCAGGAGAAGCCAGAACACCAGCAGGGATTGCACTACTGCGAACATTTTCGTTTCCTCAGTCCGCCCTCTCGGAGGGCCCGGAGGGGATCATTCCCCTTGGCGGGGTCCGGGGCGGCGCCCCGGTTCCGTCCCGGCCAGCACCCGGTCGAACACGGCCTCGTGGCCGCGGACCATGGCCTCCATGGAGTAGCGTTCCACGACCCGCTGCCGGGCGTTTTTCCCGAACTCCAGGCGCATGGCCTCGTCGGCCAGCAGGCGGGCGATGTTTTCGCCCAGGGCCTCGGGGTTGCGCGGCGGGCACAGAAGGCCGGTCCGCTCCGGCTCGACCAGGTCCGGGATGCCGCCCACGGCCGTGGCCGCCACCGGCAGGCCCATGCTCATGGCCTCGAGCAGCACGTTTGGCAGGCCCTCGCGGACCGAGGACAGGGTCACGACCGAGGCCTGCTGGAAAAAGGGCCTGGGGTCCGGGGTGGAGGGATAGGTGCGGATGGAGCCCCTGACCGGGCTGCGGGCGGCCAGGGTGCGCACCCGGGTGCGCAGGGGCCCGTCCCCGACCAGCCACAGCTCGGCCCGGGGCCTACGGGCCACCGTCACTTCGAAGGCCCGGATCAGGGTCTCGTGGTCCTTGTCCTCGCAGAACCGGGCCGGGCACAGGACCACCTCGCGCACCGGACGCAGGTCGTCGGGCGGCGGCGCGAAGTGCCCGGTGTCCACGCCGTTGGCGATGCAGGTGATGGCGGTTCCCGGCCGGCCCAGGCGCCGCAGGGCCTCGCCAAGGGGCGCGGCGTTGACGATGTGGTGGCTGGCCAAGCCCTTCAAAAACCGTTCGTGCTGGCGCTTGATGGCCCCGCCGCCCCGGCAGGTGCCGACCACGGCCCGAACGCCCCGCAGCCGGCCGAAGACCCGGCCCCAGATGTTGGGCACCGCGGTCAAGGGCACCAGGAGGTCCGGCCGGCGCTCGGCCAGGAGCTTCCACAGGCCGGCCAGGGCCAGGGCTCCCACCTTGGGAGAGGGCGACAGCCAGGTGAGCGGGATGCCGGCCGCCTCGGCCTCCGGGGCGAAGTCCCGGATGTCGGCGAGCATCCAGAACTCGGGCGCGAACCGGGTCCGGTCCAGGCGCGCGGCCAGTTCCAGGGCCTGGCGCTGGGTGCCGCCGAAGGCCAGGTCCTGGAGCAGCATGACCACCCGGGCCGGACGGGCCGGGGCGTCGTGGCGGGAATCCTCGGGCATCAATACCCCATCAGCCCGCAGCAGCGGGTGCACGAGGGCATGAGCCCCTCGGTGTGCAGGCTGGCCCGGAAGCGGCGGTAGGCCTCGGAGTTCCACAGCTCGGTGATGGTCTTTTCCCGGACGTTGCCCACGATGTAGTCGTGGTAGTCGCGGCACGGCGACATGTCGCCGTTGGAATCGAGCTCCACCGCCTGGTAGATGGAGATGCACTGGTTGTAGCCGAAGGTCGCGTCGTGGTTGGTGTAGTATTCCCGGAGGTTCGGCACGCCGGTGATGTTCGGGATGATGTTGACGGCCGGGTTGCCCCAGCCCTTGGACCGGCGCTGCACTTCCAGCAGCTGTTTGTTGAGGGTCTCGTGGTCCTTGATGGTCCAGTCGCCGACCCAGCCCCAATGGAGCTTGGGCTTAAAGCCGAACCGGCGGGAAAAATCCTCGTCATGGGCAGTGGCGCTTTTTTCGTCGATCCACCACGACAGGTAGTAGACGAACAGGTCCACCCGGTCCTTGTAGGCCTCGTAGATGTCCACCAGGTGATGGACGTTGGCGCTCGAAATGGTGGTCAGGGCCGCGACCAGGGGCAGGCTCGTCTTGTGGGCCTTTTTGGCCTCCTTAATGGCGGCCAGGGACTCCTGGATGACCTTGTAGTTGTCGCCGCCGCCGGCCGAGGGGCGGGCCGCGTTATGGGTCTCGGGAGAGTGGCCGTCGATGGAGATCTGGAGCAGGAACATGGGGGCCGCGGCCAGCCGGTCGGCGGCGGCCACGAGGCCGGTGGCGTTGGTGGCGATGGAGGTCGGCATCTTGAGCTCCGTCGCCCGTTCGATGATGTCCAGCCAGCCCTTGTACATGGTCGGCTCCCCGCCCCACAGATAGACCGAGGGCCTGTGGCCGTTTCGGGCCAGGTCCTCGAGCAGGGCCAGGTAGCGTTCCGGAGAAATTTCCTGCTTTTTCAAATCCTTGAGATTACAGCCGTGCAAGAATCCCTGGTCGCCCCACTGGCCGCAGGTGTGGCAGCGGAGGTTGCACATGTCGGTGATGCGGATCGACAGCTGGCGGATGCTCCGGGCCTGTCCGGTCTCGGCCCGGGGATTGAGGGCGGAAAAGAGGAATTTTTCCTTTTCCACGGCCGCCAGCCGGCCGGCGATCCAGGGGTGCCGGGCCACCTTGACGGTCTGTTTGAGAATGGTGCCCAGCGCGACGCTGCTGCGTTTGCTCATGAAGCCTCCAGTGCCGTGACGGCGAATGTCGCTTACGCCGAATGGCCGCTTGGTTCAAGCCTTGAGGCCCAGGTAGTAGGCACGCCGGACGGCCTTGTAAAGGGCCGGCCGGCGCGTCCCGGGCCAGGGGCCGCGCCCGGGACGGCCGCAACTCTCCCCTTGCCGGGGCCAAGGGCCGGGGATAGATTGCAATTGCGGCGGCAACCCAGGGAGGCTTTCCGTCATGACGCCCCACGTCAAGACCATCCTGCTGGCCGTGGACTTCTCGGAAGCGGCGCAGTACCTGGCCGACTACGCGTCCGTTTTCGCCAGGGGGCTCGGGGCCAGGCTCCTCGTCCTCTACGTTTCCCCCACCATGAACCGCTACGCCAGCCTCTACGTGCCGGCCACCAGCATCCAGGCCCTGGTCGAACAGATCCTGGAGGGGGCCAACCGGGTCATGGGCGAGTTCATGGACGGCCGGTTCGAGGGCCTGGAGGCCGAAGGCCGGGTGGAATACGGCTACGCGCCGGAAAAGATCCTGGAAGCGGCCCGCAACGCCACGGCGGACATGATCATCATGGGCACCCACGGCCGGCGCGGGGTCGACCGGATTCCCTTCGGTTCGGTGGCGGAAAAGGTGGTCAAGACCGCGAAGATCCCGGTCCTGACCATCCGGCCGGCCTGAGCCGGCCCTGTCAGGCCCTCCGGCGGGACGAAGCGGCCGCGGCCGGAGCCGAAACGCCGGCTGGAACCGGGGTCTTGAGCCGCGCCGGCGTTGCCGGAAACCGGCAAGTGGCGTACCCTGACCGTCACTCGTCCACACCCCGGAGCAGGCCATGGCCGACGCCGTCTCGCGACAATACCTGACCCTCAGCATCGGCGGCGAACGGTTCGCCCTGGAATCGCTGTCCGTTTCCGAAGTGCTCGACGTGCCGGCCGTGACCTGGGTGCCGCTCGCGCCCGGGCATTTGCGCGGCGTGGTCAACCTGCGTGGCAACGCGGCCACGGTGGTGGACCTCTGCTGCAAGCTCGGCCTGCCGCCGGCCGGGGCCGGCGGGGCCGCCTGCCTGATCATCGTGGAGCGGGACTACGGCGACGAACGCGTGCCTGTGGCCGCCCTGGCCGACGCCGTGCACGAGGTGGTGGAGATCGAGGCCCACGACATCGCGCCGCCGCCAGACATGGGTCTGGCCGTGCCGCCCCGGTACGTGCGGGGCCTGGCCCGGATCGGCGACGCCTTTGTCATGATCCTCGACGTCGACCGCCTCTTTGCCCTGGAAGAGCTGGCCGCCCGGCGCGACGCGACCCTCGCCTGCCCTGCCTGAGCCCCCCTCTCACCGTCCGTAGAGCCGGCCGTATAGCATGGCGTTGGCCGTGATGCGGCGCACGTAGTCGCGCGTCTCGGTGTAGGGAATCAGTTCCGTGAAGAGCTCCCCGCCCAGGGGGCCGAGGTGGCGGATCCAGACCGCGGCCCGGTTCTCGCCGGCGTTGTACCCGGCCAGGGCGGCGGGCAGGCTCCCGGCCCGGGCCAGGCGTTCCCGGAAAAAGGCCACCCCGAGCCGGATGTTGACCGAGGGATCGAACAGGTCCTTCCTGTCCGCCTTGAGGCCAAGCTTTTGCGCCACGGTCCGCGCCGTCTCCGGCATGAGCTGCATGAGCCCCACCGCCCCGGCCCCGGACACGGCCAGGGGATCGAAAAAACTCTCCTGCCGGATGAGCGCGTAGACCGTGTCCGGCCGGATGTCCGACCCGGCCAGGGCCGCCTCCACCTGGGGCGCGTAGGCCCTGGGGTACAGGGCCTGGCGCAGCGGGGCCAGATCCTCGGCCGTGCCCCGCTGGAGGCAGCCGCCGAAGGTCCGCCAGGCGGTCTGGTTGACCGCGCCGCGCCGGCCCATGGCGGCGGCC
>CAZIJE010000186.1:0-5839 GCA_964539435.1 uncultured Desulfovibrio sp.
GCCGCGGGCCAGGGCGGCCTGGACCTCCAGGGGCACGGGCCGGCCGGCCAGGACGGCGGCGGCGGCCTGGCGGCGCAGGGCGGCGGTGCCGGTCATGAGCGTGGCGAAGGCGTCCAGGGTTTCCAGGGGGGGCGAGCCGGGCGGATGGTGCTTCATGAGGAGTTTCCTTTTGGCATTTCACAAGAAAACCGGACGGCTGGCAAAGGAAAAATGCGCCGGCCCGCCGTTGCGGCCCCCCGGAAGCCGTGTTGCCTCGGGACAGGCCCTGGGCTAGCATGCCGTGCCGGCCGGGCCATCGGGGCGGGCGGCAACCCCCAGCATTTTCAGGAGGCGGACATGCGGTTGTTGACGCGTTCCGATTTCGACGGGCTGATCTGCGCGGTGCTGCTCAAGGAAGCGGGCATCATGAAGGAATGGGTGTTCGTGCACCCCAAGGATGTGCAGGACGGCAAGGTGGAATGCAACGCGGACGACATCCTGGCCAATGTGCCGTACGCCCCGGGCTGCGGGCTCTGGTTCGACCACCATTCGAGCGAGGACGACCGCCTGGGCGTGATCCAGTTCACGGGCGCGTCCAAGCATTACCCGAGCTGCGCCCGGGTCATCTGGGAGTACTACGGCGGGCACAAGACCTTTCCGGCCCGTTTCGACACCATGCTGGCCTTCGTGGACCGGTGCGACAGCGGCGACCTGACGCCCGAGGAGGTGGCCAGGCCCGAGGGCTGGATTCTCCTCAGCTTTCTCATGGACCCGCGCACCGGGCTCGGCCGCTATCGCGACTACCGGATCAGCAACTATCAGCTCATGATGCGGCTCGTGGACCTGTGCCGGACCGAGCCGGTGGAGGCCATCCTGGCCGATCCGGACGTGGCCGAGCGGGTGAAGCGGTACTTCGAGCAGGAGGAGCAGTTCAAGGCCATGCTGCGGGCCCGGTCCCGGGTCGCGGGCAAGGTGCTGCTGATCGACCTGCGCAACCAGGAGGAGATCTTTACCGGCAACCGGTTCACGGCCTATGCGCTTTTTCCCGAGGTCAACGTCAGCGTCCAGGTCATCTGGGGCAAGGCCAGGCAGAACGTGGTCCTGACCGTCGGCAAGTCGATCTTCGACAAGTCCAATCCCGTGGACATCGGCCGACTCATGCTGTCCTACGGCGGCGGGGGGCACCGGAATGTCGGCACCTGCCAGGTGCCGGAAAACCAGGCCGACCGGATCATTGAGGACGTGGTGACGCTTTTAAATGACGGCGGCATGGACGGCGGGGCCAATGCCTGAGCCGACGGTCCGGCCGGAGATCCGCGTTCTGGGCCGGATCGCCTACGCCTCCGCCCTGGCCCTGCAACGGGAAACGGCCGACGCGGTCAAGGCCGGAAAGGGTCCGGGAACCGTCTTCATCCTGGAGCACGATCCGGTCATCACGCTCGGGTCCAACAAGCCCGTCAACAAGGTCCTGGCCGCGCCGCCGGGCGTGGCGCTCGTGGCCACGGACCGGGGCGGCGGCGCGACCGTCCACAACCCGGGCCAACTCGTCGTCTATCCGGTGGTGGACCTGCGGCGCCTCGGCTTTGGCGTCAAGTCCTTCGTGGCCTGGGTGCTGGAGCTCGGCCGGCTGTTTCTCGAAACCTACGGTGTCATGGCCGCGTGTCGTCAGAATCCGCTCGGCCTGTGGGTGGGGGAGCGCAAGATCGCCTCCCTTGGCATCCACGTCTCGCGCGGCGTGGCCACCCACGGCATGGCCATCAACCTGGACAACGATCTCTCGCTGTTTACCTCCATCGTGCCCTGCGGCCTGGCCGGCGTGGCCATGACCTCGGCGGCGGCCGAAACCGGAACGCCGGTGGACATGCCCCAGGCCATGGACCGGATGCGGGAGATCGTCGCCGCCGGGCTGGAAGGCCGTTAACTCTTTTTCGCTTCAGGAAAAACGTTTTGTCCAAGTCTTGCGACGCCGCGCCGGCTCCCGACGATTTGCTCGCCTCCTACCGTTTCGACCTGCCGGAGGACCGCATCGCCGAGCGGCCCTGCGCCATCCGCGACGCGTGCAAGCTCATGACCGTCAACCGGACCACGGGCGCGGTGGGGCATGCCGTGTTTTCCGACCTGCCGGACCTCCTGCCCGAGGGAGCCCTGCTTGTCGCCAACAATACGAAGGTCGCGCCCGTGCGCCTGCTCGGCAAAAAGCCCAGCGGCGGCGCGGCCGAGTTCCTGCTCCTGACGCCGGTGGCGCTTTTGGCGGCCGCTGCCGACCCGGCCACGGGCTGGAACTCGGCCCCGGCCGCCGGGCTCCTGCGGGTCTCGCGGCCGCCCCGGCCCGGCGACCGGATCGACTTCGCGCCCGACCTTTTCCTGACCGCCACCCGACGCGGGGCCTTCGGCCACACCGACGTGGTCCTGTCCTGGCAAGGGAGCCTGCCGGCCGTGCTGGAGCGGATCGGGCATGTGCCGCTGCCGCCCTACATCCGCCGGGCCGACGACCCGGCCGACCGCCAGACCTACCAGACCGTCTACGCCCGGGACGACAAGCTCGGCTCGGCCGCCGCGCCCACGGCCGGCCTGCACTTCACCGAGGCCCTCATCGGACGGCTGCGGGCCCGGGGCTTCGGCTTCGCCACGGTCACCTGCCACGTGGGCGTCGGCACCTTTTCCCCGGTCCGGGTGGCGGACATCCGGGAGCACGCCATGCACAAGGAGTGGATCGAGGTGCCGGAAGAGGCGGCCACGGCCGTGCGCGCCGCCAGGGCGGCCGGCCGGCCGGTCGTCGCCGTCGGCACCACCGCCGCCCGGACGCTCGAAGGCGTGGTCCGGGAGGCCGGGGAGGTCCGGCCCTTTGCCGGCGAGACCGACATCTTCATCCGGCCCGGCCACGCCTTTCGCGTGGTGGACGGCATGGTGACGAATTTCCATTTGCCTGGATCATCGCTCGTGATTATGCTGGCCGCCCTGGTCGGACGCGAAACGCTTCTTGCCGCCTACGGAAGGGCCATAGCCTCGGGCTATCGTTTTTTTTCCTATGGCGACGCCATGCTGGCGCTCTGACGCCGGCGGCGTCCCCCCACCGCATGCGCTTACGGAACGGGTGAGCGGCGGGCTCCCCCGGTTCGGAGACCCTTGCTCCGTCCGAAGCGCCCGCAAAGGAGTGAATGGATGTCTCGGATCGTCATCGACGAGGAGCGTTGCAAAGGGTGTCTCCTTTGCGTCCAGGTCTGCCCCAAGACCATCATCGTCGCTTCCTCGCGTTTCAACACCAAGGGCTACAAGGTGGCCGAGGTGCCGCCGGCCTCCATGGACGAATGCACCGGCTGTGCCTCCTGCGCCAAGATGTGCCCCGACGTGGCCATCAAGGTCTGGCGCACCAAAAGCAAAGCCAAGGAGAACAAGTAATGTCCTCCAAGCGCATCTTCATCAAGGGCAACGAGGCCATCGCCCACGGCGCCCTGGCCGCCGGCTGCCGCTGCTATTTCGGCTATCCCATCACGCCCCAGAACGACATTCCGGAAATGCTGTCCTCGGCCATGCCGGCCGCGGGCGGCGAGTTCGTCCAGGCCGAGTCCGAGGTCGCGGCCGCCAACATGCTGCTCGGCGCGGCCGCCTGCGGCGTGCGGGCCATGACCACCTCGTCGAGCCCGGGCGTCTCCCTCATGCAGGAGGCCATCTCCTACATGGCCGGCTCGGAGCTGCCGGGCGTGCTCGTCAACATGAACCGGGGCGGTCCCGGTCTCGGCGACATCGGCCCGTCCCAGGGCGACTACTTCCAGTCGGTCAAGGGCGGCGGCCACGGCGACTACCGGACCATGGTCCTGGCTCCGGCCACCTGCCAGGAGTGCTACGACCTGACCTTCGAGGCCTTTGACCTGGCCTTCAAATACAGGAATCCCGTCCTCATCCTCGGCGACGCCATTGTCGGCCAGATGAAGGAGCCGGTCATGCCCCGGGAGGCCCGGCCCGTGGACCCGGCGGAAGGGGCGGCCTGGAAGCTGACCGGACGCGGCGAGCGGGCCCCCAGGCTCCTCAAGTCGCTGTTTCTCGAGGACGGGGCCCTGGCCGGCCAGAACATGCGCCTGCGCGACAAGTACGAGGCCATGCGGGCCGAGGTCCGCTACGAGGCCTTTGAAACCGAGGACGCGGACCTGATCGTCGTGGCCTACGGCTCCATCGGCCGCATCGCCAAATCCGCGGTCAGGACCCTGCGGGCCGAAGGCCTGCGGGTCGGGCTGTTCCGCCCCGTCACGCTCTATCCCTTCCCCGAGGCGGCCCTGCGCGCCCTGGCCGGGCAGGGCAAGCGGTTTCTCACCATCGAGCACAACCTCGGCCAGATGGTCGAGGACGTGCGCCTGGCCGTGCGCGGCATCACGGATTCCGAATTCTTCGGCTTTTTCCCGGGCAACCTGCCGACGCCCGAAGATTTCACCGGTCCCATCCGCGCGGCCGTAAAGGGGGCTTGAAATGTCAAGCATGCCTGAGGGCAACGAAGAACTCGTCTTCGACCGGCCGTCGGTCCTGGCCGACGTGCCCACCCACTACTGTCCGGGCTGCCAGCACGGGGTCATCCACCGGATCGTGGCCGAGTGCCTGGAAGAGTTCGGCGTGGTCGAAAAAGCCATTGCCGTCAGCGCCATCGGCTGCTCGGTGTTTCTCTACAACTACATCCTGGTCGACACCGTCGAGGCCCCCCACGGCCGCGCCCCGGCCGTGGCCACGGGCGTCAAGCGGGCCCGGCCCGACGCCTTCGTCTTCGCCTACCAGGGCGACGGCGACCTGGCCTCCATCGGCCTGGCCGAGATCATGCACGCCGCCAACCGGGGCGAGAAGATCTCCGTGGTCTTCGTCAACAACACGGTCTACGGCATGACCGGCGGCCAGATGGCCCCGACCACCATGATCGGCCAGAAGACCACCACCTGCCCGGGCGGCCGGTGCGCCGAACGCGAGGGCGGCCCCATGCGCATGGCCGAGATCATCGCCTCCCTCGACGGCGTGGCCTACAGCTCCCGCGTGGCCGTCAACTCCATCAAGAACCTGGCCCAGGCCAAGCGGGCCGTGCGCCGGGCCTTCGAAGTCCAGGTCAAGGGCGAGGGCTTCGGTTTCGTGGAACTCCTGGCCACCTGTCCCACCAACTGGAAAGTGTCGTCCGTGAAGGCCAACGAGCGCATCGCCGCGGAGATGATCCCCGGCTTCCCGCTCGGCGTCTTCAAGGACGCGGCCAAGGAGGACTAGCGTCGTGAGCCTCTACCAAGACGTGATCATGGCCGGCTTCGGCGGCCAGGGCGTGATGCTGATCGGCAACCTGCTGGCCTACGCCGGCATGGAACATGGCCTCAACGTCACCTACATCCCGGTCTACGGCCCGGAAATGCGCGGCGGCACGGCCAACTGCACGGTCGTGGTCTCGGACGACGCCATCGGCTCGCCCATCATCCGCACCCCCAAGAGCCTGATCATCATGAACCGGCCGTCCCTGGACAAGTTCCAGCCCCAGCTCGAGGACGGCGGCGTGCTGGTGCTCAATGCCTCGCTCATCGACACGGCCCTGGCCGACGCCAAACGGGTCAAGGTCGTGGCCGTGCCGGCCAACGAGATCGCCGACAGCCTGGGCAACACCCGGATGGCCAACATGGTGGCCCTTGGCGCGTACGTGAACGCCACCGGCATCCTGCCGCTGGAAGTCGTGGAGCAGAGCCTCTCCCACGTCATAGCCAAGCACTACAGCCACCTCATCCCCAAAAACGCCGAAGCCCTGCGCGCCGGGGCGGCGTACAAGGGATAAGGGGAGAAAAGATGCCTCCGGCGGCCGGGGGGGATGATCCCCCCCGGACCCCCTCGATGGCGGGGCCGGAAGCGGGCC
>CAZIJE010000187.1:0-5813 GCA_964539435.1 uncultured Desulfovibrio sp.
CCGCCGGAGGCACTCTTCCTACCCCGCCTGCTCCCGCAGGGACTGGCGGACGGCGTCCACGAAGCCGACGCCGGCCGCGCCAAGGGGCCGGCCAGCTTGGCGCAGCAGCATGACGGGCGCGTCCAGGGGGCCGTCGGCCCAGGCCAGGACCAGCAGGCGGCCGGCCGCGCCGTCGCGGCGAACGGCCATCTGCGGAGCCAGGGCCAGGCCATGGCCGGCCATGACGCAGGCCTTGACCACGGCCAGGCTCGTGCATTCGGTGATTGCGGCCGGAGCCGCGGCTTCCCGGACCAGGGCGTGCTCCAGGCGGCGGCGGGCGCTCCAGATGTGGGGCGTGACGAACAGCTCGCGTCCGGCCAGGTCGGCCGGCCCCACGGCCCGGCCGGAGGCGAGGAACCCGGGCGGGGCGATGACCACCAGGGGTTCGCGGTGGATTTCTTCGGTGAGGATGCCGTCGGCGGCAAAGGGTTCGCCGAGCATGAGGCCGAGGTCCACGGCCCCCTGGCGCAGATCCCGGGCCAGCCCCTGGCGCGAGTGGGTGAACAGGAGCAGGCGGGTCCCGGGAAAGCGTTGCCGGAAAAGAGGCAGGACAGCGGGCGCGAGTTCCAGGCCCAGGCTCTCGGACAGGCGCACGGACAGTTCCGGGCAGCCGTCGTCCTCCCCGCCGATATCCCGCCGGATCTCAGCCTCCAGGTCGAGCAGCCGCCTGGCCTGGCCGAGGAGCCGCCGGCCGTGCTCGGTCAAAACGACCCGGCCGGCGGCCCGGTCGAAAAGCGACACGCCCAGGGTCTCTTCGAGACTTTGGATCTGGGCGGTGACGGTGGACGGGGCCATGGCCAGGTCCTGGGCCGCCTGCCGGAAGGACGGGCCGGCGGCGGCGGCCAGAAACGTCCGCAACTGCCAGGGGTCGAGCATGTTCATTTTTCTTGAACCCCTTGTTTGGAGCAAATCGTTTGTCCGGACCGAGGCCATACGGTAGGATCATTTGTCAGGTTTTGTAAATTCGAATAAAGGTCTGGCTCGCCATCGGACCGGAGCGCCCATGGACCCAACCGTCATCATCGCCCTGCTCGCGGCCGGATTCTGCGCCGGCTTCACCCAGGGTCTGGCCGGATTCGGCTCGACCCTGGTCGCCCTGCCGCTCTTGGCCCTGGTCATGGACCTGCGGCTGGCCACGCCGGTCTGCTGCCTGCTGGCCGTGGTTTTAAACGCCGTGCTGACCTGCCGGCTGCGCGGCCACATCCAAAAGCCGGCCCTGGCCCTGCTGTTGGCCGCCTCCCTGCCCGGCATGGCCGTGGGTGCCCAGAGCCTGCGTTCCCTGCCCGAGGCCTGGCTCAAGGGCCTGCTCGCCCTGGCCATCCTCGGCTATGTGGCCTGGGCCGTCCGTCGGACCGGACCGGCGCGGCCGGCGGGATGGGGCTACGGGGTGGCGGCCGGGTTCGTGGCCGGTTGCCTGGGCGCGGCCATCGGCGTCAACGGCCCGCCCGTGGCAGCCTGGGTGTCGCGCCAGGGACTGGACCGCAACGCGGTCCGGGCGACCCTGACGGCCTATTTCCTTCTGGCCGGCATCGGCATCACCGCTTCGCAATATGCGGCCGGGCTGGTGACGCCGGTTGTGCTGGCCCGGGCGGCCGTGGGCCTGCCGGCCCTTCTGGCCGGACTGTGCGTCGGCATGGCCGGGTGCGGCCGCATCGGCGAGGCGGCCTTCGCCCGGGTGGTTTTGGCGGTCCTGATGCTCACGGCCGCCAGTCTCCTGGCCCAGGTCGCGGTCGGCTGACCCGGTCTTGGCTTGGCCCGGCAAACGCGGTAGACTGCCGGTTCAAGGAGATGCCATGGCCACGCTGCCGCTGCCCGACCCGGACGCCCTGCCGCCCGAGGCCCGCGCCCTGTACGACCGCCTGAAGGCCAAGCGCGGCCGCATCGACGGCATGTACCTGACGCTCCTCACCCACCCGGCCCTGGCCGAGCGGGTGAGCGAGCTGGGGACGTTTTTCCGTTTCGGCCCGAGCGTGCTGCCGGCCGCGGACCGCGAGCTGGTCATCCTGTGGGCGGCCCGCCGGGTCGGCGCGGCCTACGAATGGGTCAAGCACGCGCCCGAGGCCCGGCGGGCCGGCCTGCCCGAGGCCGTGATCGAGGCCATCCGCCAGGGGACCAGGCCCCGGAACCTGACCCCGGTCCAGGACGCGGTCCTGGCGGCCGCGGACGCGGCCCTGGCCCCGGCCAGCCTGGAGCCCGCCGCCCAGGAGGTTCTGGAAGCGGCCCTCGGCCGGCAGGCACTGCTGGAAATCGTGGCCCTGGCCGGCTTTTACCGGATGATCGCGGGCATCATTTTCGCCTTCGACGTTCCCCTGCCCGAAGGAACGCCGTCCCCCTTCTAACCCGCCGCCCCGCGCCGCAAGGGCGCGGCCGCCGCCCGCACACCACCAGCCATGTTCGTCAGCACCAATCCGGCCACGGGCCAGCCCTTCGCCCGCTATCCGTCCCACGACGCCCCGGCCGCCGAGGCCGTCCTCAACGACTGCGCCCGGGCCTTCCCCCTGTGGCGCGACACGCCCCTTCCCGTCCGCCTGGACCGGCTCACCCGCCTGGCCGGACTGTTCGAGGACCAGGCGCGGGACTTGGCCGTCCTGGCCTGTCGGGAGATGGGCAAGCTCTTGCCCGAGGCCGAGGCCGAGGTCCGGCGCTGCGCCCGGGTCTGCCGGTTCTACGCCAGGATGGCCCCCCGGTGGCTGGCCGACGAGCCGGTCGCATCCGAGGCCGGCCGCCGCCTGGTGGTCTACGAGCCCCTTGGCGTCATCCTGGCGGTCATGCCCTGGAACTTCCCCTACTGGCAGGTCATGCGCACGGCCGCCCCGATCCTGGCCGCGGGCAACGTCCTGGCCGTCAAGCACGCGGCCAATGTCACGGGCGCGGCCATGGCCCTGGAGGGCCTTTTTCGGGACGCCGGCTTTCCCGACGACGTTCTGCGAATCCTGCGCGTGGAGAACGAGCTCGTGGCCGCGGCCATTGCCCATAAGGCCGTGCGCGGGGTGACGCTGACCGGCTCGGCCCGGGCCGGCGCGGCCGTGGGGGCGCTGGCCGGGGCCCATATCAAGAAGGCGGTCATGGAGCTCGGCGGCTCGGACCCGTTCGTGGTCCTGGCCGACGCCGTGCTGGACGACTGCTGCGCGGCGGCCGAATCGGCCCGGATGCGGGCCTGCGGCCAGGCCTGCATCGCGGCCAAGCGGCTGATCGTCGAGGAGCCGCTTGCCGCGACCTTCATCGACCGGCTGGCGGCCCGGCTCGCGGCCCACGTTCCGGGCGACCCCCTGGACCCGGCCACCACGGTCGGCCCCCTGGCCCGGCTGGACCTGCTCGAAAACCTCGACCGCCAGGTCCGCCAGTCCGTGGAGCGGGGGGCGCGGCTGGTCTGCGGCGGCCGCCGGCTCGACCGGCCCGGCTTTTTCTACGCCCCCACCCTCCTGGCCGACGTCCGGCCCGGCATGCCGGCCTTTGACGAGGAGCTGTTCGGGCCGGTGGCGGCCGTGACCGCGGCCGCCGACGCCGAGGAGGCGATCGGCCTCGCCAACGCCACGGACTACGGGCTGGGGGCCAGCCTGTGGACGGCGGACACGGCCCGGGGCCTGGCCCTGGCCCGGCGGATCGAGGCCGGCATGGTGGCGGTCAACGCCGTGCCCCGGTCGGATTTCCGCCTGCCCTTCGGCGGGGTCAAGCGGTCGGGCTACGGCCGGGAACTGGCCCGGTCGGGGCTCACGGAATTTTGCAACATCAAGACCATTGTGGTGGAGGAAGCATGACCGAGACGCGGGAGACGGACATCGCGGCCAAGGAGGCCGAACTCGAGGCGAAAATCCGGGAACTGTCCGAACGCAAGGCAGCGGTGGAAAAACAGGTGCGCGAACTGCTGGCCGCCGAGGACCCCAGGGCCGGCGTCGCCTATGCCCAGGAAATTTTCGCGGCCAAGCAGGAAAAGCTGGCCCTGGAGACCGAGCTGGAGATCGCCCGGCGGCAGAAGAAACGGCTGACCATGCCCTTCTAAACGCCGCGCCCCTCGGCCGGCCGGGACCGGGCCGGAGGCGTCTGCCGGGAGGCCCGCAGGAGCTCCCCGGCCAGGGTGCTGGCGTCAAACAGCATGACCACGGCATTGACCCCGGCGTCCCGCCGGCACCGCCGCCGGGCCTCGCGCAGGACCGGCTGCAGATGGGCCTCGATTTCGCGTCCCAGCCGGTCCGCCGCCGCCCGGAGCCGGGACAGGAGGACGGGGTCGGGCATCTCCGGCTCCCCGTCCGAGGTCATGACCGACCGGACCAGCCGGGCGTAGGCCGCGCGGGTGCTCTTGGCCGGCCCGGCGTCCGGGGCCTCGGCAAAGGAGAAGCGGCTGAAAAACGGGCACCGCGCATGGCCGAGGCTCGAGGCCAGGAGCCGAAGGGCGGCCTGCTGGCCGGTCTCCTCGATGACCACGGTCCCGTGGGCGTCGCGACACTGGACCCGGACCGTCTGGTGGGAGACGATCTGGGAAAAGTAGTCCAGGGCCGGGGCCACGACCCGGGCCACGGCGCAGTCGTCGGCCGGCGCGTCCCGCCGGCACTGTTCCTCGTCCCGGCAGGCGTCCGCAAATGCGGTTTTCCCTGTCCCGGCCGGGTCGTACCGAAACGGCGGCAGGCCCGGGGCCGCAACCACAAACTCCATGGCAGACTCCTCGCGTTGCCGGTCTTTCCCTACTATCCCTTCTGCTCCTGTTGCCGCCGCCTGGCAAGGGCTTTGTCTTCTCCGCCACCGGACCGCCGCCCGCAACCGCGATGCCTTTGCCCGGACACCCGGCCCGGCCAAGGATTTGTACCGGCCGGGTCCGAGACCGCGGCGCATGGCCGCCGCCCGCCAGCTTCCCTCGCCCCGCCGCCTGAACATCGAAACGACATCCTATTGGAATTTTTTGTTCTTTCTTTTGCGTTGCCGCTCTCGTAAAAAATCTTGAACCCTGCCGCCCGCCCGCGCCGGCGGGGTAAAAGCATTTGTACCCTCCGCCTGCCGCCTGGAGGCCCATTTCCAGGCCCTTGATAAAACCCTTGCAATCAATATGCTGTATTCATTGAACTTGCATTTATAAACCCCCTTTTGGCACGGCCATTGCTAAAAGCCAGACATCCTTCCTCCGAAAAGGACATTTCAGAAAGCGGCTCCGGGATGGCGACCTGGAGCCGCTTTCTCCTTTTGGGCCGCCCTGGCGTCTCCCCCCGGCCTCCCCATAAAAAAACGCCGCCCCGTTTTCGGGACGGCGTCGGCGCGTCTGGCAATGCGGCGGGGCCGCTAGTTGGCGGGGTGCTTGTTGCGGCAGGCCCGCTCCACGCCCCAGGCCTCTTCATCCTTTTCCACGGGCAGCAGGTTTTTCACCATGCAGTCCAGGGCCTTTGGCGAATAGTCCTTGCACTCCGGCGCGCCCGGCTCCTGGTACCGGCACTTGCAGGCCCGGCGCATGAGCATGCCGCCGTCGCGGGAAGCGGCCTTCTTGGCGTAGAGCATGACGCACTCGGCGTAGTTTTTCGGGCCAAAGGCCTGGGCCGAGGCCGTGGTCGCCAGGGCCAGCAGGAGCAGCGCTCCGAGGATGCAACGTCCCATGAGGACTCCTTGCGCCCGGGGTTGCGGCGGCGAAGCGCCTGCCGCCTGGGCCAGGAACGCAGCTTGTAAGAAATGCCCGGCCCCGTCAACCGACGGTCAGGGAGCGGCACTGCCGGCCGCGCCGCCGGTCGCTTCGCCGGGCGCGGCGGCCGGGGGCGCGGCCGTCGCGTCCGGGCCGCCGCCGGACGGCCGCTCCG
>CAZIJE010000188.1:0-5786 GCA_964539435.1 uncultured Desulfovibrio sp.
CGCTTCAGGCGGCGCAGCTGGCCGAGATCGTGGCCATGATCCGCGAGACCGGCGACGCCCTCATCGAGGCCACCGAGGCCATGGAACGCGACCTGGCCGCGCGCAAGGCGGCCCTGGCCGGGTACGAGGAAGAGGCCGAGGCGCTGCGGATGGTGGCTGGGTTCGCGGACGAACTGGAGCAGGCCTACGCGGACGGGCTCGACCCGAACCTCATCGTCGAACTGATGCAGGTGCAGCTCCAGGAACTGGCCCAGTATTGGGCCGACGTCATCGACGACATGCGGTCGGACCTCGAGGACCTCTACCGGACCCAGGCCGATCTCCTGGACAAGCTCAAGGGCAACACCCAGTCGGCCATCGAGGAGCTGTACAGCCTGTTCGCCCGGTACCAGGCCGGCGAGGAGGGCCTGCGGGACGACATCATCGATTCCCTGGAGGCCATTGCCGACGCCATCAACTCCATGGTCGCGGACATCTACGACACCATCTACGAGATCCGCACCGGCAGCGAATACACCACCGACAACGTGCAGACCGTGGCCGCCAACGCCCGGGCCTATTTCGACGAACAGTACGCCCTGGCCGCCTCGGGCGACACCGAGGCCATGGGCAACATCACCGGCTACGCCAAGGACTACCTGACGGCGGCCCGGGCCGCCACCGGCGACCAGGGCGTCTACGACTCGGCCCGGGACTATGTGACCTCGCGCCTCTCCGCCCTGGCCAGCGGCGCGGCCGGCACCTCGGGCAGCCTGACCGACATCGCCCAGACCGTGACCGACGACCAGATCGCCGAAGCCCAGGAGGCCCTGCGCCGGGCCGAGGTGGCCCAGCTCGAAACCCGGTACGAGACCCTCATGGACCAGGCCGTGGCCGCCTTCAAGGGCAGCGACTACGGCACCATGGTCTACCAGATGGCAACGACCGGCATCGGGTGGAGTGACGGTATCAGCCAACTCCTGGCTGCGGACTACTGGGAGGGAGGCACCCGGTCCAAGCGGGCGGCGGACGCCATCCTGGAAGGACAGACCACCACCCTGCCCAAGTTTGTGGAATATTTTATGTCCAGGTGGGGCGCTGGGACCGGATACGTGGATTGGGATGCGGCCTTGCAACAATGGGTTTCCACGTCCCAGTCCGTGTGGCCTGGTGTTGCCGCCCTGCCGTCCGGCGTCATGGGCCTCTATTCCAACGCCCAGGCCGCCTACGCCAACTGGCAGAGCCTCAAGGCGCAGTACGGATTCGCCGGCGGCGGCATGATCGAGGGCGGCATTCCGGGCGAGGACTCGGTGTTCGTGCTCGGCAAGCCGGGCGAGAGCGTGCTCACCGAACGCCAGACCGACCTGCTGCGGCTGCTGGCCGTCCAGCTCCAGGGCGTCTCCCTGGGCGGCGCGCGCGGCGGCCGCGACGACGTGGCCGCCGAGGTCGTGTCCCTGCGCCGGGAGGTGTCGGACCTGCGCAAGGACCTGGCAGGGACCCAGCAAAAGCTCGTGGACGCCACCAAAGAGATTGCCTCCATGCTGGCCCGGTGCGGCGGCAAGGAAGGCGCGCTGCAGGTGACCCAGTGAAAATCGTCATCCCCAGGGCCATCGCCCTGATCGCCACCAACGTGCCCGAGGCAGACGCCGAGGAGTGGAACGCCGCCACCACCTATCCGGCCGGCCGGACCGTGATGGTGACGGCCGACCACCGGCTCTACTTTTCGCTGCGCGAGTCCACGGGCAAGCCGCCCAAGGACAACCTGGCGGGCAGCGATCCCTGCTGGAGCGACAAGGGCGCGACCAACGCCCGCAGGATGTTCGACGAGTACATCAACACCGCCACGGCCGTGGACGGGCTGCTCGACGTGACCATCTCGGCTGCCCGGTGCGACGCCGTGGGCCTGTTCGGCTGCCGGGGCAAGACCCTGCAGCTCGATCTCATTTCCGGCGGCGAGGTGGTCTGGACCAGGACGTGGACGCTGCTCAAGAAGGTGTACACCTACACCGAGTATTTTTTTTCAACTCCCGAGTTTGTCAGGGATGTTTTCGCGTCGATCCCAATTCGCGGTAGCTCTCAATTACGTATTCGTATCGATGCCGGGGAGGGTGGCACAGCCCAATGCGGCGCAGTGGTTGTGGGCATGGCGGCATATCTGGGCGAGGCGCAGTGGGAGATAAGTCCAGGACGCCTCTCTTATTCAAAAATATCTACCGATGATTTCGGCAATACCTCCCTATCGAAGGGACGATTGGCGAAATATTTGAAATGCAAAGCGACCATTGACACGGAAACAATTGATCATGTTCTCAAGAGACTTGATGATGTCGATGGTATAGCATGCATTTTCGTAGGCTACAGTGAGACAGGTTTTCAGCCAGAATGCCTTCTGGTCTATGGCTTTGTGAAAGAGGTCGATCCAGACCTTTCAAATCATGAAAAATCAACGATTCAATTCGAGATACAGGGTCTCATATAAGGAGCAGCCATGGCGATCCCATCCTTGACGCCGCTGTCCACACCTCCTGGGAGGACAGCGAACAGCTTTGACGACGTGATGCCACAGACCCTGAACGAGATCGACAACATGGTCGACGAAATGAACGCGACCATCGCAGGCATCAATGTTCTTGTGCCTACACTCGAATCCGTCCCGGAAAAATCCGCTGCCGCGACGCAGGCAGCGGCAGATGCTGCTGCCTCCCGTGACGCCGCCGCCGGATCTGCTGCTTTGTCGGCGGCGGCTGCATCCGCTGCCGATGGCTTTGCCGCACAGGCAGGAGCGGCCAAGACGGATACGCTTGCCGCCAGGGACCAGGCCGTGGCTGCTGCGGCTGTTTTAAATGTTGCATCTGCCCCTGCCCATTACGCCAGGGATATCCTCGGAGGGATTGCCGGCTATTCGGTGGCGGCCGACCGCCGCACGCTGCTGACGCCCAACAAAATAACCTGCAACATCAACGACAGCGGCTTCTACCTGGCCGGACAGCAGCGGCTGGACCTCAACCTCGCCGCTTCGTGGGATTCGACCACTCCGGACTATACGGTCCCGGCGAACCGAGCGGGCAAGGATTTTTATCGGTATGCCGTCAATGACAACGGCACGATCCGCATTCTGTGCTCGGCCAATGCGACATACCCAGCCGGATTCACGGCGTCGAATTCTCGCAAGCTCGGGGGGTTCCACTGCGTGCCGCTCTCCTATGGCGCGATCAGTGGCCATACGCTCACGGGTTTCATTACCGGCGACATCATTCCGGGCACGGTCTGGGATCTGATGCACCTTCCGCGCTGCGCGCCCGAAGGGATGACCTGGGATGCGGGGACCAGGCTGTGGGCGGATCTGTATGGGAACTCCTGGAGCGGCGGCAAGCTCGTCTCGGTCTATAACGCGACCATGGTGGATGGCGTGTCGGCCCCGGCCTTCCATTGGCTCAAAGCCGCACAGTATCTGGCCGCCATCGGCAAGCGGATGTTCTGGCAGCATGAGTTTCTCTATCTCGCCCTTGGTTGCAACGAGGGCACCAATATCGCTGGCAGCGCCGACCCGGGGGTGGCCGGCGCTTTCACCGACACCGCCGGCCGTCGCATGGTCTCAAATAATGGCTGTGAAGGCATGGCCGGAATCATGTGGTGGTGGGCGATTGATACCGCAAGTTACGGTTCTGCTGCATGGAAAAATGGTTTTGATGCAAACGACGCTGGCGTCGGTGGCCAAATGTATTATGAGCCGAACCGTGCGCTCGTGGGCGGCTATTGGGCTAATGCGGCGAATTGCGGTTCCCGCGCGCTGAATGCGGGTAGCGGTCCGCTGGCTCTGGCTGCGGCTATCGGTGTGCGCGGGGTCGCGGAGCCGTTGGCCATTTAACGACAATTCGTTTCGCGTCTCGCGCCGCGATATTTGGCTGATGCGTCTCCCGTGCGATCGTGGGCGGCAATTGGAATAATGCGGCGAATTGCGGTTCCCGCGCGCTGAATGCGAATAGCAGTCCGCTGGCTCTGAATGCGAATATCAGTGTGCACGGGGTCACGGAGACTGGGGCGGGCCAACAACTCCAGGCTGGACGCATCGGCCATGTCCGGTAAGCCGCAAGGCTGAAAGGCAAAACACACGACGGAGGGGCGGGGAGTCAGTAGGCGGATGTTCGAACCCTCCCCAGCCCGATTTTTATGAAACGACACGGAAACCTGTTCGAGAAGATCGCCGACATGGACAACCTCCGCTTGGCCCACCAGAAGGCCCGGCGGCGCAAGTCATGGCATCGGGCTGTGGTCCGCTTCGAGCAGGATACAGAGGGTAATCTTCGGGCCATCCGTCGATCCCTGCTGGACAAGACCTTTTCCACGGCGCCGTATACGATCAAGGAGATCCACGAGCCCAAGCGCCGACTCATCTACGTGCTGCCCTTCGCACCGGATCGTATCGTCCAGCACGCCATCATGAACATCCTGGAGCCGTTATGGGACGGCCTCATGATCCCGACGTCCTATGCCTGCCGTCGCGGCATGGGCGTCCAGGCCGGCAGCCGCCAGGTTATGGAGTACGCCAGGCACTACCGTTACTGCCTGCAAGGGGATGTCTCGAAGTTCTACCCGTCCATGGATCACGCGGTCCTGTCCGGGATCGTGCGCCAGAAGGTGAAATGCCGCGACACGCTCTGGCTCCTGGATGACATCATCCATTCTATCCCGGGCGGGACGAACGTGCCCATCGGCAACTATACCAGCCAGTGGTTCGGGAATTTGTACCTCAACGAGTTGGACCAGTGGATAAAACACACGCATCACGTTCGGGCCTATGTCCGGTACTGCGACGACTTTTGTCTCTTTAGCGACGACAAGGCCACCCTGCGCCACCTGGCCGGCGAGATCCGCACCTTCGTGGCCGATCGGCTCATGATGCGTCTGAGCAAGCTTGACCTTTTCCCTGTTGACCAGGGCGTTGATTTTCTCGGTTACCGCCATTTCTCGAACTACATCCTGTTGCGCAAGCGCACAGCCAAGCGCGTCAAGGCCCGTTTGCGCGCGCTTCCTGGACTGTTGGCATCCGGGCGTATCGGTTTCGAACGGTATCGGTCCTCGATCGCATCAACCATGGGATGGATCAAATGGGCCAACACGCACAATCTCGCACTGGCCATGGACTTGGAAACGTTATGGAGGAGTACGCATGACGCCGAAACGATTCAGCGAGTTTGCCCAGGAGGAAGGGCCGCTTGATGGTGAGAAGGTGAAGCTGGATTCTATCCTCAACCTGGAAATTACGATAACGGGATATAAGATCAAAAAAAGCAAATACGGAGCCAGTAATTCAGGCCAGTGCCTGACGGTCCAGTTTGAACAAGACGGAACACACAAAATCTTCTTCACTGGCTCTGAAGTGCTCATGCAACAGTTCGAGAAGTACGGAGGCGAAATTCCGTTTATTGCCACGGTCAAACGGATAGATCGCTACTACACGCTTTCGTGAGGAGGCACCATGCAGGGATACCCAAACACCATCGCCACGCGACACGACCTCGAAATTCTTTTGGCCGAACCCGAAAGCCGGAACCAAGCCCTGGTCTACCTCCAGGCGCTCATGGATGAGCGGTACAACTACCGGCCGGACGGGTCCTGGGGCATCGTTGAGCCCAACGGCCTGACTCGGTTGGGCCTGACGGCGGACGAGGCAGTGGACATGGGGGCAGTGGATAGGGTGGTGGAGGAGCCGACAAGGGTTCGGCCGACGCTGGAGGAGGCCCAGGCCTCTGCGGTCCAGCAGATCGACGCCCAGGCCGAGGCGGCCCGCCTGCTGGTCCTGACCC
>CAZIJE010000189.1:0-5778 GCA_964539435.1 uncultured Desulfovibrio sp.
GGCCCGGCTCGTTTCCCGGCCCCTGCCGCGTCCGGTCCTGGTCGCGGGCGCGGTCCTGGTCCTGTGGCTCTGGGCCGAGGCCGCCTGGCCGACCCTGGCCGCCTGGACCTTCCCGCGCGGCGTGGTCCTGATCGCGACCCCGGGCCGCAGCGCCCCGGAGGCCGGGGCGGAAGCCCTTTTTGACCTGCCGGCCGGAGAGCCGGTGGGGCTCGGGCCGCAGCGCCAGGGGTTCGTGCGGGTGGAAACCGCCTCGGGCCGGGCCGCCTGGGTCGTCCGTGACGCCATCGCCACGGGACCGTGGTAGAATTCCCTCGATTTCGGTGCGCGTCCTTGCTAATAAAAGGCGATGTGCTATCGCTAAAGGACCCTTTTTCGGGTGAACCCTTTCAGGACAGGTTGTTGCGTCATGAAAGAAGCGTTGGCGCCCGTGGTCCACACCAACCTGGACCTGCACTTCGGCCGTTTGGCCGCCCTTTCGCCCGAGCCGGACGACCACCCCGCCCTGGCCGGGGCGGCCGCCGCCCTGGTCCGCCACATTTCCGAAAACCTGCTCGAACTGCCCTGCGAGGCCACGGCCGACACCACGGTCCAGCGCCACGTCTTCGCCAAGGACGCCGCCCTGCCGCCCTGGCTCGTCAACAAGGGGCTCGTTTTGTGCGAAAACAGCCGCAACGGCCTTGAGCCGGCCGTGCGGGGAGTCCTGCGCAATCCCTTCAACTTCCGGCGTTTCCTGGACTTTCTCAGCGGCGAGCTGCTGTTTCACAACTGGTTCTGGTCCACGGACGCGGTCCGGGCCGACTGGCCCCTGCGCCGGGTCGGGGAACTGCGGGAGAACACCTTCGGCCTGGAACTCAACACCTGCGACTTCGTCCTCAAGTTCGACGACAGCGTCTTCAGTCGGGGCGGACAGCAGGAGGACCTGCTCCACTGGTACGTCCGGTCCCTGGGCACGGTGTCGCTGCTCAACCTGACCAGCAGGACCCTCTTCGAATTCACGGCCCGGATGGTGGAGGCGAAGTACAAGACCTCGTTTATCCTGAAGCTTTTCACCCAGCTGTTCACCACCGCCAGCCAGGGGCCGCCCCTTGGCCGGTTCGGCGTCCTGGTCCTCGGCGACATCCCCAAGTTTTTCGCCCTGAGCGACTACGCGTCCTCGCCGTTCGGCCAGGCGGCCCTGGGGCCGGGCCGGGAAACCGGGGTGCTCGAATTCCTGCGCCACATCATCGGCCGCTTCGACAACCAGAGCGCCAGGCTCTATCCCGAAGCCAGGTTCCGGCTCGGCGGCGAGCCGCCCCAGTCCCTGGCCAACCGGTTGGGGGCCATGTTCTGGCTGCGCCGGACCCTGGAGGCGGCCAAGGCCGTGCAGAAGAAAAAGGCCCCGCCGACCCGGGGGCTGCGGGTGGAGGAACTGACCGTCCTGACCGAGGCCTTCAAGCAGAAAAGCATCCTCTATTTCCGCCTGTTCGACGATCCGGACGACTCGGCCATCAACCCCTGCTCCATCAAGGCCATCACCGAAACCTGCATGGTCCTCCAGTCGCCGCGCGGCAACCGGATCAACGAGGCCACGCCCGGCCAGGAGGTCCATGGCTATTTCGCCATCGCCGGGGCGAGGGCCAAAAGCACCTACTGCGATTTCCGCTCCAACGTCCTGACCGTCACCGCCACCGACGAACACCACGCCCTGGTGGAGCTGGCCCTGCCGGCGGCCTTCGAACTGACCCGGCGCATCCACAAGCGCCTGCCGGTCGCCCCGACCCAGCTGGCGACCTTCGAGATGTCCTCGCCGGTCCTGGACGCGGACTGGAACGCCTTCACCTGTCTGGAAAAGTGGCCCAAGCCCTTTTGCATCATCCCGGACAGCGCCTCCCACTGCCACATCCGGGACCTGTCCGCCGGCGGGCTGATGCTCGAAATCCACCGCGACGCCCCGGCCTACGACTATTTCACCGAACGCAACAAGGATTATCCGCTGCTCGTGCTCATGCACCTGGTCGGCCGGGCCAACATCCCGGACCTGAAGCTGGGGCTGCGCCTGGAGACCAAGCGCATCCGGGACTTTCCGCCGCTCTGCAAGAAATACGTGGGCTTCCAGTTCACCGAGGCCGGCGAGATCCGCCAGGACCGGCTGGTGCGGTTTACGCCGGTCGGCAAGGACGGTATCTTTCTCATCAACGACTGGATCTTCCGCAATTCCATCGGCCGCTGACCGGGGAATGCCGGGCCGAAGGCCCGGCCGGAACGACGCCGGTCCGTTTCGGATCGCCAAGGACGCCCCATGACCGGAATCGAGGAGTGGAAGCTCGCGGCCGCGGCCGCGCGCGCGGACAAGCTGCGGGCCGAGATGGCCAAGGTCCTGGTGGGACGCGGCCCGCTCGTGGACAGGCTGGTCATCGGTCTTTTGTGCCGGGGCCATGTGCTGCTCGAGGGCGTGCCCGGCCTGGCCAAGACCCTGGCCGTCAAGACCCTGGCCGGAGCCATCCGGGCGGAGTTCCGGCGGGTCCAGTTCACCCCGGACCTCCTGCCGGCCGACATCAGCGGCACCGAGGTCTACCACCCGGCCTCGGGCGCGTTCACCGTGCGCCAGGGACCGGTCTTCTGCAACATCCTGCTGGCCGACGAGATCAACCGGGCCCCGTCCAAGGTCCAGTCCGCCCTGCTCGAGGCCATGGCCGAGCGGCGGGTGACCATTGGCGGCGAAACCTTTTCCCTGCCCGAGCCGTTTTTCGTCCTGGCCACCCAGAACCCCATCGAGCAGGAGGGGACCTACCCCCTGCCCGAGGCCCAGGTCGACCGGTTCCTGATGCAGCTGGTCCTTGGCTATCCCACGGCCGGGGAGGAAAAGGAGATCGTGCGCCGGGCCGGACTGCCGGAAGAGGCCACGGTCTCGCCGGTGCTGTCCGGGGACGAGGTGCTGGAGATGGCCGGCTGGGCCGGGCAGGTCCGCCTGGACGAGCGGCTGCTGGACTACATCGTGGCCCTGGTCGGGGCCACCCGGGACCCGGGCGGGGCCGGGCTGGCGGCACTGGCCGGCCGGATCGCCTACGGCGCGTCGCCCCGGGCGGCCATCGGCCTGGCCAAAACGGCCCGGGCCATGGCGCTCCTGGACGGCCGGGGCTACGCCACGCCCGGCGACATCAAGGCCCTGGCCCCGGACATCCTGCGCCACCGTATCCTGTTGACATACGAAGCCCAGGCCGAGGGCCTGACCCCGGACGCCGTGGTCCGCACCCTCCTGGACACCGTCCCGGTCCCCTGATTTTCCCCCTTTCCCTTTTCAGGGGGTCCGGGGGGAATGATTCCCCCCGGCCGCCGGAGGCATCTTTCTCTTCTCTTATCGAAATCCTTCCGCCGCGATGCCGAGCCGGCGCAGGATCTTCTGGAGCGACACCCGCTCCAGGCCAGAGAGCCGGGCGGCTTCGGACACGTTGCCCCTGGTCTGGCCGAGCAGCCGTTCGACGTAGCGGCGGGTGAAGGCGTCCACCACCCGGGCCTTGGCCTCCAGGTAGGGGGCGGGCATGTCCGCGTCGCCGTCGGCCTCGGCCGGCTCGTTCTGGTCCGGATCGGCGGCCCGGACCGCGTCCGGACCGATGACGCCGCCCCGGCAGAAGACCGTGAGCCGGCGCACGAAGTTGAAGAGCTCCCGCACGTTGCCGGGCCAGTCCCGACCGGCCAGCCCGGCCAGGGCCTCGGCGGAAAATTCCTTGTCGCCGATGCCGGTCTCGCGGCAGGCCCGTTCGAGAAAGGCGGTGGCCAGAAGCGGGATGTCCTGGCGGCGTTCGCGAAGGGGCGGCAGGCGCACGGTCAGGACGTTCAGGCGGTAGTAGAGGTCCTCGCGAAAGGCCTTGTCCGCGATCTTGGCCTCCAGGTCCTGGTTGGTGGAGGCCAGGATGCGGACGTCGACGGGCAGGGATCTGCTCGACCCGACCGGCCGGACCTCGCGTTCCTGGAGGACGCGCAGGAGCTTGGTCTGCACGTTCATGGGGATGTCGCCGATCTCGTCGAGCACGATGACCCCGCCCTGGGCGGACAGGAACAGGCCCCGCCGGTCGCGCTCGGCCCCGGTGAACGCGCCGCGCACGTGGCCGAAGAGTTCGCTTTCAAGGAGCTGGTCCGGGATGGCCGGGCAGTTGACCGACAAGAAGGGGCCGCCGGCCCGGCGCGACAGGGCGTGGACGGCCCGGGCCGCCAGTTCCTTGCCCGTGCCGGATTCGCCCCGGATGAGCACGGTGTAGTCCGAGCCGGCCACGGCCGCGATGGCTTCCTTGGCCTGGCGGATGGCCGGGGACTCGCCGAGCAGGCCCGCGTCCGCGCCGCAGGCCCTGACCGCGGCCCGCAGGCGGATGTTTTCCGTGACCAGGGCGGCCCGCTCCAGGCCCTTGGCGATGACCCGGGCCAGGTGCTCGGAGTCCACGGGCTTGGTCAGGAAGTCGTAGGCCCCGGCCTTGAGCGCGGCCACGGCCGTGTCGATGTCGCCGTGGGCGGTCAGGAGGACCACGCCGAGGCCCGGAGAGAGGGCCAGGGCCCGGGGCAGGAGGTCCAGGCCGGAAAGCCCGGGCATGCGCAGGTCCGTGACCATGACCGCGCACGGGGCGCGGTCCAGGTCCGCAAGGGCCGCCTCGCCGGACAGGACGCAGGACAGGGCGGCCTGGGGCAGCCTGGGGGCCAGCAGCCGGACGAGACCCCGGGCGAAGTCGGGCTGGTCGTCGACGATGAGCACGCGCGGCGTGTCGTTCACGCGGATTCCTCCTGACAGAGGGGCGGGCAGGCCGGCAGGGTGACGGTAAAGACCGCGCCGTGGTCGTTTTCCACCTCGATGCGGCCGTTCATGTCGCGCACCAGGCCGAAGGCCACGGCCAGGCCCAGGCCCGAGCCGCGTCCGGCCTCCTTGGTGGTGAAAAACGGGTCGAAGATCCGGGCCATGTCGTCGGCGGCGATGCCCGGGCCGTTGTCGGCCACCCGCAGGCAGACCGTTTTCGGGTCCGGGCCGGGGCCGGCTTCGAGCACGATCCGGCCGCGACCGGGCTCCACCGCGTCCAGGGCGTTTAAGAGCAGGTTCGACAGGACCTGCTCCAGGGCCGAGGCGTCGGCGTTGGCCAGGGGCAGGCCGGCCGGGGCGCGGGTGACGAGCCGGACCCGCCTGGCCTGGGCCTGGACCTCGAAGACCCGCGAGATGCTGGCGGCCAGCGCCGCCAGGTCGCAGGGGCCGGGCGTGGCCTGCCTCGGCCGGGCGAAGTCCAGCAGGTCGCGCAGAACTTTTTTGGCCATGACCGCGTGCCGCTCGATGACGGCCAGGTCCTCCCTGGCCTGGGGATCGGTCAGGGAGCCGCGCAGGAGTTCGGCGTAGCAGGAGATGACGCCGAGCGGGTTGTTGATCTCGTGGGCCAGGCCGGCGGCCAGCTGGCCCACGGCCACCAGCTTCTCGGTCTGGCGCATCTTCTCGCGCATCCGCCGTTCGGCCGTGTTCTCCCGGGCGTAGACCACCATGCGGCCGTCCTGGCCCGAGGGCGAGGGCAGGGGATAGCGGGTGACGGCAAAGGTCCGGCCGTCCGGCAGGGCGATGGTGGCGGCGGTCGGCTCGACGCAGACCGGCCGTCCGGTCGGGGCCGGGGGCGCGGTTGGTCCGAAGAATTCCGGGGGCAGGCGCAGGGGCCGGCCCGGAACGGCCGCAGCGGCCGGGACACCGTTCGGGGCCGACTCCCGCTCCAGGGCCCGGGCCAGCTCCCGGGCCGGCTCGTTGGCCAGGATGACGCCGTGGGACCCGTCGAGCAGGGCCAG
>CAZIJE010000190.1:0-5514 GCA_964539435.1 uncultured Desulfovibrio sp.
CCCGGTCCCCTCCGTGGGGGGGGTTGGGCACGGGGGTGGTGGGGTGGGCTTGGTCGGGTGTGCGTCGGTGGGGCCGCAATCGGCAGGCCAGCGCGCCGGCCGATTCCGGCCACACAGGCCCGTCGCCCGGAGGAACCGGGCGAGGGGGAGTAGAATTTTTGCTTTGGAAGCCCGGGCAGCGCCATGGGCGCAAGAGGTTGCCTCGCTCGCACTGGCGGAGACCTAACAGATTTGCCGTCTTGGCAACCCCCGTAACCCCTTAAGAGTTTTTGGGGAAGGAGGGGGTCCGGGGGATGGAACCCCATTTTTCAAAAAGGGGTTCCCTCCCCCGGCTCCTCTCTTTCTTCTCCTCTCCCTGGAGGTCCCATGGTCGGTTCCTTGGCGCGGCTGGTGAAGATCGAGCACTCGGTGTTCGCCTTGCCGTTCGCGTATATCGGGTTGTTCGTGGCCGCCGGCGGCTGGCCGGGCTGGCGGGTTTTTTTGCTGTTGACCGTGGCCATGGTGGCCATGCGGTCCTTTGCCATGGCCGTCAACCGGCTGGCGGACCTGCGGTTCGACCGGATCAACCCTCGCACGCGCGGGCGCGAGCTGGTGACCGGCGAGGTGTCGGTGCGTCTGGCCTGGGGGTTCACGGTCGGGTGCGCGGCGGTCTTTGTGGCGGCCTGCGCCGGGCTCAACGCCCTGTGCCTGACGCTGGCGCCCGTGGCCCTGGCCTGGGGCGCGTTCTACAGCCTGACCAAGCGGTTCACCTGGCTGTGCCATTTCGTGCTGGGGTCGGTCCTGGGCCTGGCGCCTGTGGCCGGCTGGCTGGCGGTGAAGGCCGAGTTCGGGCTGCCGGCCATTCTTTTCGGCTGCGGCGTGACCTTCTGGACGGCCGGGTTCGACGTGCTTTACGCCAGCCAGGACGTGGACTTCGACCGGGCGCACGGGCTCAAGTCCATGCCGGTCCGGTTCGGAGTGGGCGCGGCCCTGTCCCTGGCCGCCTTCTGCCACGCCAATGCCGCGCTCTTTTATCTGCTGGCGGGCTATGCCTCGGGCCTGTCCATGGTGTACTATGTCTCCTGGGCGGTCTGCTCGGCGGTGCTGCTGGTGGAACACCGGCTCATTTCCGAAGACGACCTGTCGCGCGTCAACATGGCATTTTTTACGTTGAACGGCATCGTGGCGGCCCTGCTCGGCGTGGGGGCGATTGCCTCGGTGTTCATGGCGCACTAGGAGGCGGTCATGCGGGTTCTGCTGCTTTTCCTGATCCTTTTTTTCGTGGTCTGGGACATCGGCTGGCTGCTGGCGGGGGTGGGGCAGACCCTGCCCGGCCGGCTGAAAAGGATGCTCAGGGAAAAGCCGGAACCGCAGCTCCTGGACGTGCGGACCCCGGCCGAATACCGGTGGTTCCACATTCCCGGCGCGGTCAACCGGCCGGACGCCATCACCGGCGACGTGACAACCCTGGGCCTCGATCCGCAGCGGCCGGTGGTGGTCGTGTGCATGACCGGCCACCGTTCCACCCCCGTGGCGAAGAAGCTGAACGAGAAAGGATTTTACGCCACCAACCTGACCTGGGGCATGCTCGGCTGGAAGCTCGCCGGCGGCGAAACCGTGCCGGGTCCCCGCAAGTAACGCCTCCTGTCTCCCCGCTCCGGGCCGCCTGGGGCACGGTGGACGCCGGCCCGGCCTTGGCCTATGGTGCGCCGGTCGGCGGGCGAGGCATGGCCGCGCCTGCCGCCGCAGCCCTATGACGCCCATTGTATCGCTTTTCCTGGCCGCCCTCGGCCTTTCGCTTCTGCTCACCCCGCTGGCGCGGTGGGTGGGGCGGCGTTTTGCCGTCCTGGCCATGCCCCAGGCCCGCACGGTCCACACCGCGCCCATGCCCCGAAGCGGCGGCCTGGCCCTGTTCCTGACCTTTTTCGCCTGCCTGGCCCTGTCCCGGTTCCTGCTGCCGGCCGAGGCCCTGGACATCCTGTTCGCCCGGCGCATGGCCTACGTCTACGCCGGGGCCTGCCTGATCTTCCTGGTCGGCTTTGCCGACGACAAGTGGACCCTGCCGTCGAAACTGAAGCTCCTGGCCCAGATCGCGGCCGCCTGCGTGGCCTGCTACGGCGGGGCGCGCATCGCGTTTTTCTCGCTGCCCGGCGATTTCATCATCCGTTTCGACATCCTGTCCTATGCGGTCACGGTCTTCTGGTTCGTGCTGCTGATCAACGCCATCAACCTGATCGACGGTCTGGACGGCCTGGCGGCCGGGGTGGTCTTTTTCGGCAGCGCGGTCCAGGCGGTGCTGGCGGTCATGCGCGGCGAGCTGCACACGGCCGCGCTGTTCGCGGTCATGGCCGGGGCCACGCTCGGGTTTCTGCGCTACAACTTCAATCCGGCGAGCCTGTTTCTCGGCGACGGCGGCAGCTACTTCCTCGGCTACATGCTGGCCGCCCTGTCGGTGTCGGGGTCGGTGAAAAGCCAGGTCGGCGCGACCCTGCTCATGCCGCTGATCGCGCTCGGCGTGCCGCTGCTGGACACCATCACCGCGCCGCTGCGCCGTTTCCTGCGCGGCCGGGACCTGTTCGAGCCGGACAAGCGGCACGTGCACCACAAGCTTTTGAGCCGCGGCTGGTCCCAGCGCAAGGTGGTCTTTTTCCTCTACGGCATCACCATCTTCCTGGCCCTGTCCGCCCTGGTGCTGGTCAACCTGCGAAACGCCCCGGCCGGGCTGTTCCTCCTGGCCGTGGGCGCGGCCCTGGTCCTTTTGGTGCGCAAGGCCGGCTATTTCAGCTATTTCGCCGTGGACAAGATCCTCGGCTGGCTGCGCGACGTCTCGGACGACACCGGCATCGCCCGGGACCGGCGCACTTTCCTGCACCACCAGATCGAGATCTCCCAGGCCCCGGACGCGGCCGCGCTGTGGACCCGGATGACCGAGGCCCTGGAACTGTTGCGTTTCGACCTGGCCGAGATGGTCCTGTCCGACGCCGGGGCGGGTTCCTGCCGCCTCACCCCCGAGCCGCCCCTGGCTGCGGAGGCCGTGGACCACGGCGGCGCGCCGGTCTTCCGCTGGCGGCGCGAGGGCGTGGCCGTGCCCGACCGGGAGCTTCTGTGCTCGCCGACCGTGATGAAGCTCGAACTGCCGCTCATCGGCAAGGACGGCCGGACCTTTGGCGCGCTGTGGCTGGTGAAGAACCTGGCCGAGGACCCGATGAACGAGTTCACCCTGCGCCGGGTGGAGAACCTGCGGCGCACCGTGATCGCGGCCCTGGACGGACTGGCCGCCGGCGCATGAGGGTCCTGCAGGTCGGGAAGTTCTACCCGCCGGACGCCGGCGGCGTGGAAACCGCCACCCGGCAGGTGGCCGTGGGGCTGGCCCACATGGGCGCGTCCGGCGAGGTCCTGTGCTTCGCCGGCACCTGCAAGGAAAGTGAGGACACGGCCGTCTGCCGGGTCCACCGCCAGCCGGTCCTGGCCACGATCTCTTCCCAGCCCCTGTCCGTGGCCTATGTCCGCAAGGTCCTGGCCATGGCCCCGGCCTTCGACGTCCTCCACGTCCACCTGCCCAATCCCCTGGCCGGCCTGGCCCTGTTCCTGGCCCGGCCCAAGGCGTCGGTCGTACTCCACTGGCACAGCGACGTCATCGGCATGAAGGGCCTGGCCGCCCTGGTCCGGCCCCTGGAAACGTGGCTCTGCCGCCGGGCCGACCTGGTCATCGGCCCGAGCCCGGTCCATGTCGCGCAGTCCGACCGGGCCCGGGAGTTCGCGGGCAAAAGCGCGGTGGTCCCCTTTTGCGTGGACGCCGCCATGGCCCGGCCCGAGGCGGCCGATCCGGCCCGGGTCGCGGCCCTGCGGGAACGCTTCGGGGGCCGCAAGATCGTCTTCGCCCTGGGCCGGCTCGTGCCCTACAAGGGCTTCGACGTCCTCGTCGACGCCACCGCCCGGCTGCCCGTGGACGCCGTGGCCGTGATAGGCGGCTGCGGCCCCCTGGCCGACGTCCTGGCCGCCAGGGTCCAATCCGCCGGCCTGTCCGACAAGGTCTTTCTGCCGGGCCGCATCCCGGACGCCGACCTGCCCGACTGGCTGGCCGCCTGCGACGTCTTCTGCCTGCCGTCCGTGTCCCGGGCCGAGATGTTCGGCATCGTGCAGCTCGAAGCCATGGCCTTCGGCAAGCCGGTGGTGTCCACGGATATCCCGCGCTCGGGCGTGCCCTGGGTCAACGCGCACGGCGAAACCGGGCTCCTGGTCCCGCCCGGCGACGCCCACGCCCTGGCCGCGACCCTCTCCCGCCTCCTGGCCGATCCGGCCCTGCGCGAGCGGCTTGGCCGGGGGGGACGCGCCGCCGTGGCCGGCCGCTTCTCCCCGGCCGGCGTGGACCAGGCCCTGCGCCAGGCCTACGCCCGTCTCTGAACCCGTTTCCCTCGCGTCTGGACAGCCGCCCGGCTCCGTGGCTATAGCATGGGAAACCCGTTAAGGAGTCTGCCATGTCCGATCAAAAGTGCGGCTGCGGCTGCCCCGTGGGCTCGTTTTCCGCCATGACCCTGACCGCCTGGGGCCTGACCCTGCTGTTCGTGATCTTCATGTTCATCGAGGCCATGACCATCCGCTGGTGGGTCATGCTGCCCCTCGCCCTGGTCGGCTTCCTCCTCTTCCACATCCAGCGCGGCCAGACCGAGGGCGCGGAGAAAAGAGCCTGCAACTGGGGCTATTGGGTCGTCATCGTCGCCTTCCTGCTGCGCGACATGTGCCTGTCCGGCCAGCTCGTGGCCGCCTACCACCGCCTGAGCGCGGCCGGCATTCCGCTCCATGGCTAAGCCGGCTTTGGCGACGCCCCGGCCGTTGCGCCGCATCTCGCCCCTGGCCACCCAGTCGGACCACGACCGGTTCGCCGTGGCCGATGCGGCGCTCCTGGCCCAAAAAGCCCGGGACGCGGCCGCCAACCCCCGCCGGCGGGAGATCCACCGCTTCCACGCCACGGACGCCGCCACGCTTCACCGGATGATCAACGCCATCCAGCCCGGCACCTATGTCCGGCCCCACCGGCACTGCGACCCGCCAAAAGACGAGGCCTTCGTGCTGCTCTCCGGCTGCATGGGCTTTATCTGCTTCCGGGACGACGGCACGTTCGGGCCGGAAGATTGTGTCGTCCTCGACCGGGACGCCGGCGTCCTGGCCGTGGACGCCCCGGCCGGCGGCTGGCACGCTATCCTGGCCCTGGCCCCGGACACCGCCGTCTTCGAGGTCAAACCCGGCCCCTACAGCCCTGTCTCGGACAAGGACTTCGCCCCCTTCGCCCCGGCCGAGGCCGACCCCGTGGCCATGGAATACCTGAAGGCTACGGAAGACCGGTTTCGCACGCTGATGGGCCTGGAGCCCAGGGCCTGGTAGGGGAGGGGGAGGAGGCCGCCGGCGGCCGGGGGGCGTCATGCCCCCCGGACCCCCCGGGCGGGGGCGCGGGAGATGGGGAAGCGGGTGGGGGAGTGGTCGTGGGCGGGAGTGCGTCGGTGTGGCCGGGATTGGCCGGGCGACGCAGGCCGCAAA
>CAZIJE010000191.1:0-5499 GCA_964539435.1 uncultured Desulfovibrio sp.
CCACGGCCGCATAGGCCTGGGTCTCCCGTTCGAACCCGAGCAGGTCGATGTCCGCCGCCTTGACGCCGAACGCGCCGAGCATGCCGTGGATCTGCCCCCGGTGGTGGGTCTGGTGGTTGAAGAAGTGGGCCAGGCACAGGGCGAAGGGCATGTTCATGGGCCGTCCGTCCGTGGTGGTGAAGGCCAGATTGGCCTCCAGCCGGGCCGGGTCCAGGGCCGCGACAAAGGCGACGGTTCGATCTTCCTCGACGATACGGGCGGCGGCCAGGTCGGCCAGGGCCGGGTAGGGCACGGCGTCCACGGTGGGCACGGCCGGGCCTTGGCCGGTGAAACGGAAAAGCCACAGCCGGTCGGCCAGGACCAGGTGGTTGGCGATGGCGATGATGGAGCCGAAGTTGGCGGCCGAGGGGGCGGCCAATTGGTCCGGGGTAAGTTTTTCCAGTTCGGCGTGCAGACGGTGGTTGGCCCACTGGTTGTAGCGGGCCTGGACGCGCAGCATTCGGAGCATGGTGGACCTCCTGGGACGGAGGGGAGGATGCCGGGGCCGGGGACCGGGGTCAACCGCGGAGGAGGGGGTGTTCCCGGACCGGGACGGTGTGCTATGGGAACGGAAAACCCGTACAGGAGCCCCTGCCATGAAACCGTTTGCCCTGACCCTCGGCGACCCCGCGCCCGCCTGCGCCGAGCCCGCGCCCGAGGCCCTGCGCCAGGCCGTGAACCTCTTTAACGCCGGCGAGTACTTCGAATGCCACGAAGTCCTGGAGGCCCACTGGCTGGGCGAGCCAGGACCGATCCGTGATCTGTACAAGGGCATCATACAAGTCGCAGGCGGCTTTTTTCATTGGGGAAACGGCAACAAAGCCGGTTGCCTCAAGCACCTCGAACGGGCTATCGTCTACCTCGGCCGCTACGCGCCGCGCTGCCAGGGGCTGGACGTGTCCGGGCTCATGGCCCAGGCCCAGGCGGCCCTGGAGTGGGCGCGCCAGGCCGAGCCGGACACGGACATGCCGCCCGAGCTCGCGCCGCGCATCGAACTGGCCGATTGACCCCCAAGGAGGCCCCGCCATGTCCATCCGCTACGTCCACACCAACCTGATCGCCCGGGACTGGCGGGCCCTGGCCTCCTTTTACATCCGCCTCTTCGAGTGCAAGCCCGTACCCCCGGAGCGGGACCTGTCCGGCTGCTGGCTCGACGCCGCCACCGGCCTGGACGGCTCGCACATCACCGGCATCCACCTGCGCCTGCCCGGCCACGGCGACACCGGCCCGACCCTGGAGATCTTTTCCTACGACGCCTTGGCCTCCCGGCCGGACATCGCCCCCAACACCCCGGGCTTCGTCCACATCGCCTTTCTGGTGGACGACGTGGCGGCCATGGCCGAGGCCGTGCTCGCGGCCGGCGGCTCGGCCGTGGGCGAGACCGCCGTCCGGGAGGTGCCCGAGGTCGGCAGGCTCATGTTCCGCTACATGCGCGATCCCGAAGGCAACATGATCGAACTGCTCCACTGGTCCTGAGCGGGCGAGGGGGTGTCGAGAGGGACGCCTCCGGCGGCTAAAGGGCTTTGCCCTTTGGAAACCCTTAAGGACTCGCAGCCTTAGGGCGTCCCCCGCCTCCAGGCGCCTCTTCCCCCGTTTCCAGGGCGTGGGATGTGCGCTATGGTCCCCAAGGCGCTCACGCCCGACCCCCGTAAACCCGCCCAGGGGGTCCGGGGGGGATGATCCCCCCCCCGGCCGCCGGAGGCATCTTTTTCTTCTCAAAACACCATGTCCGACTTCGTCCACCTCCACTGCCACACCGAGTACAGCCTCCTCGACGGCGCGATCCGCATCGGCGATCTGGTCAAGACCGCCGCGTCCTTCGGCTCTCCGGCCGCGGCCATCACCGACCACGGCAACCTCCACGGCGCGCTGATCTTCTACGACACGGCCAAGAAGGCGGGCATAAAGCCGATCATCGGCTGCGAGGTCTACGTCGCCGGCGGCAGCCGCCTCGACCGCGACCCCCGCACGCCGCGCTACCACCTGGTGCTTTTGGCCCAGAACATGGTGGGCTACAAGAACCTGCTCAAGCTCGTGACCTGCGGCCATACCGAGGGCATGTACTACAAGCCCCGGGTGGACCGTGAGCTCCTCGGCCAATACGGCGAAGGCCTGATCGCCCTGTCCGCCTGCCTCAAGGGCGAGGTGAACCAGAAGCTCCTCAAGGAAGGCAAGGACGCGGCCGTGGCCTGCGCCCGGGAATACATGGCCATGTTCCCGGACCGGTTCTACCTGGAGATCCAGGCCAACGGCATCCCTGAGCAGGCCACGTGCAACGATTTCCTGATCGAGCTGTCCGACCACTTGAACCTGCCGCTGGTGGCCACCAACGACTGCCATTATCTCCGGGCCGACGACGCCGAGGCCCACGACATTTTGCTGTGCATCCAGACTGCGGCCTGCGTGGACGACGTGAAGCGGATGCGGTTCACCACAAAGGACCTCTATTACCGCTCGCCCGAGGAGATGGCCGAAGCCTTTGCCCACGTGCCCCAGGCCCTGGCCAACACCTGCGAGATCGCCGCGCGCATCGACCTGTCCCTCAAGTTCGGGGACTACCACTTCCCGGTCTACCAGACCCCGCCCGGCAAGTCCCTGGACGACGTCATGGCCGACATGGCCCGAACGGGTCTGACCGAGCGCCTGGCCAAGATGCCGGACGCGGAGCCGAAAAAGTACTGGGACCGCCTGGAGCTCGAACTCGACGTCATCAAGCAGATGGGCTTTCCGGGCTATTTCCTCATTGTCCAGGACTTCATCAACTGGGCCAAGGACCACGGCATCCCGGTGGGGCCGGGGCGCGGCTCGGCGGCCGGGTCCCTGGTCGCCTACGCCCTGCGCATCACCAACCTGGACCCGCTTCCCTACGATCTTCTGTTCGAGCGCTTCCTGAACATCGAACGGGTGAGCATGCCCGATATCGACGTGGATTTCTGCGAGCGCCGCCGCTACGAGGTCATCCGCTACGTCACCGAGCGCTACGGCGAGGACGCCGTGGCCCAGATCACGACCTTCGGCACCATGAAGGCCAAGGCCGTGGTCCGGGACGTGGGCCGGGCGCTGGGCATGACCTTCGGCGAGACCGACCGGATCGCCAAGCTCATTCCCGAAGAACTCAAGATGACCATCGACAAGGCCTTGGAGCGCGAGCCCGAGCTCAAGGTCCTCATGCGCACCGACCCCAGGGTGGCGCGCCTGATCGACGTTTCGCGGCGTCTCGAAGGCCTGGCCCGCCACGCCTCCACCCACGCCGCCGGCGTGGTCGTGTCCGACACGGCCATGACCGAGTACGTGCCGCTGTATAAGGGGAAAAACAACGAAACCGTGACCCAGTGGGACATGAAGCGCGTGGAAAAGGCCGGACTGGTCAAGTTCGACTTCCTCGGCCTCAAGACCATGACGGTCATCGACGACGCCCTGAAGATCATCGAGGGCATGGGCGTGACCCCGCCGGACCTCGACACGCTGCCTCTGACCGACGAAAAGACCTACGAACTGTTCGCCAAGGGCGACACCGACGGCATCTTTCAGGTGGAAAGCCAGGGCATGCGCAAATACCTGCGCATGCTGAAACCCAACTGCTTCGAGGACCTGATCGCCATGCTGGCCCTCTACCGGCCGGGCCCCTTGGGCTCGGGCATGGTCGAGCAGTTCATCCGCCGCAAGCACGGCGAGGACCCGGTCGAATACCCCCATCCGCTCCTGGAGGAGACCCTGAAGCCGACCTACGGCGTCATCGTCTACCAGGAGCAGGTCATGAAGATCGCCCAGGTTCTGGCCAGCTTTTCCCTGGGCGCGGGCGACCTCTTGCGCCGGGCCATGGGCAAGAAAAACGCCGAGGAGATGGGCAAGCAGCGGACCTTTTTCGTGGACGGGTGCGCAGGGAACGGCATCGACGCGAAAAAGGCCAACGAGATCTTCGACTTGATGGAGAAGTTCGCGGAGTACGGCTTCAACAAGTCCCACAGCGCGGCCTATGCGCTCATCTCCTACCACACGGCCTACCTCAAGGCCCACTATCCCGTGGCCTTCATGGCCGCGCTCATGACCTCGGACATGGAAAACCAGGACAAGCTCCTGCAGTACATCGCCGCCTGCCGCGACAACGACATCGAGCTGTGCCCGCCCGACGTCAACGCCGGGCTGCCGCACTTTTCCGTCCGGGACAACAAGATCCTCTACGGCCTGGCCGCGGTCAAAAACGTCGGCCGCGAGGCCGTGGCCGAGATCGTGGCCGAGCGCGAGGCGAACGGCCCCTTCACCTCGCTTCTCGATTTCACCAGCCGCGTGAACATGCGCAAGATCACCAAGCGGGTCATCGAATACCTGATCAAGTGCGGAGCCTGCGACGGTTTCGGCTGTTCCCGGGCCGGACTTTTCGCCGGCCTGGACCAGGCCGCGACGCTCGGCCAGAAGCGGGCCGCCGACAAGAACGACGGCCGGCTGTCGCTCATGACCCTCATGCCCGAAAAGCCCAAGCCCACCGTGGGCCTGGGCCTGTCCTGCCCCGAGGCCACCCTGCCGGAATGGCTCCACGAGGAGATGATGGCCTTTGAGAAAGAAGCCCTCGGCTTCTATCTGACCAGCCATCCCATGCTCGCCTACGAGCGGGACCTGCGGGCCATGCGCACCACCACCCTTGCCCAGTGCGCCGGCATCGAGCCCGGCGTGGAGGTGAAGGTCGCCTGCATCTGCGTCTCCACCAAGGAGATCATCACCAAGAAGGGCCAGAAAATGGCCTTCTGCAAGCTCGAAGACCACCTGGGCGGCGAGGCCGAGGCCGTGGTCTTCTCCGACTGCTACGCCGAATGCCGCGAACACCTCTCCGGCGACGCGCCGCTTTTCCTGACCGCCAAGATCGGCGCTTCCGAAGAGGCCCAGGGCGAAGGCAAAAGGCTCATCAAGCTCCAGGCCGTGCGCATCGATCCCCTGGCCAAGGTCGTCGGCGGCAGCGACGAGCCCGTGGAAGTGGTCGTCGCCTGCCCCGAGGAAACGCCCGTGCCCCTGGACCCCCTGGCCGACATCCTGCGCCGTTACCCGGGCCAGTGCACCGTCCACCTGGTCCTGTCCCTGCCGAAAGCCGTCTGCCGCCTGCGCCTGGGCCAGGAATTCGGCGTCCGCCGCTGCGCCGAACTGCGCCGGGAGCTCGACGATTTCGAGCAGGGCATCGGTGGCATGGCGCGGCGGTAGGCGGGGGGACGGAGAGCGGAGAGGAGAGAGGGGGAGGGGGAGGGGCGGGGAGGGGCGAAGACGCCTCCGGCGGGGGGGGGGGGGGGGGGGGGGTGGGGTCTACCCGGCCGCGGGGGCGGGGGGGGCGCCACGCCCCCGGGCCCCCCGGGGCGGGGGGAGTGGGCGGGGAGTTGGGGAATCGGGTGGAGGCGTGGTCGTGGGCGGGTGCGCGTCGGTGTGGCCGGAATTGGCCGGACGACACTGGCTGCAAAGCCAGCCAGCACGTCCGGC
>CAZIJE010000192.1:0-5434 GCA_964539435.1 uncultured Desulfovibrio sp.
CACAGGACGGGAGGGTCCGGGAGGGGGTGACCCCCTCCCGGCCGCCGGAGGCATCCCCCTCTCCCCGCAACGCCCGGTCTATCGCCAGGCCTTGTTCTTGCCGGAGTAGCTGAAGATCTCGCGGATGGCCTCGTCTTTCGAGGTGAAGGGGCCGGCCAGGGCGGCCTGCTTGGTCGGGCCGACGCTGGTGAAGACGCGCTGGGTGTAGGTGATGTGGCCGACGTACGGGGTGTGGTCGTAGTCGACGCGCTTGACTTCCGCGCCCAGGGATTCGCGGATGATGATCCGGTAGGTGGCCTCCCACTGGCTGCCGACCTGGCGGATCTTTTTGTTGGAGGCGGTGCCGACGCCGAGGCGGTCGAGCTCGTCCACCCACTTGACGGCGTAGCGCAGGAATTCGTCGCGGATGGCCTGGGGCACGTCGGTGTTGTTGGAAATGACGCCGGTCTTGCCGAAGGAGGCTCGCATCTTCTCGTCCACGTCCACGGTCGGGGAGGGGGCGGGAGCCGGTTCGGCCTTGCCTTTCTTGCCCTTCTTGCCGGCGACGGGCGCGGATTCCTCCACCCCGGGGTCCACGACCTCTCCCTTTTTGGCGGCCTTGCGGGCCGCGGCGTCGGGCTTTTCAGCCTCAAGCGGCTTGGGTTCGGGCGCGGGCTTGGGCTCGGGAGCGGCCTGGGCGACCGGTTTGGGAGCCGGCGCGGCGGCCGGTGTCGCGGTCGGGGCCATGGTCTTGCCCGGAATCTTGAGGGTCTGGCCGGCCTTGAGCTTTTTGGCGTCGGTCATGTTGTTGGCGTCGAGGATCTCCTTGGCGCCGACGGAAAATTTCTTGGCGATAACAGCCAGGGTGTCGCCCTTCTGGACCTTGTATTCCAGGGGCTTGGGAGCCTCCACCGCCAGTTTCGGCGCGGGGCCGTCGGCGGGGTAGACGTTGAGGCCCGCCTGGGCGGCAAGGGGCGTGGCGAGACACAGGAAAACGAAGGTGACGAGGGTTTTGGCGCTTGGCATCGGGTTTACTCCGTTCAAAAAAGACAAGGCCAGACGCCCCCGGGGGGGCGTCTGGCCAGGGAGACGGTTACGTCCCGCTTACATGCTCTTGAACTTGATCACGCACCGGCGGTTCAGGGCGCGGCCCTGAGCGGTCTTGTTGGTGGCGACCGGATCGGACTCGCCGAAGCTGATGGTCTCGATGCGGCTGGCGTCGATGCCCTTCTTCACGAAGAAGGCCTTGACGGAATCAGCGCGGCGCTGACCGAGCTTCATGTTGTACTGGTCGGAACCGACGCTGTCGGTGTGACCTTCGAGGACGACCTTCATGCCGGTCTTGGACTTGATGATGGCGGTGCCTTCTTCAAGGACGGGCACGAATTCGGGCTTGATGTTGTACTTGTCGAAGTCGAAGTAGATGCTGCGGAAGACGACGATTTCGTCTTCGATCCACTCGTAGAGGGCGCACTCGAGGAACTTCTCGCGGGCGGCCTCGTTGCGGAGCAGCTCTTCGCCGAGCTCGTAGCAGTTGCAGTTGCCGAGAGCGGCGATGGCCTTCAGGACCTGCTGGCCATGCTTGCTGTCGGACAGGTCGATGATGAAGAAGCACAGGTTGTCGCCGTACTTGGCCTTCAGGGACTGGGCCACGGCCACCGGGTCGACGCCGCAGTTGGAGTCGCCGTCAGAGAAGATGAACACGCCGGTCTTTCCGGACAGGGTGGAAAGGGGCAGGCGGTCCAGATCCTCGAGGCCCTTGCCCATCGGGGTCATGCGGCCGTAGACGCTGTAGTCCGTCTGGATCTTTTCGATGGCGGCAGCCATGGTGGCCTGGCTGTACGGAGCCATCGCGGCGTACTCCTTGTACGGGGCGAAGGTGTACAGGCCGGCCTTGTAGCCGAGTTCCGGGGTCATCTTGTTGAGTTCGCGGGCCAGGGATTTGGCCATCATGATCTTGGACACGCCGCCGAACTGCACATAGCGCTGTCCCTTGTAGGAGAACGCCATGGAGCTCGAATGGTCGATAAAATAGATGAAGTTATCGACCTTCGGCACCTGCTTTTTCGCCATGGCCGGGCTGAAGCCCAGCAGCAAGGCGACCAGGGCCACCAACAAAACGTTAAGTTTCTTGTTCATAACTCCCTCCTCGGAGCAGTGAAATGAGATTCACCTTTGCCTAAAACCACCCTCTTTCGTCGAACGGGGTTCCTCCGCCCCCAGGGGGCGACGGAGCCCCACTTGCCGTATGTCGCTTGAATCCTTCAGATAAAACGACAGGCGGCAAGCTTCCCTCTGTTCTCCGGTTAAAGATATAGTTCCTTTTGCCAGCAAGCGCAAGAGGATGCGCCCCTTTTCCCCTGCCACGCGCCGGCCGGGACCCATGGCCGGACACGACACCGCTATAGCATATTTCGCCTAAATGTGTAGAGAAAAATTTCGGCGGGTCAAAAAGCGACCCGGCCGCAACGCAAAACGCAGGAGAAACGATGTCGAAACGCCATGGCTTCACCGTCCTTTGCGACGAGGCCCTCGACGAATACGCCGCCCGAGCCGTCCGCTACCGCCACGACCGGACCGGGGCCGAAGTCCTGTCCCTGTCCCTGGACGACGCCAACAAGGTCTTCGGCGTGGCCTTCCGCACCCCTCCGGCCAACTCCACCGGCGTGCCCCACATCCTCGAGCACTCGGTCCTGTGCGGGTCCCGCAAGTATCCGGTCAAGGAACCGTTCGTCGAACTCCTCAAGGGTTCGCTCCAGACCTTTTTGAACGCCTTCACCTACCCGGACAAGACCTGCTACCCCGTGGCCTCCACCAACCTCCGGGACTTCTACAACCTGGTGGACGTCTACCTCGACGCCGTGTTCTTCCCCCGCATCCCGCGCCACGTCTTCCTCCAGGAGGGGTGGCACTACGAGTGGAGCGAATCCGGGGAGCTGACCCGCAGCGGCGTGGTCTACAACGAGATGAAAGGGGTCTATTCCTCGCCGGACTCGGTGCTCGGCGAATTCTCCCAGCGCCTGCTCTTTCCGGACACCACCTACGGCGTGGATTCCGGCGGCGATCCCAAGGTCATCCCGGCCTTGACCTATGAAGAGTTCAAGGCCTTCCACGAGGCCTACTACCATCCGTCCAACGCCCGGGCCTTTTTCTCGGGCGACGACGATCCGGACGAGCGGCTGCGCATCCTGGACGCCTATTTCAGCGAATTCGACGCCCGGCCCGTGGACTCCCACGTGGCCGTCCAGCCGGCCTTTGCCGCGCCGCGCCGCACCGAGATGCCCTATGCCGCCGCGCCCGGCCAGGCCGACCGGGCCTTTGTCACGGTCAACTGGCTCCTGCCCGACGCGTTCGACCAGGACAGGGTGCTGCTCCTCGACGTCCTCGAACACGTGCTGATCGGCCTGCCGTCCTCGCCCCTGCGCAAGGCCCTGGTGGACAGCGGCCTGGGCGAGGATCTGGCCGGGGGCGGCCTGGAGACCGAACTGCGCCAGATGTTTTTCTCGGTCGGCCTCAAGGGCATCAAGCCCGACGCCGGCCAGGCCGTGGAAACCCTGATCCGCGACACCCTGGCCTCCCTGGCCGACGGCAAGCTGCCGGCCGACGCCGTGGAGGCCGGGGTCAACGCCCTGGAATTCGCCCTGCGCGAGAACAACACCGGTTCCTTCCCGCGCGGCCTGTCCCTGATGCTCCGGGCCCTGACCACCTGGCTCCACGACGGCGACCCCCTGGCTCCGCTGCGCTTCTCGGGACCGCTTGCCCGGCTCAAGGAACGTCTGGCCGCCGGCGAGCCGGTCCTGGAACAGGCGATCCGGGACCACTTCCTGGACAACCCCCACCGGGTCACCCTGACGCTCGTTCCGGACACGGAACTCGACGCCAAGCGCCTGGCCGCCGAAAAGGAGGAACTGGCCGCCGTGGCCGCCGGGCTCGACGCGGCCGGCCGCGAGGAGATCGCCGCCGTGCAGGAGGAACTGCGCCGGTTCCAGGAGACGCCGGACTCCCCCGAGGACCTGGCCACCATTCCCGGCCTGGCCCTGGCCGACCTGCCGGCGGACGAGACGCCCATCCCCCAGGAGGCCCATGAGCGCCAGGCCGCCACCGTGCTCCTCCATCCCCTGGAGACGGCCGGTATCGCCTATCTGGACCTGGTCTTTCCCCTGGACGGCGTGCCGGACCGGCTCCTGCCCCTGGTGCCGCTCTTCGGCCGGGCGCTGCTCGAACTCGGCACGGACCGCCGCGACGCCGTGGCCCTGACCCGGCGCATCGCGGCCAAGACCGGCGGCATCTCCCGTGAGGCCATGACATCCTCCCTGGTCGGGGCCGGTCCGGACGCCGCCGCCGCCAAGCTCGTTCTTCGCGCCAAGGCCACCCAGGACAAGGTGCCGGATCTGCTGGATATCCTCGACGAGATCATCACCGGGACCGATTTCGGCAACAAGGAACGGTTTTCCCAGATGGCCATCGAGGCCAAGTCGCGGCTGGAACGCCGGCTGGCCCCGGCCGGCCACGCCACGGCCGGCACGCGGCTTCGGGCCCGCGCCTCCCTGGCCGGCAACCTGTCGGAACGGATGCGCGGCGTGGCCCAGCTCCTCGCCCTGCGCGAGCTCGTGGACCGCATCGCCACGGACTACGACGCCGTGCGCCGCGACCTCGAAACCCTGCGCGACGCCGTCCTCACCAGCGCCGGCGCCGTCGCCGGCCTGACCGCCTCGCCTGGCGACATGGGACGCTTCGAAGCCGCGGTGTCCGGCTTCCTCCACAAGCTTCCGGCCGCCGCCCCGGCCAGGGCCGCCTGGGACCGCCTGACCGTGCCCGAGGCCGAAGGCATCGCCATCCCGGCCCAGGTCCACTACGTCGGCGTCGGCCTCGATCTGGCCGCCACGGGCTGGACCTTCGACGGTGCCGACCTGGTCGCGGCCCGCTATCTGCGCATGGCCTACCTTTGGGACCGGGTGCGCGTGCGCGGCGGGGCCTACGGCGCGTTCTGCTCCCTGGACCGCCTGACCGGACAGGCCGTGTTCGTCTCCTACCGCGACCCCAACACGGACGCGACCATCGACGTTTTCCGCGCCGCCGGCCGCTACCTCATGGACGAACCCCTGTCGGACGAGGAAATGACCCGCGCCGTCATCGGGGCCATCGGCGACATCGACAGCCACATGCTGCCCGACGCCAAGGGCCACGTGGCCATGGTGCGCCGACTGATCGGCGACACGCGTGATGTCCGCGCCGCCATGCGCCGCCAGGTGCTGGCCGCCGGCGGCAAGCGGTTCCGGGAATTCGGCGAAGCCCTGGACGCGGCCGCGAAAAACCCCAGCCTGGTCGTGCTCGGGCCGACGCCGTCGCTGGACGCCATGCGCGCGCCCGGCCTCGTGCGGGTGGATGTGTTGTAGGGGGGATGCCTCCGGCGGCCGGGGGGGATCATCCCCCCCGGACCCCCTGGGCGGGGGCG
>CAZIJE010000193.1:0-5122 GCA_964539435.1 uncultured Desulfovibrio sp.
GCTTGTTCCCGCCTTTTGGCGGGGGTTTCGACGCGTACGGGGGGGGTGGCACCCCTTTTTTTGAAAAAGGGGGGTGCCCCCCCCCGCGCCCCCTCCTTCCCCAAAAAACGCTCAAAGGGGGTGCATAACGTTTTCGTGGCCGGGCCCTTCCCCTCCGGGTGGGTCCGGGAGGGGTCACCCCTCCCGGCCGCCGGAGGCATCTTCTCCCTTCCTACTCTCCCAACGGCTCAATGTTCCAGATGTGCTTCGCGTATTCCATGACCGCCCGGTCGCTTGAAAAATAGCCCATGTTGGCGGTGTTCAAAATGGACTTGCGGGTCCAGGCGTCGGGGTCGAGGTAGAGGGCGTTCACCTTGTCCTGGGCGTCGCAGCAGGACCGGTAGTCGGCGGTGACGCAGTAGTAGTCGCCGTGGTCCAGGAGGTTTTCGAGGATGGGGGTGAAAAGCCCGGGGTCGGCGGGGTGGAAGAAGCCCCGGCCGATCATGTCCAGGGCCTCGGCCAGTTCCGGGTCGGCCTCCGCGCGGCGGCGGGGGTCGAGGCCGCCGGCCCGGGCGGCTTCCACTTCCGGGGCGGTCAGGCCGAAGATGAAGATGTTGTCCTTGCCGACCTCTTCCATGATCTCGATGTTGGCCCCGTCCAGGGTGCCGATGGTCAGGGCGCCGTTTAAAGCGAACTTCATGTTGCCCGTGCCCGAGGCCTCCATGCCGGCGGTGGAGATCTGCTGGGACAGGTCGGCGGCCGGGATGACCTTCTCGGCCTGGGAGACGCAGTAGTTGGGCAAAAAGACCAGGCGCAGGCGGCCTTTCATGGCGTCGTCGGCGTTGACGGTCTCGGCCACGGCCGTGATCAGCCGGATGATCCGCTTGGCCATGAAGTAGCCGGGCGCGGCCTTGCCGCCGATGAGCACGGTGCGCGGCGGCACGGCCAGGCCCGGGTTGCGGCGCAGGCGGTTGTAGAGGGTGACGACGTGCAGGACGTTCAACAGCTGCCGCTTGTACTCGTGCATCCGCTTGAACTGGACGTCGAAAAGGGTGTCGGGGTTGATGCCGATGCCGGTCTTGCGGAGCACGTAGCGGGCCAGCCGCTTCTTGTTGTCGCGCTTGGCCGTGCGCCAGGCCTGGCGAAAGGCCGGGTCCTCGGCCAGGGGGATGAGGTTTCGCAGCCGCGTCAGGTCCGTGGTCCAGTCCGGTCCGATGTGGTCGGTGATGAGCCTCGAGAGGGTCGGATTGGCCTGGAGCAGCCAGCGGCGCGGGGTGATGCCGTTGGTGACGTTGGTGAACTTGCCGGGATAGAATTCGTGGAAGTCCCGGAAGACCTTGTCCTTGAGGATGTCGGAATGGAGCCTGGCCACGCCGTTGACGGCATGACTGCCGACAATGGCCAGATGGGCCATGCGGACCCGGCCGCCCGTCCGGTCGATGACGGCCATGCGCGAGAGCCGGCCGGAATCGCCGGGGTGGCGGGCCGCCACCTCGGCCAGGAAGCGGCGGTCGATCTCCTGGATGATCTCCAGGTGCCTGGGCAGGACGCGGCCCATGAGGTCCATGGGCCAGGTCTCCAGGGCCTCGGGCAGGACGGTGTGGTTGGTGTAGGCGAAGGTGGCCCGGCAGATGTCCCAGGCCGCCTCCCAGGGGAGGTGCTCCTCGTCCACCAGGATGCGCATCAGTTCGGCCACGGCAATGGTCGGATGGGTGTCGTTGAGCTGGATGGCCACCTCGTCGGCGAAACCGTCAAAGGACGGGCCGGACTTCTTGTGGCGGCGGATGATGTCGCGCAGGGTGGCCGCGACCAGGAAATACTGCTGCTTGAGCCGCAGCTCCTTGCCGGCCACGGGCTCGTCGTTGGGGTAGAGGACCTTGGAGATGTTTTCGGACAGGATCTTGGCCTGCATGGCCCCGACGAAATCGCCCTGGTTGAAGTCGCGCAGGGAAAACTCCTTGGACGAGGTCGCGGTCCACAGGCGCATGTTGGTGACGTGGCCGTCGCCGTGGGCCGGAATCAGGATGTCGCAGGGCATGGCCATGACCGTGTCGGCGTCGACCCAGCGGTAGCGGAGGTTGCCCCGGTCGTCGCGGTAGGGTTCGCTGCGGCCGTAGAACCGGACCGGATAGAGGTGCTCGACCCGGTCGATGACCCAGGGGCTGCCGTGCCGCCGCCAGTTGTCGGCCTGCTCTTCCTGCCAGCCGCCCACGATGGTCTGGTGGAACAGCCCGTAGTCGTAGAGGATGCCGTAGCCGTAGCCCGGGATGCGCAGGGTGGCGACGGAGTCCATGTAGCAGGAGGCCAGCCGGCCGAGGCCGCCGTTGCCGAGCCCGGCGTCGCGCTCCTCCTCGGCCAGGTCCTCCAGGGCGTAGCCGAGGTCGGACGCGGCCCGGCGGCAGCCCTCCTCCATGCCCAGGTTGGTGATGTAGTTCATGAGGAACCGGCCGGGCAGAAACTCCATGGACAGGTAATAGACCCGCTTGGACATGGAGTCGTAGTACGAGGCCTGGGTGGCCAGCCACAGGCGGATCAGGCGGTCGCGGATGGCGTAGGCCAGGCCGCTGAAGGCGCGGAACGGATCCGGGGGATAGAGGTCGTTGCCGAGGTTGGAGAGGATGTGGCGGCGGATGTCGTCGCCGAGGGAACCGATGTCGTGGAAGTCCGTAACGCTCGCGGTCGGCATGGGCTTCTCCGGGTCCGGGGTGTGGTGCGGCGGGGAAGGGCGTATGACGTCCCTGAAAAAATACAATAGTATTTTTTAGAAAAATAGAGCTCCTAAAGCATGTTGTCCATGGGGCGCGCCTGCGCGTGCTTCGCGGACGTGACACTGACCCAAGGTCTACGGAAGCGGGGAGTGGATGTCAAAGCGGGGAACCCGGCGGGATTCGGACAAAAAAAGGCCGGAGGACGTGAGCGGCGGGACGTCCTCCGGCCTGGCCCAGGCCGTCCGGTGGGTCGGGCGGGCGGCCTGGCAGGGAAGCGGTGTGCCTAAGCCGCTTCCTTGAGACGGTAGTTGCGCAGGGCGATGCGCAGGGCGGCCACGCACCAGTTGTCGCAACCGAGCTTTTCGATGACGCGGGTCATGCGGGGCTGGAAATCTTCGGAAGAGACAGCCTGGGCATCCAGGACGTTCATGCCGCGCACGGTCTCGATGAGGGCGGCCATGCACTCGCGGCTGTAGCCGCAGCTTTCGACCGTGCCGCCGGCCTCGACGATGGTGTCGTTCTCGATGCGCAGCTGCATCTTGACGGCCCGGCCGCAGGCGGAACATTCGCTCACGCCTTCGACGGTGTAGTGCTGCAGGGGACGTACGATGGGGCGGACCTTGGCGGTGGTGGTTTCGGCGTTCATGGCGTGCTCCTTATAGTGAGGCGGCGTGGAAATATTTTGGTTTTCGCGTTCGCGTTGCCTCTCTAGTAGCAACAGCCATGCCATGCTGTGTAACTTATAGAAATTAAATACTCTTTTAGGAATAGGTCTGATGATCACCCCAAGAGATCCGTGCCATGTTGCAGATCGGCAGCGGCCTCTCCTGCCTCTTTTTGGTCAAAACAAATAAAATCAATGCATTATCCATTTTCGCTCCTGTTGCATTTTTGCCACATGTTGCGGTATTGCACAGGCGACGGCAGCGGAGTTTGAGAAAACTGTGACGAACCCGCAGCCAAACGGGGGCAGCTTTGAGAAAAAAAGTACAAGTTCCGCCCGATCCCGTCGCCCGACACCTCGACGCCATCCTCGACAGCATCGAGGACGGCGTGTTCATCGCCGACCGCGACGGCTACGCCCTCAAGGTCAATGCCGCCTACGAACAGCTGACCGGCATGGCCAAGGCCGAACTGATCGGCAAGAACGTGGAGGAGCTCAAAAAGGCCGGGCTGTTCAACATCGCGCCCATCACCCCGGAGATCGTGGCCACGGGCCGGCCCGCCTCCTCGATCCAGGTCACCCGCGACAACCGGTCCATGACCATCGACGGCAAGCCTGTGCGCGACCCGGACGGCACGGTCAGCCTGGTGGTGCTCTACGCCCGGGACATCACCCTCATGGCCCGGATGCGGGAGCGGATCTCGCGCCAGCAGGAGCTGATCGAGACCTACCAGCACCAGATGGATTTTTTCATCCGCGAGGGCGGGGGGATCACCAACTTCATTGCCGAAAACTCGGCCATGAAGCGGCTCATGGACCTCCTGCGCCGGGTGGCGGCCACGGACGCCGTGGCCCTGGTCCTCGGCGAAACCGGGGTCGGCAAGGAGCTTTTCGCCCGCATGATCCACGAGGCCAGCCCCAGGCGGGACAAGCCCTTCGTCAAGGTGGACTGCGCTTCCATTCCGGAAAACCTGATCGAGTCGGAACTGTTCGGCTACGCCCCGGGCGCGTTCACCGGGGCCCACCCCAAGGGCCGGGTCGGGTTTTTCGAAATGGCCGAGGGCGGGACCATTTTCCTCGACGAGATCGGCGAGATGCCCCTCACCCTCCAGTCCAAGCTCCTGCGCGTCCTCCAGGACCGGGAGCTGACCCCGGTCGGATCGAGCCGGGCCCGCAAGACCGACGTGCGCGTCATCGCGGCCACCAACCGCAACCTCGAGGCCGAGGCCCGGCTGGGCACGTTCCGCAGCGACCTTTTTTTCCGCCTCCGGGTGGCGGTGCTGGAAATCCCGCCCCTGCGCGACCGGCCCGACGACATCCTGCCCCTGGCCCGGCTCTTTTTGCAGCGGTTCGGCTCCCGCTACCGCAAGCGGGCCGCCTTCACCCTGGAAGCCGAACGGATCCTGGCCCACTACAACTGGCCGGGCAACGTCCGGGAGCTCGAAAACCTGATCGAGGGCCTGGTCATCACCTGCGACGGCGAGATCGCGGCCGACGACCTGCCGCCGGCCATGTGGGTCAAGGAGTGTCCGCTGCCGGCCGCGGCCATGGGCGGCCCGGTTCCGGCGGCCCTGACGGGCGGTCCCGGCCCGGCCGCGCCCGCGCCCGCCGACCTCCCGGACTGGGGCCGGCCCTACAAGGACGTGCTGGCCGCCTTCGAGCGCGACTACCTGGAGCGGGCCATCAGCCACTTCGGCTCGATCGGCGAAGCCGCCAAGCGCCTGGGCCTGGACCGGACCCCGATCTTTCGGAATATTAAAAAAGCGGCCGG
>CAZIJE010000194.1:0-5073 GCA_964539435.1 uncultured Desulfovibrio sp.
TCCCCCCCGGCGGAGAGGTCCAGGAGAGGCAGCGCCTCTCCTGGCCGCCGGAGGCAACCTCCCTAGCGCTTGCGCAGCTGGCGTTTGTCGCCGACGCGGACGGTGATCTTTTCCTTGTCCAGGTATTCGAGCAGGGCGATCAGGAACTTGCGCGACAGGCCGGTCAGTTCCCGGAATTCCGCCGGCCCCATGTCGCTTGCGCCGGCGGCGTAGTAGGCCCGGACCTTTTCGATCAGGTCCTTGATGGCCTCGGCGCAGAAATACATGTTCTCCTGGGCCTTGACGATCAGGCCCTCGTCCTGGAGCACCTTGTAGACCGGCTGGGCCTCCTTGAAGGTGAGGGACAGCGGCTCCAGGATGTCCTTGACGTTGGGCGGGGTCAGGCCGCCCTGGCGGTAGGCGTCAAGCAGCGTGGCCCGCAGCTTGGCCTGGTCCGAGGCCAGGGAGACCTTGTGGGTGGCCAGGCGCAGCACGTCCTGGTCCGTGGCCAGCTTGCCGGCGCGCAGCTGCCGTTCCACCACGAAATGGAAGAGCTTGGGCGAAAGCCCCTTGCCCCAGGTGGAGGCCAGTTCGCTGCGCGACAGGCCGAGCTTCAGGGGCTCGCGTTTGTGGAAGGCTTCCACGGCGGCCAGCAGCGAGGCGGCGAGATTGGCGATGGCGTCGCCGTGGACGAAGTGGCGGCCCTCCTTGCCTTCCCGGTCCACCAGGGCGGCCCCGCCCTTGTCGCACAGGACCGCCAGGGCCTTGTCCAGGGCCTTGGACTCCAGGTCGGTCAGGGTCATGAGCCGGGAAAACCCCAGGCCTTCGGCCCCGGCCCGGGCCAGTTGCAGGCCGACCAGCTCCGGGCCCGAGGACGCGGCCAGGGAGGCGAGGCGGGCGGTTTCCGCCTCGTCGAACCGCTTGACCCGGCGGGCCATGGGGGTCAGCACCCGGCCGCCGGCCAGGGTCCGCAGGGGCGCGCCCGAGCGGACGACCACCCGGTCGCCGTGGACCCCGGCCATGGGTTCGGGAAACCGGACCTGGCAGACGGCGGTCTGGCCGGGTTCGAGCTTGTCGCGGTCCAGGAGGTGGACCCGGGCCAGGATCTCCCGGGTGCCGTGGTGGACATGGACCTCGGTGCGGAGCGTGATGCCGCGCGGCGCGCCGGCCAGGCAGGAAAGCTCCACTTCCCAGGACAGGTCCGGAAAGAGCGTGCCGGGCAGGGCCAGGACTTCGCCGCGCGCCACGTCCTCCACCTCCAGGCCCGTCAGGTTGACGGCCGTGCGGCGGCCGGCCGGGGAGACCTCCACGGTCTCGCCGTGGGACTGGAGGCTTCGGATCTTGGACCGCTTGTCCGACGGGAACAGGCGCACGTCGTCCCCGAGTTTGAACGAGCCGGCGATGAGCGTGCCCGTGACCACGGTGCCGTAGCCCTTCAGCGTAAAGACCCGGTCGATGGGCAGCCGGGCCAGGTCCGAGCGGCGGCGCGGGGCGAAGCCGGCGGCCAGGTCGGCCAGGGCCTGGCGCAGTTCGGGCAGGCCGGCCCCGGTGTGCGAGGAGACCGGAAAGATCGGGGCCTCGGCCAGGAAGGTGCCGGCCAGTTCGGCGCGCACGTCCTCCGTGACCATGGCCAGCCAGTCCGCGTCCACCATGTCGGCCTTGGTCAGGGCCACCAGGCCGGATGAGACGCCAAGGAGCGTGCAGATGTCCAGGTGCTCCCGGGTCTGGGGCATCACGCCCTCGTCGGCCGCGATGACCAGGGTGACGAAGTCGATGCCGGCCGCGCCAGCCACCATGTTCTTGACGAACCGCTCATGGCCGGGCACGTCGATGATGCCGAGCCGCGTCCCGCCGGGCAGGTCCATGAAGGCGAAGCCCAGCTCGATGGTGATGCCGCGCTTTTTCTCCTCGGCCAGGCGGTCGCAGTCGATGCCGGTTAAGGCCTTGATCAGCGTGGTCTTGCCGTGGTCGATGTGCCCGGCCGTCCCCATGATGACTGGCATGGATGCTCCTTGGGGGAAAGCAAGAGAAGATGCCTCCGGCGGGGGGGGGGGGGGGGGGGGGGGGGGGCGGGGCCGCTGCCCCCCGGACCCCCGCACCGGGAGAGGCGGTTAACTGGACAGAAACGCCTTGTAGGCCAGCATGGTGGCGTAGACGTCGGCCACGCTCGTCAGTTCGAACGGGCTGTGCATGCTGAGGACCGGCGGCCCGAAGTCGATGATGTCCATGCCGTAGACGGCCAGGAACTTGGCCACCGTGCCGCCGCCGCCGAGGTCCACCCGGCCGAGCTCCGCCATCTGCCAGGGGACGCCGGCGGTGTCGAGGAGGTTTCGCAGCCAGGCCACGTACTCCGGGTGGGCGTCGTTGGCTCCGACCTTGCCCCGGTGGCCGGTGAACTTGCAGAAGCAGGGACCGGAGCCGAGAAGCGCGGCGTTGAGCTTTTCGTGCAGGTCCTGGTAGTCCGGGTCCAGGGCCCCGTGCACGTCGGCGGACACGGCCTTGGCCTTGGCCAGCACCCGGCTCTTGCGGGCCGTGGGGTCCCAGGCCTCGATCAGGTCCTCCAGGCAGTATTCGAAAAACCGCGACTTGGCCCCGGTGGATCCTTCGGAGCCGATCTCCTCCTTGTCCCAGAAGAGCACGATCTGGGCGTGCTCGGGCGTGTTGGCCGCGAGCAGGGCCTCCAGGCCGGCGAAGACGCAGACCCGGTCGTCCTGGCCGTAGCCGCCGACCAGGGCTCCGTCGAGCCCCACCAGCCGGGCCGGACCGGCCGGCACGGCCTGGAGTTCGGCGCTGTAGAGGTCGGCCTCGTCGATGCCGTAGCGCTCGTTGAGCAGCTGCAGCACCTTGGACTTGATCGTGTCGTTACCGTTGCCGTTGGCCTTGGCGGCGTCCTTGGGAGCTTCGGCCCCGTCTGCGGGCGACGCGTCCTCGGCCGGGCAGTGGCCGACGATGATGTTGAGCTTTTCGGCCTCAAAGGCCTCGGACAGCTTCTGCTCCACCTGCTTGTAGGCCAGGTGCGGCAGGAGGTCCGGGATGGTGAAGACCGGGTCGGCCGGGTCCTCGCCGATGGTCACGTTGACCACGGTGCCGTCTTTTTTGGCCACCACGCCGTGCAGGGCCAGGGGCCGGGCCAGCCACTGGTGCTTGCGGATGCCGCCGTAATAGTGGGTCTTCACCTGGGCCACGCCGCAGGTCTGGTAGAGCGGGCGCTGCTTGAAGTCGATGCGCGGCGTGTCGCAGTGGGCTCCGAGCAGGCGGAAGCCGTCGGCCAGGGGCCGCTTGCCCTTGCGGGCCACGAACACGGTCTTGTCCTTGAGGACCCGGAACACGGCATCGGCCGTGAATTCGCCGTCCGGGCACTCGGTGAAGCCGGCGTCGAGCAGGACCTGGCGGACGTGGGCCACGGTTTCGCGCTCGGTCTTGCAGGCGGTCAGAAAGGAGAGGTAGCGATCGGCCAGGTCCCGCATGGCCTGGCGCTCCTCGGGCGTGGCGTAGGCCTCGAAACAGCATTTGGCTTCGATGGTCAGGGACGGCGTCGCCTGGGGCGTGACGTTGGTATCCTTGTCTTGGGTCATGATGGCTCAGGCTCCTTCGAAAAAATGCGCAAAAGGCATAGTAAGCGTCCGGGCCCCGGGAGGGAAGCCCCCCGGCCGGCTCGGGGGATCGTGGCGCGGTTACCGGTCGCCTGCGGCGTCCTCCCGCAGGGCCTGGCCCAGGACCTCGCCGACCAGCCGCAGCTCGTCGTCGGCCAGGGTGCGCGGGTCGAGGAGGAAGGCGTCGTCCTCGATCCGGCCGACAAGCGGCGGGTCCGTGGCCAGGAGGCGCTGGCGCAGGGCCTCGGCCGTGGGCGCGCCGGCCAGGGGGGTGAGCGCCACCAGCCTGGTCGGCAGGTCGTGCTCGGGAAAGGCCCCGCCGCCGACCCGCGAGGCCCCGGCCACGGTGGTGACGGCGTAGCGCCCGGCCAGCCGCTTTTTGAGCAGCCCGGCCAGCTTCCTGGCCCTGGCGGCCAGGACGTCCGGCGCGGCCGTCATCATGGCCAGGGTCGGGATTTCGCGCCGGGCCGTGTCCGGGTCGAGGTAGAGGCGCAGGGTCGCCTCCAGGGCGGCCAGGGTCATCTTGTCGATGCGCACGGCCCGGTTGAGCGGGTTCTTGCGGATGGCGTCGATGCAGCGGGCCCGGCCGACGAGGATGCCGGCCTGGGGGCCGCCGAGGACCTTGTCCCCGGAAAACGTCACGATGTCGGCCCCGTCGGCGATGGCCCGCTGCACGGTCGGCTCGCCCGGTAGCCCGAGGCCGGCGAAATCCGTCAGGTTGCCGCTGCCCAGATCCTCCATGACCGGCAGGGCGTGCCGCCGGCCGATGGCCACCAGTTCGGCCAGGGTCACTTCCCGGGTGAAGCCGATGATCCGGTAGTTGGAGGTGTGGACCTTGAGGAGCAGGGCGGTGCTCTCGTTGACGGCGTTTTCGTAGTCGCGCGGGTGGGTCCGGTTGGTGGCCCCGACCTCGCGAAGATAGGCCCCGGACTTGGCCATGATCTCGGGGATGCGGAACGAGCCGCCGATCTCCACGAGCTGGCCGCGCGACACCACCACCTCGCGGTCCTTGGCCAGGGTCTCCAGGGCCAGGAGCACGGCGGCGGCGTTGTTGTTGACCACAAGCGCCGCCTCGGCCCCGGTCAGGCGGCGCAGGATGTCGGTCACATGGCTGTAGCGGCTGCCGCGTTCGCCGGTTTCCAGGTCGAATTCCAGGTTGGAATACCGCAGGCAGGCCTCCATGGCCGCCTGGGCCGCCTTTCGGGCCAGGAGCGAGCGGCCGAGGTTGGTGTGCACCACCACGCCCGTGGCGTTGACGACCCGCCGGTAACGGGGCCGGGCGGCCATGGCCACGTGCCGGGCGCAGACGGCGAAGATCCGTTCCGGATCGAGCTGGTCCGTTTCGGTCAGGCGGCCGCTTTTGATGGCCGCCCGGAGGCTGTCGAGGAATTCCGTCACGGCCTCGCGCAGCAGCGGACGCGGCAGGGGGGCCAGGGCCGGGTCGGCGGTCAGCGAGGCCAGAACCGCGTCCACGGACGGGAGCAGGCGAAAGAGGTGTTGC
>CAZIJE010000195.1:0-5061 GCA_964539435.1 uncultured Desulfovibrio sp.
CCCCCCGCGCGCCGGCGCCGGCCCCCGCGCCGCCCCGCCGCGGCGCCGGGCCCCGCCCCCCGGCGCGGCCCCGGCGCGCCCCCGCCCCCCCCCCCCCCCCGCCGGAGGCAAGGCGGCGCTTCGGCCGCCGGAGGCAAGGCGGCGCTTCGGCCGCCGGTGGCAAGGCGGCCGCAGCCGCCGGGCTAGACGGCGCGGCTGGCGACGACTTCGAGCTCCACCAGCACGTCGCGGGGCAGCCGGGCCACCTCCACGCAGGACCGGGCCGGGTAGGGCTCGGTGAAATAGCTGGCATAGACCTCGTTGACGGCCGCAAAGCTGTCCATGTCCTTGATGAACAGGGTGGACTTGACCACGTGGTCCAGGGACAGGCCGGCGGCCTCCAGGATGGTGCGGACGTTTTTGACGGTCTGGTGGGCCTGCTCGACCACGGAGCCGGCCACGACCTTGCCCGTGGCCGGGTCGATGGGCGTCTGGCCGGAGACGAACAGCAGATCCCCGGCCCAGACGCCCAGGGAATAGGGGCCGATGGCGGCGGGGGAATTTTTCGCGACAACGGTCTGCTTGGCCATGTGGTGCTCCTTGCGGATGGATTCGTGGGGCAAAAACGCGGCGGGCAGAGCATGCCTCCCGGTCCCGGCGGCGTCAACCGCCCGGGCCGCGGCCGCATCGGCCGCCGGGCGACAAAAAAAGGGGAGCCCGAAGGCTCCCCCTGCGCGTCGTGGCGGTTTTGGGCTGTCTAGAACTTGTAGGTCAGGCCGAAAGCGACCTTCCAGGCGTTGTTGCCGTTGTCCTCGGCCTGGCTGACCAGGCGGTGGCCCCAGACGCTCTGCTGGAACTGGCCGTGGGCCCAGCCGGTTTCCATGACCGCGGCCAGGTTCTCGTAGATCATGTACTTGGTGTCGAGGTTGAGGCCCATGAGGTACTCGTTGGTGGTCAGGTCATGGCCCATGGTGAAGTAGGTGCTGCTGTAGTTGGTCCGCGAGTCGCGGATGGCCCGGGCCGAGTTGTTGCCGCGCATGTACACGAAGGTCAGGCGGTTGGTCAGCTTTTCGACCAGGGAGATGTTGTTGAGGGACGCGCCGATGCCGTAGTTGCCGACCGGGCTGGCGTACATGTTCGACCCCTTGCCCAGTTCCTGGGTGTCGTCGAACAGGAAGCTGTTGCCCGGACCCCAGGCGGAGCGCATGTAGGGCATCCGCTCGGAGCCGTTGCGGGTGGACTTGTCCTCGCCCGTGGACCAGAAGGCGAAGACCTGGGGCGTGACCGCGTCGAGGCCGGTGTATTCCACGCCGCCGTCGATCATCCAGCCGCCGCGGCTGGCGGCCTTGTGGTCGCTGACCGCGCCGGCCCCGTAGATCACGTCGGCGTAGAACTTGACCGGATCGAGGGCGGACACCTCGAACGCGCCGCCGACCCAGAAGTAGGGATTTTGGGAGTTTTTCCAATAGCCGAGCCCGCCCTGGGTGGTCATGTTCCTGGCGCTGGCCGCGGAGAGCAGGGTGTTGGCGAAGGAGTTGCCGGAATCCGTGGTGTCGGTGGTGTCCTTGTACGAGTAGTCGGCGTTGCGGCCGGCCACGGACACCACGCCCCACGGCGTGGCCTTGAAGCCTTCCAGGGTGACGGGCAGGGCCAGGAAGTAGGCGTCGAGCTCGTCGGCCTTCTGGGTCGTGGTTGCGTCGTAGGTCCGGTTGGTGTCGATGAGGCGGCCGAAGCCGGTGGTCACGGACAGGGTGTTGTCAATCAGCGGCGCGGAGACGACCAGGGCGGCCATCTTGTCGCTGAAGACCACGCTGTTGCCGAACAGGGCGCTCTGGGGCAGGTTGACGTCCTGGAGGCCGGCCGTCACGTCCACGTCGCTGCCCGGCAGCTTGAACTGCAGGTAGGCCAGGTCGACCTGGAGCGAAGTGGCGGCGTCGGGGTTGGCGGCGGTCAGGGTGCCGTGGCCCCAGACATCCTCCACCTTGATGCCCAGGCGGAACTTCACGGCCTCGTTGGCCACGAAGTCCGTGCGCAGCCGGAACCGCTCCCAGATCTCGAAGGTGTCCTCGGTTTTGGTGCCGGCCTTGTTCCAGCCGGTGAAGTTGCGGTTTTCAAAGAAGTTGCCGTACACCCGCGCGTCACCGGTCATCTTGACCTCGGTGGCGGCGTGGGCCACGCCCATCGCGCAAAGTACCAGGCTGGCCGCCAGGGCCAAACCTCCAAATCTCTTCATGATTCCTTCCTCCAAAACGTGCGGCCCGCAAAAGGAGCGCCATCGACGCACCGGCAATTCCCGGGGGCTGATCCGGTGGTTGCCGTGGCTTGGGCCTATGCCCGGGGGGAAGGGAGAACAAGTTACAAAAACTAAATTATTTATTAATGAAATTATTTTGCGAAATGCGCGACGCACAGCAACGGAGTCGGACCATCCGGGGAGAAGGTTAACGAAAAAACGGGGAAAAACGGCGAAAACCGACACGGGCGCAGGGGGCGCGGCAGGGGGAAGGGCCGGGCCGGGTCCGTCCCAAGGCGGAACGAACCTGCCAAAAGATGCATGAACCGGGGAGCGGGGGGAGGGTCAGGCGTCGCCGGCGGCGCGCCACAGGGCCGCGCCCAGGGCGCCGGTCAGGTCCGGCGCGTCCGGCACCAGGGGAGGGAAGCCCAAGGCCGCGGCCAGGCACCGGACCGCGCAGGGATTGCGGGCCACGCCGCCGACAAAGGCCAGGGGCGGCTGCGGCCCGAGCCGGGACAGGAGGGCCAGGGTGCGGGCGACCATGGCCTGGTGCAGGCCCAGGGCGATGTCGGCCTGGGGCACGCCCCGGGCGGCCAGGGTGGTGGCCTCGGTCTCGGCGAAGACCGCGCACATGGAGCTGATGCGCGGCGGGTCGTTTCCTTCCAGCGCCAGGCGGCCGAAGGCGGCCACGGTCAGGCCGAAGGCCGTGGCCGTGTGTTCCAGGAACTTGCCCGTGCCGGCCGCGCACCGGTCGTTCATCTCGAACCGGTCGACCCGGCCGCCGGGCAGGAGGGCCACGGCCTTGGTGTCCTGGCCGCCGATGTCGAGAAAGGCCCTGGCCCCGGGCAGGAGCCGGGCCACGCCCAGGGCGTGGGCCTTGATCTCGGTCAGGGTCCTGGCCTCGGGAAAGGCTTCCCGGGCCAGGTCCCGGCCGTAGCCCGTGACCGCCAGGTTGGCCGGCGGGCCATCCAGGAACAGGCGGCCCAGCTGGGACAGGGGGTCGAAGGTGGTCGGCAGGCGGCGGACGGCGGAAACCTCGCCGTGGCGCACGATCACGAGCTTGATGGTGCGCGAGCCGATGTCCAGGCCCGCGGCCTCGGTCATTTCAGGGTCTCCACAAAGGCCTCGACCCGGGTCTTGAGCTGGCCCATGTCCTCCATGCCGTAGTCGGTCTCGATAGAGAGGTACGGAACGCCCTGGGCCCGCATGGCCTGGCCGACCTTCAGGGCCTCGTGGGCGTAGGGCTGGCAGAAGAGCAGGCCGTAGTGGATGACGCCGTCGGCCTTGAGGGCCTTGGCCATGGCCGCGATGTGTTCCAGCCGTTCGTTGTTGGGCGTGAAGCAGGCGCAGTCGATTTGCATGTAGCGCCGGGCCAGGGCGTCAAGCTGGCCGTCCAGGTCCGTCGGCGTCTCGTCGGTCAGGTCCCGGGTGTTGCGCTCGCCGATGCAGGATTCCTCGCCCACGATGACCGCGCCCGAGCTTTCGATCAGGTAGGGCAGCTTCCAGTTGGGCACGGCCATGGGACAGCCGGCCAGCAGCAGCCGGGGCGCGCCGGCCGGGGCCACGCCCTGTCCGGCGGCCACCCGCTCCTCGATCTCGTCGCACAGTTCGTTGACCTTGGCCGTGAACCGGACCGGGTCGTCGTAGAAGCTGATCTGGTTGACGAGCAGGGCGTCGCGGCCGGAGATCGGGGCCGGGTCGGCGGTCCGCAGGGCGGCCAGGCGCTTGAGGGCCCGGCGCTTGGCGTTGACCAGGCGGGTGGCTGCGGCCAGGGAGGCGGCGGTGACGGGGGTGCCGGTCAGGTCCTCGAGGGCGTCCTTGTAGCGGGCCACCTCGGACCGGAACAGGTCCAGGTCGCACGGGGCCTTGCACTGGGGCACTTCCATCACGTGCAGGTTCACGTGGGCGCCAAAGGCCTCGTAGGCTTTTTTCTTGCCGTCGCAGGTGGTCTCGCCGACCACCAGGTCGCAGGATTCGGTGTAGGGGCAAAGCCTTGCCAGCTTGAAACCGACAAAGGACTTGATCAGGTCGCAGGTGTTGCGGGGCACGAGGGTCTCGGCCTGTTCCGTCCCGGCCTGGGCCCCGGCGCACAGCCCGACCTGGACGGCCCCGGCGGCCAGGGTCAGCTCCTCGGGCACGAACACGCAAAACGCGCCCACCACCTTGCGGCCGGCGGCCTTGGCCTCCTGGATCTCCCGGATGCGCAGGCCGTGGACTTCCGACAGGACGAAGTCCAGGTATTCCGCCCCCTTCAGGCGTCCCTGCTGGGACAGGTAGATGTCGCCGTAGAATTTGCCCAGCACGGCGAGCAGGGCGTCGTGGGCGGGAAGGTCGAGGTTCAGGCGTTCCCACATGGCGGCATGGGCGTCGTCGGTCATGGCATCCTCCGGGCTGGGGGTTGAAACTGCCTCCCCATACCTGTCCGGCGGCATGGCGTGAAATCGTTTCTTCCAATAAGTTCAGCAAGATGTCATCGGAAGAAACTATGGGGTCCGTGCTAAAGGAATCCCGGAACCGGCCGAAAAGGGGTGTACGAACCTGCGTCCGGCCGGAGAGCCGGACCGCACTGCCGCCAGGGAGGGAGGCGCATGGCCCGAATCATTCACATCGACGACCATCGTCGGGCGCGGGACCCGCAACAGGGGATGGCGACGCAACTGTCCCCCAGACGGCCGCACCTGAGCGATCGGGACCTGTGGACCAGGGATTACCGGGAAACCGACAACATCATGTACGCGGCGCTCAAGATCAAGGAGATCCTCGACTACCACCTCTATTTCGACGACGTGTGGCCGTACCTGCTCCTTTCGTTCCTGGAGGCCGTGCACAACACCAAACAGGGCGACGGA
>CAZIJE010000196.1:0-4993 GCA_964539435.1 uncultured Desulfovibrio sp.
CCGGGTGTCCAGGGGCATGGTCACGGCATTCATGAGCGACGAATACCTGGAGGCCCTGGCCGACATCAACAACGCCGAGACCGTGGCCGAGCTCAGGGCGGCGCGGGAGAAGGTCAAGGAACTCATGACGCTATGGCGCGAGGAGGTCCCGGAGTTCGCCTTTGCCATTGACGTGCTCTATCTCTTTTCGGAAAAGGCGGAACAGCAGCTGGCCGGCCGGGAAGGTTGACCGGGCCGGCGGCGCGATGCCGCCGGCAGCCGCCGCCACGCCGCAACCGGCGGGCCGGTCCGGAGCCCTTATCCCACCCACTCCGTCCCAGGCGAGGTTGCGCATGTCCTGGTTCACCCGGCTCCGGCGTCCGCCGCCCCCCGCCGTCCGCGCCGGCTCCTCCGGCCGGCGCGCCTCCGTCAACGCGCGCCTGCACATCGCCAACCTGCGCCGCCTGCGGGGGTTGTTGCAGGCCGTGGTCGGCATCAACCTGGCCGTGCTCGTGGTGAGCCTCCTGGCCTGGGACCAGGCCCTGGAGTTTCTGGGCAGCGCCCGGCTGCGGCTGGCCCTGATCGCCCACCGCGTCTTCTGGATCGTCCTCGACGCGGCCGGCATCGCGCTCCTCGGCCGGCTCCTGGCCGCGCCCGGACGGACGTCCCGCCTGGCCCTGGCCGAAACCCTCCTCATCGCGGCCAACATGCTCATGGCTGTCAGCCTCACCCTGGCCCTGTACCCGTACTACCACACGGTGAGCCTTTTCTACGTGGCCATCTTCGCGGTGGTTCCGCTGTTGCGCCTGGACCTGACCAAAAGCCTGATCGCCATCGCCCTGCCCGGCCTGGCCCTCCTGGCCGGGGTCCTGCGCGAGGACCCCGGCCTGCCCATCAACCTGTCCAATGCCCTCAACATCGTGGCCATGACCCTCCTGTCCCTGGTCAGCGCCCGGTTTCTCTACGCCGAACGGGTCAGGGACCTGCTCCAGCAGGACATCATCGCCCGCCAGCAGGCCGAGCTCGGCCGCCAGGCCCTGACCGACGAGCTGACCGGGCTGCCCAACCGCCGCAGCCTGGACGCGGCCCTGGAGCGGGAGTGGCGGCGGGCGGCGCGGACCGAGGGAGCGCTGGCGGCCGTCATGATCGATATCGACCTGTTCAAGCAGTACAACGACGCCCGGGGCCACGCCGCCGGCGACGACTGTCTGCGCCTGGTGGCCGGCTGCCTGACCGGCTGCCTGCGCCGGGCCGGGGACATGGCCGCCCGCTACGGCGGCGAGGAATTCACGGTCCTGTTGCCGGGCGTGGGGCTCGACGGGGCCGTGGCCGTGGCCGAGGCCATGCGCCGGGAAGTCGAGGCCCTGGACCACGCCCACGCCTGTTCGCCCTTCGGCCGGCGGACCGTCCGCCTCGGCGGGGCCGCCCCCCAGCCTGGCCGGGAAGACGCGCCCGGGGCCCTGCTGGCCCGGGCCGACCAGGCCCTGTATGCGGCCAAAAACGCCGGCCGCAACACGGTCCGGCCGGCCTGGACGCCGCCCGCCGCCCCTGGCCGGGAAGCGGACGCTTGACGCCGGCCGGGCCGGCCCTTATTGTGGGTTGTCCCAAAGGGGAGTAGCTGTTCCGGACAGGGTCAACAGCCCTGCGGCCCACCCGCCGCCTGGCCCTGTCGTCGGTTCCTCGGAATCGATCGGCGAGACCTTTGGCATGCCCGCGCGTGCCAAGGTCTTTTTTTTTCCGGCCGCGCCAAACCGAGGAGATTCCGTGAAAAAACTGCTGCCCCTGTGGCTGGCCGTGGCCGCAACCCTGCCGAGCCTGGCCTGCTTCCTGTTTTCCATCCACCTGTCGCCGCCCCTGACCGCCGCCGTGGCCGGCGCGGCCATCCTCGGCGCGTCGTTTCTGCTCCTGTGGGCCTGCGACGTGGCCCAAAACGACATCCCCCAGGCCCTGGCCCTGGCCGTGGTGGCGCTCATCGCCGTGTTGCCCGAATACGCCGTGGACATGTATTTCACCTGGATGGCCGGCCAGCAGCCCGAGTCCGACTACGTCCACTACGCCATCGCCAACATGACCGGAGCCAACCGGATGCTGATCGGCCTGGCCTGGACGGCGGTGGCGGTCATTGTCTGGTGGCGCGAGCGCCGGCCCGTGCTCCTCGGCCCGGAGCGCCGCACCGAGGTCCTCTTTCTCGGCCTGGCCACGGCCTACGCCATCAGCATCCCCCTGTCCGGCTCCCTCACCTGGGTCGACGGGGCCGTGCTGGTCGGCCTCTACATCGTCTACATCGTCATCGCCTCGCGCCGGGAGTGCGAGGAGCCCGAACTCGAGGGCGTGGCCGCCTGCATCGGCCGCCTCTGTCCGAGCCGCCGCCGGCTGGCCACGGCGGTCCTGTTCCTGTTTGCCGCCGGCGTGATCGTGGCCAGCGCCGAGGCCTTCAGCGAAGGCCTGGTGGCCACGGGCCGCATCGTCGGCATCAACGAATTCCTGCTGGTCCAGTGGCTGGCCCCCATCGCCTCCGAGGCCCCGGAATTCATCGTGGCCATCATGTTCGCGGTCCGGGGCATGGCCGGCATGGCCCTCGGCAGCCTCATCTCCTCCAAGCTCAACCAGTGGACCCTCCTGGTCGGCATGATTCCGGGCGTCTACGGCGTCTCCTCCGGCTCGTTCGCCACGCCCATGCCGCTGGACGGCGTGCAGATGCACGAGATCATGCTGACCGCCGCCCAGTCGCTTCTGGCCGTCGGCCTCCTGGCCGGGCTGCGCCTGGACATCCGGGGGGCCATGCTCCTCTTTGGCCTTTTCATCGGCCAGTTCATGGCCCCGGCCGTGCCGGACGCGGTCTGGAGCCTGCTGCCGGGCAAGGTGACCGGCAGCCAGGTCCATTTCTTCTTCAGCTTCCTCTACATCGGCGTCTTCGCCCTCATGCTGCCGCGCATCGCGCCGCGCCTGGCCGCCCTGGTCCGCCCCGCCCGCCGCGACGCCTCTTGACGCGGGCTTTTCCCGGCCCTATGTACCGCCCCCCGCCTCCGGAAAGCCCCGGAGGCGGGGCCTGCCGCCAAAGGAGCCGCGCCCATGAGCCAGACTTTCGAACTCCCTCTCTATCTTGATCTTTTCGCCGTGTTTCTCATGGCGGCCACCGGAGCCATCGAGGCCATCCGCCGGGAGTTCGACCTGGTGGGGCTGCTCGGCCTGGCCCTGGCCACGGGCGTCGGCGGGGCGCTCATCCGCGACGGCATCTTTCTCCAGGCCGGGGTGCCGGCCGTGGTCCGCAACCAGGACTACCTCTTTGCCGTGGCCGCGGCCGCCGTGGCCTGCCTGGTGTTCGGCCGCCGGGCCGTCCTGTCCGAGAAGTTCGTGGCCCTGGTCGACGCGGCCGCCCTGGGGGCCTACGCCGTGGTGGGCATGGAGAAGTCCCTGGCCTTTGGCCTGGACTTCGCCCCGGCCGTGCTGGTCGGCACGGTCAACGCCTGCGGCGGCGGGCTGTTGCGCGACGTGCTGACCCGCGAAGAGCCCCTGGTCTTCCGGCCCGGCCAGTTCTACGCCTTCGCCGCCCTGATCGGCTGCCTGGCCTATCCGTTCCTGCGCCAGTCCCTGGAGCTTGCGCCGCTCAATGCCGCCCTGGCCACCATCGTCATCACCTTCGGCCTGCGCGTCCTGGCCATCACCCGCAACTGGCGCACCCGCCCGGTCTGCGAAACAGGCCTCTTCCGCCGTCCGCCCATGGCCCCGCCGCCCGTGGCCTGATCCCTTGACGCCCGCCGGCCAAAACCGTCTATTAGGACATGGCCGGCCGTCCCGGCGGCCACGGCGTCAGCCCCGCCGGCCGGCGGGAAAGGGGGTCCTGCGGTGACCCGGCCCATCACCACGCTTTTCACGGATGTCGGCGGCGTGCTCCTGACCAACGGCTGGGACCGGGGGTCCCGGAAACTGGCGGCCGCAACCTTCGGCCTGGACCATGACGAGATGGAGGAGCGCCACCACCTGACCTTCGACGCCTACGAAGAGGGCAAGCTGAGCCTCGACGACTACCTCGGCCGGACCGTCTTCCACCAGCCCCGTCCCTTCGCGCCCCAGGCCTTCAAGGACTTCATGTTCTCCCGCTCCAAGCCCCTGCCCGGCATGCTCGACGTCCTGCGCGGCCTCAAGGCCGACCACGGCGTCAAGATCGTGGCCGTCAACAACGAGGGCCGGGAACTCAACGTCTACCGCATCCGGACCTTCGGCCTCGGCTGCGTTATCGACGCCTTCGCCTCCTCCTGCTTCGTCCACTTCCGCAAGCCCGACGCCGACATCTTCCGCATCGCCCTGGACATCGCCCAGGCCGCGCCCGAGGAGGCGGCCTACATCGACGACCGGGCCCTGTTCGTGGAAGTGGCCGCCGGCTTGGGGCTGCGGGGCGTGGTCCACCGGACGGCCGAGGCCACGGCCCGGGAGCTGGCCGGGCTCGGCGGCTTCGCGCCGTACTGCGCCCCGGCCCCGGCCTGAGGGTGCGGCCTGAGCTGCGGCCGGCCCGGGTGGGCTTCCCTCTTGCGGATAAATACGGTACGCTGCGGGGGTAAATAGAAAGGAGGTCGTCATGACCAAAATCGCCATTCCTTCCCGGGACGGCCAGGTGGACGAGCACTTCGGTCACTGCGGCTATTTCACGATTCTCACCGTCGACGCGGCCCAAAACGTGGCCTCCGAAGAGACCTTCGCCCCGCCCGCGGAGTGCGGCTGCCGCTCCAATCTCGTGGAACAGCTGCTCGGCATGGGCGTCACCACCCTGATCGCCGGCAACATGGGCCAGGGCGCGGCCGACAAGCTCGGCCGGGCCGGCATCCGCGTGATCCGGGGCGCTTCGGGTCCGGTCCGCGACGCGGCCGCCGCCTTCCTGGCCGGGACCCTCAAGGACAGCGCCGAACTGTGCCAGGTCCACGGCCACGACTGCCTGCACCCGATGCAATAGGGATGCGGCCAACGCCTCCGGCGGGGGGGGGGGGGGGGGGGGGGGGGGGGGGGGGGGGGGGGGGGG
>CAZIJE010000197.1:0-4972 GCA_964539435.1 uncultured Desulfovibrio sp.
CTGGGCGGGTGGGTCCGGGAGGGGTCACCCCTCCCGGCCGCCCGGCATCCTCTCCCTTCGTCTACAGCCAGTCCAACACCTCTTCCGCGAAATAGGTGATGATCATGTCCGCGCCGGCGCGCTTGATGCCGGTCAGGGCCTCCAGGATGGACCGCTTGCGGTCGAGCCAGCCGTTCTCTATGGCGGCCACGAGCATGGCGTATTCCCCGCTGACCTGATAGGCGGCGATGGGGGTTTCGAAGGTGTCGCGCAGGAGCCGGATGACGTCGAGATAGGGCATGGCCGGCTTGACCATGAGGATGTCCGCGCCCTCGGCGAAGTCGGCGGCCGCCTCGCGCAGGCCTTCGCGCACGTTGGCCGGGTCCATCTGGTAGCCTCTGCGGTCGCCGAAGGCCGGGGCGCTGTCGGCGGCCTCGCGGAACGGTCCGTAGAAGGAGGAGGCGTACTTGACGGCGTAGGACATGATGGGGATGTGGGAGAAGCCGGCCGCGTCCAGGGCTTGGCGGATGGCCGCCACCCGGCCGTCCATCATGTCGGACGGGGCGATGATGTCGGCCCCGGCCCGGGCGTGGCTGACGGCGGTCCTGGCCAGCAGTTCCAGGGTCGGATCGTTTTGGACCTCGCCGTGGCCGTCGAGCAGGCCGCAGTGGCCGTGGCTGGTGTATTCGCACAGACAGACGTCGGTGACCACGACCAGGTCGGGGTGGGCCTCCTTGAGGCGCATGACCGCCTGCTGGACAATGCCTTCGTCGGCATAGGCCCCGGTGCCGGCCGGGTCTTTCTTCTCGGGCAGGCCGAACAGAAGGGCCGAGCGCAGGCCCTTGTCCATGGCCTTGCCGACCCGGGCCACGAGCCGCTCCACGGACAGCTGGGACTGGCCGGGCATGGACGGGATGGGCTTTTCAAAGCCCTGGTCCCGGGTCTCGACCACGAAATAGCCTTGGATCAGGTCGGCGGGGCGCAGGTCGGTTTCCCGGACCAGGTCGCGCAGGGGGGACGTGCGGCGCAAGCGGCGGCCGCGATGAAAATCGCCGATGGACACGGGCAAACCTCGCTTGGGTTTGGTCAGTTTTTGCGGATCGGGAAAAAGGCGGTGACGATGTAGTCCACCTGGGACAGGCCCTCGACCGCCAGTTCCGGCAGCCGCCGCGGGTCCAGGCCCAGGTTGTCCCAGGCCTTGTCGACCAGGGTGGGCACGACCGAGGAAGCCGGCGGGGAGAAGCCCAGGGCCACGGCCATGGTGTCGGCCACGTGGAGGATGGCCGGCTCGATGCCGCCCGGACAGGCGCCGGGCCTGTGGTGGCAGGAGACGTTGGCCACCAGGGCCTCGGGAAATTTCCAGGCCCGCAGGAGCAGGCCGCCGACCAGGGGGTGGGCAAAGCCCAGGACCGCGTTCTCGGCCTCGTACAGCGACGTCTGGTTGGCCTTGGCGTAGTAGATGGCTTCCACAGAGGCGTGGGGCAGCTTTTTGAACAGGATCAGCCGGCCGATGTCGTGGAGGATGCCGGACACGAACAGGCGCTCCATGCCGTTTTGCCCCGCGGCCGCGCCAAGCAGCCGGGCGAAGACGCCCACGGCCACGGAGTGCTCCCAGAACGTGCGCATGTTGATCAGTTCCGGGGGGATGTCCTTGAAGGCGTTGATGGCCGAGATGCCAAGCGCCAGGGTGGAGACCTCCTGGCCGCCGAGGACCATGATGGCCCGGGAAATGGAGTCGATGCGGTGGGGCAGGCCGTAAAACGGGCTGTTGACCAGTTTGAGGAGCTTGGCCGTCAGGCTCGTGTCCTTGCTGATGACGTCGGCCACCTGGCTGGACGTGCTGGTCGGGGAATCGAGGACCTGGCGGATCTTGAAATAGATGTCCGGGAACGAGGCCAGCTTGACCTCGCTTGCGACCAAGTCGGAGGCGCTCCCCTCCTCGCGGAAAAACAGGTCGCCCATGGATTCGGCCCGGGCGTTGGGCAAGGCCTCGGGCAGAAGCTGCGCGCCCCTGGCGAGGGCGCGGGCCTGGTCCATGACGGCCGCCTCGAACAGGGCCGCCATGGCCGGATGGGTCAGGTCGTTGGCAGCGAAACGGCGGGAAACATGGGCCGCGCTGGCCTGGATCAGGGCCGGATCGAGGTCCGCGTCGTCAACCCCGGTCTCCCCGTCGCCGGCCACCTCGGCCATGGCCACGCCCCGACGCCGCAGGCTGGCGATGTGGCTCTCGCCAAGGACCATGCCCTTGGGCAACAGCATCTGGCCGTCGGGCCCCAGAAGGTCCGACGCCAGGGTCATGCCCGGTTCCAGGGCGTCCACGGGTAACCTGCCCACGGCTTGTCCCCCCGCGCGCGTCCTTCAACCAGGCCGCGTCGCTTATGTTCTTCTATTCCTTTTCCCAAGAGCTGGTCAACAGGCCCCTTTACAGGCCCGGTCCCCGGGAGTATGACGCGCGCCGAAACGCAACCGCCAACACGGCGTCTTCGGGGGAAGGATCAATGAGCGCAAGCGTCGCGTCCCTGGCCAAGGCCAAGGAAGCCAGGCAGGCCATGGAAACGGAGGCCGCCCAGGCCGCCGCAACGTTGGATGACAAAGCCCGTCTGGCCGTGGCCGTGGAGGCCCTGACCGCCATTGCCGGGGAAAACGACCTGACCTGCATGCGGGCCCTGTTCCGCATGCGCCGCCGGGCCGAGGAAGCCCTGCTCCGCATCCGGGGCAGCCGCGACGACCAGCATACCCTTTTTTAGGAAGAGCGGGCGGGGCTCCGCCCCGCGCCCCGCCGGGGGGAGTCACTCCCCCCGGTCCCCCCGTCCTGTCCGGGCAGACGCGGGACCGACGTCCACGACGTTTCGAACAAGGAAAGGCCGGCAGCTTTCGCTGCCGGCCTTTTACTTTTTGTGCAGGCGCAGGACCCGGGGCCTCGCCGGCCCCAAACCTTCGAGGGGGACCGGGGGGAATCATTCCCCCCGGCGGGGCCTGGGGCAGCGCCCCAGCTCCTACTCCTCCTCGGGCCGGATCTCGTCGTCGGTCAGGAAGCAGGCCGGGTCCTGGGCCCAGACGTCGCCGTACACGGCTTCGGCCCTGGCCCGGAAGTTACCGCCGCAGATGGAGAGGTAGCGGCAGCCGGCGCACCGGCCCTTGACGTGGCGCTTCTTGTCCTTGAGCTGAGCCAGGAGTTCGATGTTCGGGTCGTCCCAGATCTGGGAGAAGGGGCGCTCCCGGACGTTGCCGAACACGTGGTTGCGCCAGAACTGGTCGGCGTGGACCTTGCCGTCCCAGGAGATGCAGCCGATGCCCCGGCCGGAATTGTTGCCCTCGTTAAACGACAGCAGCTCCATGACCTCGGCCGCCCGGGCCGGGTCTTCGCGCAGGAGCCGCAGGTAGACGTAGGGGCCGTCGGCGTGGTTGTCCACGGTCAGGACCTCCTTGGGCAGGCCGGCGTCGTGCAGGGCCCGGGTCCGGTCCATGATCACGTCGAGCAGGGCCCGGGTGGCGGCGTGGTCCAGGTCCTCCTTGATCAGCTCCGATCCCCGGCCGGAGTAGACCAGGTGGTAAAAGCAGATGCGAGGCACTTCCAGGTCGCGCAGCAGGTCGAAGAGCTTGGGGACCTCGCCGGCGTTGCGGTTGTTGATGGTGAACCGCAGGCCCACCTTGAGCCCTTCCTTCTGACAGTTCTCGATCCCCTGCAACGCCTTCCTGAACGAGCCGGGCACGCCGCGAAACAGGTCGTGGACCTCTTCCCCGCCGTCCAGGGAGATGCCGACGTAGGACAGGCCCACGGACTTGAGCTCCCGGGCCTTTTCACGGGTGATCAGGGTGCCGTTGGTGGAAATGACGGCCCGCATGCCCTTGGACGTGGCGTGGGAGGCCAGTTCGCTCAGGTCCTTGCGCACCAGGGGCTCGCCGCCGGAAAAGAGCATGACCGGCGCGCCGTAGGCGGCCAGGTCGTCGATCATGGCCTTGGCCTCCACGGTGCCGATGTCGTCCACACCGTCCGGGTCCACGGCCTTGGCGTAGCAGTGCACGCACTTGAGGTTGCACCGGCGGGTCATGTTCCAGACCACGACGGGCTTTTTATCTTTGGAAAATTGCAGGAGGTGCGACGGGAGCTTGCCCGAGTGGCGTCCGTAGCGCAGGGCGTCGGACGGCTCCACGCCGCCGCAATAAAGCTTGGATATGCCGATCATGAAAAGTCCTCTGTTTCGTGGGGTGGGAAGGCCCTATAATACATTTTTCCCGGGCACGGTAGGGGTGGGGAGAGTGATTCTCCCGGACGCGGGGCGGCGGGCGGTCATGAGGAAAACCGTGAAGGGACGCACGGTTCCGTCCTTGGCCGGCTTCTCGATGACCGCGGCCGTCCTGGCGTCGATGTCGGCGAAGCCCATGCCGGCCAGCAGGTCGGCCAGCTCCAGCCGGTCGAAGCCGAAGTGGTGGACCCCGGCGTTGTCGTCGTGAAAATGCCCGCCCTCGCTGTCCAGGTCGGCCAGGGCCAGGCGTCCGCCGGCCGGCATGGCGGCGAGGAGCCGGCCGAGCACGGCCTGGGGCTCGGGCACGTGGTGCAGGGCCATGGCGCTGGCCACCAGGTCGTAATGGCCGGGCAGGGGATCGCCGGCGGCCAGGTCCACGAGCAGGGTCGTCACGTTGCCGAGCCCCGCCGCCTCGATCTTGGCGTCGAGCGCGGCCAGCATGCCGGCCGAGGTGTCCAGTCCGGTCACATGGCCGCACCGGCCGGCCAGCTCCAGGGTGAGGAGTCCCGTGCCGCAGCCGAAGTCCAGGGCCTCGGCCACGGCGTCCTTGAACAGCCCGGCCGCGTCCATGGCCGCGGCGATGTCCCGGGCCAGGGCGCGGCGGAACGGATTGGCGTCCCAGGCCGCTGCCCGCGCGTCGAACCGGGCGACGTCGTCATTCATATTGGCGGTACCTCATTGACGGTGTGGTGAAGATGCCTCCGGCGGCCGGGAGGGGCTAAGCCCCTCCCGGACCCTCCCTGCCT
>CAZIJE010000198.1:0-4924 GCA_964539435.1 uncultured Desulfovibrio sp.
CCCAGCCGGGCGCGGCTCCTCGGCCGCCTGCACCCGGACGCGGCCCGGGGCAACCTGCTCGTCCAGAGCCCGGAGCCGGCCCATGCCCTGGCCGTCCTCGGCCTGGCCCCTCCCGACCTGCCGGCCGGGCCGCTGGACGCCAAGGGAACCTTTCTCGTCACCCCGGGCGGCCAAAATCTGGTGGCCAAGGCCTCGCTTTCGGGCCTGGAGGCCCGGATCGGGCAGACCCTCCTGCGTGGCCAGATCGCCTACGACGCGTCCGGAGACGGCCTGGTCACCTTCGACTGCGGGGCCGACACCGTGGACCTGGACCGGCTCGGCGCGGTCACGGCCGGGGCCGGGGGAGCCGCCGGCAACGGGACGCCGCTGCGGGCCGAGGGGAAGCTCCGGGCCGAGCGGGTTTTGCTGAAGGGCCTGGAGGCCCGCAACGTGGCCCTGGCCGTGGACTTGGCCTCGGGCAAGGCCGAAGGCCTGGTCACGGGCGGGGAACTCTTCGGCGGCAGGCTGACGGGCAAGATCGACGCCGACCCCACCGGCCGCCTGGCCGCCGCCCTGCAACTGGCCGGGGCCGAGGCCGCCCGACTGCCGGGCCAAGCGGGTCTGGCCGGCCAGCTGTCGGTCAAGGGCGCCCTGGAAGCTTCGGGGGACGGCAAGGGCCGGCCGGGCGCGGTCACGGCCACGGTCGAGGCCGAGGCGGCCCAGCTGGTCCACGGCACGGGAGCCAAGCGGCAGGTCCTGGCCGCCCCCAAGGCCGTCCTGACCCTCAAGGGCCGCGAGGGCGGCGGCGACGCCTTTGACGGCGACGCCGCCCTGGCCGTGGCCCTGGATTCGGGACTCGGCCTGCGGGACCTCAAACTCGCGGCCTCCGGGCCGGTGGCCCTGGACAAGGCCGGCCGGCTCAAGGACCCCGGGCCGGTCAAGGTCGAGGCCTCGGCCCTGGTCCGCAACGGCGCATCGGGCCGGCCGGTCAAGGCCACCCTGGCCGGGCCGGTGAACCCTGACGGCTCGGGCGGGTTCGCCACGAGCGGCCTGCGCCTGGACGTCGGCGCGCTTGCGGCTACTATCAAGCTGTCGCGCAAGGCCGGCGAGCGCGCGCCAATCGCCTTTTCCGTGGAAACCGGCCCCGTGGCGCCAAGGGCCGTGCTGGCGGAGTGGGGCGTGGCCCTGCCGTCGGGCCTGCCGGCCGACCGGCTCGCCAAGGCCGGACTGTCGGCGTCCGGCGCGGCCACGGCCGACGGCCTGGAGATCAAGCGGCTGGCCCTGTCCCTGGACGGGGCCACCCTGTCCGGCTCGGGCACGGTTCCGGAGTACGATCCCAGGCGCGGCAAGTGGGACCTGAGCGTGGACCGGCTCGATTGCGACGCCTATTTTCCCCATGTCCCATCGTCCGGGCCGCCGTCCCTGGCCGAACGCCGCAAGCCCCTGGACTTGCGGCTCCTGCGGGAGCTGGCCCTGGAGGCCAAGGTTTCGGTGGGGTGGCTCAAAAAGGGCAACGTGGTCTTTGACGGGGCCACCGCCATGTTCCACGCCAAGGGCGGGCAGTTCACCTTCCGCCAGGAGTCGCCGCGCTTCTACGGCGGCCGGTTTTCCGTGGAGATGCGCGGCGACGCCCGGGACACGGCGCTCAAGACCCTGATCGAGCTCAAGCTCGAAAGCATCGAGATCGCCAGGTTCCTGTGGGACTGGGCCGAGGGCAACACCCTGGATTCCGGGTCCGGCACCTTCATCGTGGCGGCCAAGACCAGCGGCGAAAACGAGGAGGAACTGCGCGGCAACCTCGGCGGCAATGGCAGCCTCCAGATCACCCGGGGCAGCCTCAAGGTCCGGGAGCCGGCCAAGCCCGGCGAGCAGCCGACCTACGACCGCATCCCCTTCGACGTCTTTTCCTCCTCCTGGTCGGCCAGGGGCGGCGTGGCCCACAGCGAGGACTTCCTGATCGAAAGCCCGCGCATGCGCGTGGCCGGCAAGGGCTTCGTGGACCTGCGCGACGAGTCCATCAACCTGTCGCTCATGGCCGCCCTGACCGGCGGCGGCCAAGTGCCGGCCACCATCATCGGCCCCCTGGACGGCCCCAAGCTGACCATCGACCGCAGCAAGCTGATCGGCGACATGGTCTACCGCGTGCTCCAGGGCATCGTCAGCATCCCGGGCAAGGCCGTCACCCGCATCCTGCAGCTCCGCTGACCGCCATGGCCGCCCCGCCCCCTCCCCTGTCCTACGCCGCCACGGCGCTGCGCGACCCGGACGGGACCCTGTGCGACGTCCGCCTGGCCGTGGGCGACCGGACCTGGCACCTGGCCGGCCGGGGCGGGGCCAAGGCCGAGGCGGACCGGGCCCTGGCCGCCCTCGCGGCCGGCGGCCTGCCGGTCTTTGTCGGGGCCGGGCTCGGAGCCGGCATCCGGGCCGTGCGCGCGGCCTACGCCGGCCCGATCTTCGTCCTGGACCGGGAGACGGCCATGGACGCGGCCACCGGACTGCGCGCCGCCCTGGCCCACGACCCCGGCGTCCGGTTCCTGGACGACCCCGACCCGGGCAAAGCGGCGGCCACGGTCACGGACGCGGCCCGGGCGGCCGGATTCGCGGCCCTGTGCGTCATCGCCCATCCCCTCTACCCCCGTCTCGACCCGGCCTGGTACGGCGGAGCGGCGGCCGCCCTTCGCGGCTACGCCGCCTTCCGGGACCGCGCGGCCTATCCGAAATTCGCCGCCGGCCCGCCCCGGGTGCTCATCCTGTGGCGGCCCTATTTCCTGTACCGCGAGATCGAAGGGGCGCTGGCCCGCCTGGGTCTGCCGTTTCGCCGGGTGGCCACGGGCGCGGGCGAGACCGGCGAGGCCGGGACCGTGGCCGCCATCCTGGAGGCCGTGGCCGATTTCCGGCCGGACTTCGCCCTGACCGTCAACCACCTGGGCCTGGACCGGGACGGCCGGCTGGCGGACCTGCTGGCCGGCCTCGGCCTGCCCCTGGCCTCGTGGTTCGTGGACAGCCCGAGGCTCATCCTCCACGACTACGCGGCCCTGGCCACGCCCCTGACCATGGTCTTCTCCTACGACGCCGACGCCCTGCCGGCGCTTTCCGACCTGGGCTTTTCCCACGCCGCCTGGCTGCCCCTGGCCACGGACCCGGCCCGGTTCAAGCCCCTGGCCGATCCGGCCGCGCCCCACCCCTGGCGGGCCCGGGCCTCGTTCGTGGGCGCGTCCATGGTTCCCCAGGCCGCCAAGGCCCTGGCCCGGCTTGCGCCCCACCCGGCCCTGGCCCGGGCCCTGCCCGGAGCGGCGGCCGGATTCGCGGCCTCGCCGGAGAAAAGCGCCCAGGCCTTCCTCGCCGCCCACCCGGCCTGCGGCCCGGCCTTCGCCGCCCTGCCCACGGCCGAGGCCCGGCTGGACGCGGAACTGGCCCTGACCTGGGAGGCCACCCGGCGCTACCGCCTGGCCTGCGTCCGGGGCATCCTGCCCTTTGCGCCGCGCATCGTCGGGGACGGGGCCTGGGAAAAGGTCCTGCCCGGGGCCGGCCGGGACTGGAGCCGGCTGCCAGAGCTCGATTATTACGACGACCTGCCCGGATTCTACCCGCGCTCGGACGTCAACCTCAACTGCACGAGCCTGCAGATGAAGGGCGCGGTCAACCAGCGGGTCTTCGACGTGCCGGCCGCCGGCGGCTTCGTGCTGACCGACGCCCGGGAGCAGCTGGGAGCCCTTTTCGAGCCGGGCCGGGAAATGGCCGTGTACGCCGACCCGGCCGAGATCCCGGACCTGGTCCGCCACTACCTGGCCCGGCCGGCCGACCGGCAGCGGCTCGCGGCCGCCGGCCGGGCGCGGGTCCTGGCCGAGCACACCTACGAGAAACGGCTCGTCAAGTTGGCAGGGGCCATGAAAAAGGCCTTCGGCGGGCAGCCGAAGGCCTGAAAAACCAGACAGGGCGGAACCGCGCCGGACGGTTATTGGGCCGGGATGGTCAGCGCCTTGCCGGCGGCCAGCTTTTTGGGGTCCGTGATGCCGTTGGCCTCCATCAGGCTCTTTTCGCTGACGCCGTGACGCTTGGCGATCAGGTGCAGGGTGTCGCCCGAGGCGACCACGTAGCGATCGCCGCCGGCCAGGGCGGCGTCGGCCCGGGGCGCGGCCCCGGCCGGCGTGGCGGCCTTCGGCTGGGCCGCCTTTTCCAGGGGCCGGGCCGGCGTGGCGTCGTTGAGCTGCCGGGTCTGTGGCTGGGGCGTGGCCGGGGGCGCATCCGTGGGGGCCGGTTTCCGCGACGCGGCCGGAGCCGTGCCCGGCGGCGGCGGCGGAACCTCGTCGGTCACGGCGCGCAGTTTCGAGGTCATGGAGGCGTTTTGCCGTTCCAGCAGTTCGTTGTAGACAATGGCGTACTTGAGGAAGGCGTCCTGGTAGGCCTCGAAGGCCGCGTTGCCGGCCTCGCGTCCGCCGCCGGCCTTGCGCCACCGGTCATGGGCGGCCGTGGCCGTCTCCCAGGCCGTCACGGCGTCTTGACGCAACAAATCGTTGGAAACATACTGCATGTTCCGTTCGAGGCTGTCGTATTTGCTGCACCCCGCGCAAAGGGCCACAGCCAGGCCCGCCAGCAGGGCGGCAAGCGCCAGACCATGATTTTTCCAAAGCATACGGTTCCCCTGCGCCGTCGCCCAGCGGACCGGAGACGACGAATGGTAATGATGCGAATGATCCACTTAACATGCCCTGTAATGCCGTGTTCGTCAAACCGTGACGCCTGATCTGCCCGGACGCCCCGACGTGGCGGCCTTCCCGCCGCCGGGCCGTCTGCGCCGGGCCGCGCCGCTCCTGGCCTTCGGCCTGGAGGGGCCGTGGCTGGCACGGAGCCAGGCCGCCGCCCTGGACGCGGCCGCCGTGGCGGACCCGGCCCTGGCCGGGACGGCCGCCGCCCTGGCGGCCTGGAACTTCGAGCGCGACCCCCT
>CAZIJE010000199.1:0-4922 GCA_964539435.1 uncultured Desulfovibrio sp.
GCTTTCAAAAGCCCTTGACTTCGGGCGGGTCCATATAGGGTCCGGGAGGGGGTGATCTCCTCCCGGCCGCCGGAGGCATCCTCCCTCTCCTCCTTCCTACGCCGCGCCGTCCCGGACGACCTTCCCCGGCTCGGTCAGTTCCCGAATGATGCCGCACTCCTCCACGGGCGTGACGCCGGTGCACCGTTCCCGCAGGGTCTGCAACTGGGCTTGCAGGTCCTGGAGCCGGGCAACGCGGTCGGCGATATGGCCGATGTGGGCGTCGAGCACCGTCAGGACCTCGCCGCAGTCGTGGCCGGCCCCGTCCATGACGGCCAGGAGCAGCCGGATCTCGTCCAGGTTCATCTCCAGGGCCCGGCAGTTGCGGACAAACGTCAGCCGCGCCAGGTGCGCGGCGTCGTAGAGCCGGTAGTTGCCGTCGGTGCGGGCCGGCGCGGCCAGCAGCCCCTGCTTTTCGTAGAAGCGGACCGTGTCGGGTTTGCACCCGGTCCGTCTGGCCAGTTCGCCGATGCGCATGATTTGGTTCCTCCTGAAAAATAGCCCTTGACCCTGGAGTCGCTCCAGGGTGTCTCATGGGGACTCCCGACGCAAGGAGGATTTTCCATGTCCGCCCACGAACACGCCCATGGACATGGCCAGGGCCATGTTTCGCTGGAACCGCTCGACTTCAAGAAGCAGGTCCCGTGCTGTTGCGGCGACAAGGCCTGCCCGACCCCGCCGGCGGCCTCGGAAGCCGACGGCCCCGCGCCCGAGGCCGCCCGCCACGACACCTTCCGCATCCAGGCCATGGACTGCCCCACCGAGGAGCGGATGATCCGCAAGGCATTGGACGGCAAGCCGGGCGTCGTCGGGCTGCGGTTCAACCTGCTGGCCCGGGAGCTGACCGTGCACCACGACCTGCCGGACGCGGCCGCCATTGTCGCGGCCATCGCGGCGCTGGGCATGGAGGCCGTGCCGGTCACGGCCGGGGCCGGAACCGCGCGGCCGACGGTCCAGCAGGCCGGCGCCTGGATCACCCCGGTTCAGGGCGCGTCCCTGGCCCTGGCCGTGCTGGCCGAGGTTGCCGCCTGGCGCGGCTGGGCCACGCCCTGGCTGCCGACGGCCTGCGCCCTGATCGCCATCCTGGCAAGCTCCCTGCCGATCTACAGAAAGGGGTTCGTGGCCCTGCGCAACCGCGACCTCAACATCAACGCCCTCATGTCCATCGCGGCCACGGGCGCGCTGCTCCTGGGCCAGTTTTCCGAAGCGGCCATGGTCATGGTCCTTTTCGCCATTGCCGAGCAGATCGAGTCCTTTTCCCTCATCCGGGCCAACAACGCCGTGACCGCGCTCCTGGCCCTGGCTCCGGAGCAGGCCACCGTGCGCGGGCCGGACGGAACGTTCGCGGCCGTGCCGGCCGCCGGGGTGCCGGTCGGGGCCGTGGTGCGGCTGCGGCCCGGGGAGCGGGCGCCGCTTGACGGCCTGGTCCTCGAGGGCCGGTCCGCGGTGGACCAGTCGCCGATCACGGGCGAGAGCCTGCCCGTGGAAAAGGGGCCCGGCGATACGCTTTTCGCCGGCACGGTCAACCAGGAGGGGGAGCTCGTCTTCACCTCCACGGCCCTGGCCACGGATTCGACCCTGGCCCGCATCACCCGGGCCGTGGTGGCCTCGCCGGGCAAGCAGGCCAGGACGCAGCGGTTCGTGGACAGGTTCGCCGCCGTCTACACCCCGGCGGTCTTCGCCTTCGCCCTGGCCGTGGCCCTGGTCCCGCCCCTGGCCGGAGGCGGCGGATTCGCGGAATGGATCTACAAGGGCCTGGTCATCCTGGTCATCGCCTGTCCCTGCGCCCTGGTCATCTCCACGCCCGTGTCCGTGGTCTCCGGCCTGGCCGCCGCCGCCCGGCGCGGCATCCTGGTCAAGGGCGGGCTGTTTCTGGAGCGGGGGCGGGACATCGGCACGGTGGTCCTGGACAAGACCGGCACCCTGACCACCGGCCGGCCGGCCCAGACCGACTTCGTGAACCTGTCCGGCGACGCGGCCGTGAACCGGGCCATCGCCGCCAGCCTGGCCGGCCGGTCCGACCACCCCGTGTCCCGGGCCGTGGCCGCAGCAGCCGAAAAAGACGGTCTGACGCCCCGCCACGTGGCCGATTTCACGGCCCTGCCCGGCCTCGGCGTCCGGGCCACGGTGGACGGCCGGGTCCACCACTTCGGCAACCACCGGCTGATCGAGGAACTGGGCCTGTGCTCCCCGGCCCTGGAGGCCCGGCTGGAGGCGTTGGAGAACGCGGGCAAGACCACGGTCCTTTTGGCCGACGCCCAGGGCGTGCTGGCCCTTTTCGCCGCCGCCGACGCCCTGCGCGGCCACAGTAGGGAGGCCGTGGCCGGGCTCCACGCCCTGGGCGTCGAAACCCTGCTCCTTTCCGGCGACAATCCCCACACCGTGGCGGCCATCGCCCGGGAGGCCGGCATCGACGCGGCCCGGGGCGACCAGATGCCGGCCGACAAGGCCGCCGCCGTGGACGCCCTGACCGGGCGGGCCGACCGAAAGGGTCTCGTGGCCATGGTCGGCGACGGCATCAACGACGCCCCGGCCCTGGCCCGGGCGGACATCGGTTTCGCCATGGCCGCGGCCGGCACGGACGCGGCCATCGAAACGGCCGACGTGGCCATCATGGACGACGACCTGCGCAAGCTCGCCGCCTTCATCCGCCTCTCGCGGGCCACGGTGGCCGTGCTCCAGCAGAACATCGCCCTGGCCCTCGGGCTCAAGGGCCTGGTGCTCGCGCTCACGTTCTTCGGCTACGGCTCCATGCTCCTGGCCGTGTTCGCGGACATGGGAACAAGCTTGCTGGTCATCGGCAACGGGTTGCGGTTGCTCAGGAAGTAGGAGGGAAGGGGGAATGCCTCCGGCGGCCGGGGGGAATGATTCCCCCCGGACCCCCTCGATGGGGGGTCGGGAGGTGGCGCGGAAATTCGTTTGACGGGCGTAAGGCGTCGCCGTATGCGGGAGAGGATTGAAAACCCTTTACCCGGCAAGGGAGGCGCTCCATGTGCAAGGAACTGGCAGGCAAGGTGGCCCTTGTCACCGGCGGCTCGCGCGGCATCGGCGCGGCCGTGGCCCGGGCCCTGGCCGCCCAGGGCGCGAACGTGGCCGTGAGTTACGTGGCCTCGGCGGACAAGGCCCAGGCCGTGGTCCGGGACCTGGAGGGGCTGGGCGTGGGCGCGGCGGCCTTTGCCGCCGACCAGGCCAGTCCGGCCCGCATGGCCGAACTCGTCGCGGCCGTGGTCGAACGGTTCGGGAAGCTGGACATCCTGGTCGCCAACGCCGGAGTCGGCGAGATGGGCCGGGTGGACGACGCAAGCCCGAGCCAGGATGCCCTGGAAAGGCTCTACAGCGTCAACCTCACGGGCGTCACGGCCGTCATCCGGGCCGCGTCCAGGGTCATGGCCGAGGGCGGCCGGATCATCACCATCGGCTCGTGCGTGGCCACGCGCGTCGGCTTCCCTGGCCTGGCCGATTATACGGCCACCAAGGCGGCCGTGGCCGGCTTCACCAAGGGCGCGGCCCGGGACCTCGGGCCGCGCGGCATCACCGTCAACGTGGTCCAGCCAGGCCCGATCGCCACGGACATGAACCCCGAAACCGGCGACTTCGCCGCCTCCCTCAAGGCCCAGGCGGCTCTCGGCCGCTACGGCCGGCCTGAGGAGATCGCGGCCGGCGTGGCCTTCCTGGCCGGTCCGGGCGCGTCCTACATCACCGGCGCAATCCTGGAGATCGACGGCGGACTCACGGCCTGAGGGCGTGATGACGAAAAGAGGACTTGCGGACGGGACTCCGTCCCGGCCGGGCGGGAAGGGTGTGGGACCGGAACCGGGACGCGGGACCGCAATTTTTTTCGGCAAAACCGATATCGGACAGATCCTATAGTTTTCTCCGTAGCCGGCCGATAGGAAACATGAGAACGAACACGGGAGGCTGGCATGGACATCGGGAGCACGACCCCCTCTTCCACGGTTTGGCCATCCCTCACGCAAACGCCGGCCGCGTCTCCCCGACAACAGGCCGACGCGACGGACAGCTCCGCCTACCAGCGGGCCTTGGGAACAACCGGCTCGGATGCGTCCAATGCGCTGGCCGCAAATTTCGTCACAACGGAATCCACAAGTTCCAAATACATAAAGGCGACCGTTTCGAGCCTCCAGACCGCGAACAGCTTCGGCGACAGGATGGGGTCCCTGCTCGACGGGCTCGCCGCGCAATACTCCCTGCTGACCTCCACCATGCAGGTTTCAAGCGGCGATGCGACCTACGCCGCCGCAACCCGCATGCAGCACCGCGTAAATGACGGTGTAAAGCGCGCGACTGAGGACGAAGTCGCGGACGAGTCGGCCAGGAACCTGGACGACATCCAGGAAGACATCGAACAGCGGGCGGAAGAAGCGACACAGCCCCAGAACGATGCAGCCCAGGCCGCCCAGACCGACACGACCGGGAAGACCGGAACGGCCACGCCCGCCGAAGCCGGGGCAAGCGCCGATGCGCAAGGCGCGCCACCCGCCGAATCTCCCGCGACCACGGCAACAGCCGCCACCGAAGCCGCCGGGGAAAACGCCGCCCAGCCCTCCCCGGCCTCGCCCGAAACGCCGGCCGCCGCCACGGATGTCGCGGTCATGGGCTATGCAGTGCAACGGACGGCGCAGACGCCGCCCGCGACCGAGCCCGTGGACATAAGGGTCTGATGCCCCGGCGACGGGAACGGACCCGGGTGTCGCAAGCCGACTGGATTTTTCAAACAACAAGGGGCCTCGCGCGCCACGCGAAGCCCCTTGAAATTTTTTGGGAAGGGGGCCGGGGAAACCCTTTTTTCGTTTTGGGTTTGCCCGGCCGCCGGAGGCGCTTCCCGGGCCCCCGGCTGGTCCGGGCGGTCGTGCTGGCGGGGG
>CAZIJE010000200.1:0-374 GCA_964539435.1 uncultured Desulfovibrio sp.
CCCGAGGACGTCCTGGCCGACGCCGGCCGGCTGGAGCTCAAAAACGCCCTGGCCCGCCACCTGCCCAAGCGGCTGGCGGCCGCGCTGTGCGCCCGGCTCGACCTGTCCGGAACCGTGGCCAACCTGTCGAAGCGGCAACGCCGCGCCCTGGCCGAGGCCCTGTCCGCCTTCCCCTTCACCCCGGCCCGGGCCGAAGGCTACGCCAAGGCCGAAGTGACCCTCGGCGGCGTGGACACGGCGGCCATCTCCTCCAAGACCCTCGAAGCCACGGCCGCGCCCGGGCTTTTCGTCATCGGCGAACTCCTCGACGTGACCGGCCGGCTCGGCGGCTTCAACCTCCACTGGGCCTGGGCCTCGGGCTTCGCCGCCGGCGC
>CAZIJE010000200.1:384-4845 GCA_964539435.1 uncultured Desulfovibrio sp.
AGAAGAGGAAAATGCCTCCGGCGGCCGGGAGGGGATGATCCCCTCCCGGACCCTCCGCAACAGAGGTCTGGACTTCACGAAAGCGGGCCGGCGACGCTTCCGCCACCGGCCCGCCGGCAGTTCCGGGAGAGGGCAAGGCCGCTAGTAGTAGCCCCGCTCCTGGGAATGGCCGATCAGGCCGCCGGCAATGCCGCCGAGGGCGCCGCCGATGCCCGCGCCGATGCCGGCGTTGCCGCCGGAGATGGCGCTGATGGCCGCGCCGGCGCCGGCCCCGAGGGCCGCGCCGGACAGCGCGCCCTGCTGGGTTTTCGTCATATTGGTGCAGCCGAGACTGCCGACCAGCATCAGGGCGGCGAGAATCGCGCTTATACGTTTCATGGCCTCCTCCTTTGTCGCTGCCGGACGGGAGACCTCCCTCCGGCGCCGGTTACAGGACTCGTCTCACAAAATAAGGCTTGGCCGCGTCATTGGGAACGGCCGCTAGTACGTCTTGCCGGTCTTGCCCTTGCCGGCCTTCTTGCCGGGAGGAGGCGTCTGGTCGTCCTGGCCCATCTTCTGCAAGACATCGGCAGGACAGTTGGGCTTGGCCAGCTCGTACCACATGACCTCCACCACCGGACGGTTGAGCTTGCCCGGGTTGGCGGCATACCACTGGTCGATGGCCGCCACCATCTGGTCGAAGGTGAAGTTCGAGAGTCCCTTGGCCCAGACGTCGATGGTGCTCTTCTTGGCAGGCGGTGTGCCCTGCACTTCCTGCTCCAGCTCGATGATGGTGGCCGCGCCCACGAGAAAGGCCTTGCGCTCCTGCGGCGTGGACTTCTGCCAATGCTCGCCGGTCACCACCGGAATTTCGTAGTCCGCGGCCAGGGCCGGGACCGCCACGGCCACGGTCAAGGCCACAAACAGCCCGCACACCAGTTTTCGCACGCTCGTTCGCTTCACGTCTCGCTCCTTTGGTTGAAGTCTCTCGGCAGGGGCGGCCATCCGAGCCCGCCCGGACCCGTGCCGCGCCCGGGATGGGGACGCGCCGCCTGCCCGTGGACAAGCGGGTGTAACTTCCTTTGTACCTTATGAAAAAAATCCGCTGAAAAGGCAAGCCGTCCGGCGGGCAAACACTGCCCAACGGTCCGCTTGCCCGATCGGCCCGCCAGGGATACAAGCCATCCTCCGGAGCACGCCATGCCTGAAAACAAAAGTGTCGCCGCCGCGCTGGCCCGGCCGCTGTTGGCCGGCGGCTTCCTGTCCGATGCCGACCAGGAACGGCTCCTTGCCCTGCTGCCCCGGGCCAAGGGCCCGGACCTCGCCGCCTGGGCCGAGGCCGCCGACGCCGTCCGGCAAGCACGGGTCGGCCGCGTCGCCTCGCTGTGCGCCATCATCAGCGCCAAATCCGGCCGCTGCGGCGAAGACTGCGCCTTCTGCGCCCAGTCCGGCCACTACCCGACCGAATCGCCCGAGCACCCGTTCCTCGAACCCGAGCGCATCGTGGCGGCGGCCGCGGCCATGCGGGCCTCGGGCGTGGGCCGCTTCGGCGTGGTGGCCTCGGGCAAGGCCCTGCCGGAGGCCGAATTCGCCAAGGCCGCCGACGCCCTGGCCGGCATCGCCGCCCTCGGCCTGGCCGCCGACGCCTCCTTCGGCGTCCTGCCCGGCGAGGCCCTGGCCCGTCTCAAGGCCGCCGGCCTGGCCGCCTACCACCACAACCTCGAGACCTCCCGGGCCTTTTACCCCGCCATCTGCACCACCCGCGCCTTCGAGGACAACCTCGAGGTGCTGCGCCAGTGCCGGGCGCGCGGCATCCCCGTCTGCTCCGGCGGGCTTTTCGGCATGGGCGAGACCTGGGACGACCGGGCCGACCTAGCCCGCACCCTCCTTGAGGCCGGCGTCTTCTCCGTGCCGGTCAACTTCCTCTCCCCCATCCCCGGCACCCCCCTGGCCGACCGGCCCGTGCTCGCCCCGGACGAGGCCCTGCGCATCGTCATCCTGCTGCGCTTCCTCCTGCCGGACCGCCATATCCGCATCTGCGGCGGCCGGCCCGCCGTGTTCGGCAAAACCGACCCGCTGGCCCCCATGGCCGCCGGGGCCAGCGGGCTCATGGTCGGCGACTACCTGACCACGGCCGGCGCGTCCGTGGCCGAGGACCGGCAGGGCCTTTTGCGGCTGGGATTTGCAGAAAGCGAAGGGCCGGAAGGGGCGTAACCCCTCCCGGCCCTTGCGCCGTCGCGGTTCTCTTCTCGTCTACTTCGACGTCAGCACGCACACCCCGTTCCAGGCGGCCGGCGGATCGGCCATGAGCCGCCGGCACCGCCGCTCGTAGGACGCGGCGGCCGGGTCGGCGTCGGCCAGGGCGGCGAAGGCGTCCCGGGCGGCCGCAAACTCGCCTTTGCTGAAAAGCTCCAGGGCGGCGGCGAATCCGGCGTGGGCCTCGGCCTGCCGCCCGGCCGCTTCGGGCCACAGCGGCTCGTACACGTCCACGGGTTCGGCCCGGCCGACCACGGCCACCCGGGCGATCTTGCGCGAGGCAAAGGCCTCGCCGGCGGCGTCGCGGGTGGCCTTGGAGATCATGGTGCGGGTGCCGAACTGCTTGTTGATGCCTTCCAGGCGCGAGGCCAGGTTCACGGCGTCGCCGAGCATGGTGTAGTCGAACCGGGAATCGGACCCCATGTTGCCGACCACGGCCGGACCGGTGTTAAGCCCCACGCGCATGAAGAGGTCCCGGCCCACGAGGTCCCGGAAGGCGGGTCGCAACTCCGCCAGCCGGTCCTGGCAGCGCAGCGCCGCGCGCACGCCCCGGACGGCGTGGTCGGGCTGGTCAAGCGGCGCGTTCCAAAAGGCGATGATGGCGTCGCCCTCGTACTTGTCCACGGTGCCGCCCTCTTCCAGGATGATGTCGGTCATGGCCGTCAGGTACCGGTTGAGGAGCGCCGTCAGCTCCTGGGGTCCCAGGCCCTCGGAGATGGACGTGAACCCTTCGAGGTCGGAGAAAAAAATGGTCAGCTCGCGCAGTTCGCCGCCGAGGCTCATGCGCTCCGGGTGGGCGATCAGGGCCTCGATGACGTCCGGGGAGAGGTACTGGCGGAAGGCCGACTTGATGAACCGCTTCTGCCGGCCCTCGGTGGCGTAGCCCACGAGCACGGCCACGGCCAGCGCGCCGGCCACGGCAATCTGCGGCAGGGCCAGGGGCAGCCACGCACCCAGGGCGTAGGCGATCAGGGCCAGGCCCATGGGCAGCGGCAGAAAGACGGCGAAGGCGACCGCCCCGGCCGTGGCCCCGGCGGAAAGCGATACGGCCGAGCCGGCGGCCACGGCCAGGACAAGGGCAAGCAGCCAGCCCGACCAGTGCGGCGCAACGCGCAGGAAATCGCCGGTCAACAGGCTCTGCAGGGCCTGGGCGTGGATCTCCACTCCGGACGTCACCCCGGCCACGGGCGAGGGACGCAGATCCAGGAGCCCGGGGGCGGAAAATCCGAACAATACGTAGCGGCCGCGAAACATCTCCGGATCGAGGGACGGCGCGCCCCCTTCCCGCAGGGCCAGCTCACTCTGGATGACGGCGGCGGCGGACACGGCCGGAAAATCCGCCGAGCGCCGCCACCTGGGAACGGCCCGGCCGGCCTCGTCCAGGGGAACCGCCACCGGCCCCAGCCGCAGGGTCGCGCCCGCGATGGAGGCCGCAAGCGTCGGGTCGGCCAACAGCTTGGCGGCCAGGGACAGGGCCGGCACGGGCCGGCCGTCGAACACGCCGAAGAGCCCCACCCGGCGGTAGACGCCGTCGAAGTCCGGGTCCTGGCTGACGTTGCCGAGAATCTTCGCCCCGGCCGCCACCTCGGGCACGGGAAAGGCGGCCTTGGGAAAGATCGGGGCGTCGCCGGCCGCCAGTTCCGCCAGCCACGGCCCGAGTCCCGTAATGGCCAGGGGATCGGCCGGCATGTCCGCCGGCCACTGCGTCGCCTGGCCGGTCTCGCGGCCGAGAAAGACCGGCAGGACGAAGTTGCCGAGCCGCTTTCCGGCTGCGGCCAGGGCCGTGTCGTCGGCCACGCCGTACGACGACGGCTCGGTGTAGAGCACGTCGAAGGCCACGGCCTTGGCCCCGCCCCGACGGCAGAAATCCAGGATCACGGAATAGACTTCCCTGGGCCAGGGCCAGGACAGGCCGTTTTCCCTGGCCCCCCAGTCCAGGCTCGCCTGGTCCAGAAGGATCAGCCGCACCGCGTCGGAACCGCCGCCGTCCGGGGCCATGAGCCTGGCCCGCCAGTCAAAGGTCCGGGCCTCGAACGAAGTCACGATGCCCGTCAGCGACAGCAGCCACGCCGCCGCCAGGCCGGCCAGGCCGGCCAGGAGGCCGTGTTGGAGGCGCTTCCGCAGGGGGGAGGTGGAAGAAGATGCCTCCGGCGGGGGGGGGGGGGGGGCCCCCCCCCGCCCCCCCGCCCGGGGGGGGGGGGGGGGGGGGGGGGGGCGGGGGCTTGG
>CAZIJE010000201.1:0-4711 GCA_964539435.1 uncultured Desulfovibrio sp.
CCCCCCCGGCCCGACCTCCCCCCGCCCGCGGGCGGCCCCCCCGCCCCGCACCCCCCGTGTTGGGGCGGGGCCGGGGGGGGGGGGGGCCCACCCCCCCCCCGCCCGCCGGAGGCGTCTGGCGAGGGAGGGCGGGAAGGCGTACCAGGGAGGCGGGAGAATTCTCATGAACACGACGCACCCCAACGCCGCCCGGTTCGACGGGCTGGCGGACGTCTACGACGGCAACCGTCCCGCGCTGCCCGTCTGCATCGCCGATCTGCTGTGCCGGTATGCCCGTGTCGCACGTCCGGGGCTGGTGGTGGACATCGGGTGCGGCACCGGCCTGTCCACCCGGCTGTGGGCGGGACGGGCCACGGCGGTGGTCGGCGTGGAGCCGTGCGCGGACATGCTGCGGCGGGCCCGGGAATCCCTGGTCGGCCTGCCGGGCGGGGAGGCGGTGTCGTTTCGCCATGGATCGGGCGACGCCACCGGCCTTGGCCACGGGTGCGCGGACATCGTGACCGCCAGCCAGAGCCTGCACTGGATGGACCCGGAGCCGACGTTCACCGAGGTGGCCCGCATCCTGCGGCCGGGCGGCGTGTTCGCGGCCATTGACGCGGACATGACCCCGTCGTTCGGCGGTCCGGCCGAGGAGGCGCTTTACGCCATGCGCCGCCGGGCCAGGGAGCTGGAGGAGAAGCTGCGCCTGACGGCGGCCTGCCGGTGGGACAAGGGCGGCCATCTGGAGCGGATGGCGGCGTCGCGGCGGTTCCGGTTCACGCGCCAGGTCCTGGCCCACCACGTGGAGCCGGGAAGCGGGGCGCGGGTGCTGGGGCTGGCCCTGTCGTTCGGCGGCGTGGCCGCGCTGCTGGCCCACGGCCTGGACGAGGCGGCCTTCGGCCTCGACGCGGTGCGGCGCGAGGCCGCGGCCATGGGACCGGGCGTGGCGCCGTTTCACTGGAGTTATGTGGTGCGTCTGGGCGTGCGGTAGTGTGGCGTCCCTTGGAAAACGACAAGTGAGGCAAGCCATGGCCGGGGAGCGGGGCTGGTGGGTGCTGGCCGTGGGCGGGCCGTACGATCCGGAGGATTTTGACCAGCGGGAGGCGGCGCGCGTCCGGTTGCGCCAGGAACTGCTGCTTCTGGCCATCGTGCCGGACGCCTACGTCTGGGTCTGGGACGAGCAGGACCGGGCCCAGTTGGTGCTGCGGGAGTGCGCGACGTTGGCCGATGCCGAGGCCTACGCCGCCTACTTGAGCGGCCGGGGAATCGAGACCCGGGTCCGGCCGGTGATGGCGGAGTAGGGGCGTCTCGGCCCTCGGCCCTGTTCGATGTTTGTTGCCTGATTGTTCTTTTCCTGTTCGTTTCTTTCCTTCCGGAAGCTCTGTGTGGTGCGTTGCCGGTTCCCGGGCTGTCGCCTGCCGGTTCCTTGCGTGGGCGAAAACGGTTCCTGGACTGTCGCTGCCGTGTTCATAACGATGCTAAGATGCTAAATTCATAGTTATGTTTTATCATGTGCGCGAAATGGAAGGACTGGCAGCCAAAGGTTTATTTCCAAGCCCAGGGCCAGGCGTGTCTGTCGGCAAAGGGCGGCTTGGCCGACGGCCCGGATCAAGGGAGCCGATGCCGTTGCGGAACGTGGCCTGGAGCCATTTTTCCGGGGAATGGCCTGTGCGTCGGCTGTGCAAAACGCGTTGCCGGATGTTCCTTACGTGTTCCAAACGTGTTCCGTTTGTCTCGGGATGGACGTGCCCGGACGCCCGAGCCTGATGCCTTGTTGTTCGTTTTGCAGGCAAAGCTGTTCCAAGTCTGTTCCTTGATTGTTCCTTATTGAGACAACATACTGATTAAATTTAATTTATTGAAAGGAAAAGAATCAGGGAAAAGTTTTGCCTCTCTGGTCTCGGGATCGTATCCTTGGGCCATGCTGTCCCTGTTCCACCCCCTCGTCGCCCGCTGGTTCACGGAAAACGTCGGCAGCCCCACGGACATCCAGGCGCTGGCCTGGCCGAGGATCGCGGCCGGGGAGCATGTTCTGGCCGTGGCCCCGACCGGTTCCGGCAAGACCCTGACCGCGTTTCTTGCGGCCTTAAACAGCCTGGCCACGGGCGCCTGGCCCACCGGCCGGGTGTCCGTGGTCTATGTCTCGCCGCTCAAGGCCCTGGGCACGGACGTGCGGGCCAATCTGCTCGTCCCCCTGGCCGGCCTGCGCCGGGCCTTCGCCGCCGCCGGCCAGGACCTGCCCGTCATCCGGGCCGAGATCCGAAGCGGCGACACCTCGTCCGAGGACCGCCGCCGCATGCTGCGCCAGCCGCCGGAAATCCTCATCACCACGCCGGAATCCTTGAGCCTGCTCCTCAGTTCCAAGGGCGGCCGCACCATGCTGCCCGGCGTGCGCCTGGTCATCCTGGACGAGATCCACGCCGTGGCCGGGTCCAAGCGGGGCGTGTTCCTGCTGTCCGCCGTGGAGCGGCTCGTCGGCCTTGCCGGCGAGTTCCAGCGGGTGGCCCTGTCGGCCACGGTTTCGCCCCTTGAGACCGTGGCGGCCATGGTCGGCGGCTTTGCCCGCGCCGGCGACCCGGCCGATCCGCACCTCGTTGCGCGTCCGGTGGCCGTGGTCCAAAGCCGGGCCGAGAAGCGGATGGACGTCCGGGTGCATTATCCCGTCTGGCCCGAGGACCGGGCGCCGCGAACCTCGTTCATCCAGATCCTGGCCGACGACGTCCGCCGCCGCGTCCTGGCCAACCGGTCCACCCTGGTCTTTGTCAACAGCCGCAAGCTGTGCGAAAAGCTGGCCAGGCTCATCAACGACGACCAACCCGACGTCCTGGCCTACGCCCACCACGGGTCGCTTTCGCGGGAACTGCGCCAGACCGTGGAGGCCAGGCTCAAGGCCGGGGAACTCAAGGCCGTGGTGGCCACCAACTCCCTGGAGCTCGGCATCGACATCGGCGCGGTGGACGAGGTTCTGCTCGTGGAGTGTCCGCCCACGGTCAGCGCGGCGGTGCAGCGCATCGGCCGGTCCGGCCACCGGGTCGGCGAGGTCAGCCGGGCCGTGTTCCTGCCGACCACGGAAAAGGACCTGCTCGAGGCCGCGGTCATGGCCAGGGCCGCCCATGCCCGCGACATCGAGCCCATCCGGCCGGTCCTGGCCCCCCTCGACGTCCTGGCCCAGACCCTGGTGGCCATGTGCGGAGTGGAGGCCTGGGACGTGGACGCCCTGTACCACGCCGTGCGCCAGGCCTGGCCCTACCGCGACCTGTCCCGCCGGGCCTTCGACCTGACCCTTTCCATGCTGGCCGGCCGCTACGCCGCCACCCGCATTCCCGAACTGGCTCCGCTTCTGGCCATCGACGCCCTGGACGGCACGGTGGCGGCCCGCAAGGGCGCGCTCCTGCGGCTCTACGCTTCGGGCGGGGTCATTGCCGACCGGGGCTATTATGCGCTTCGCCGCCAGGACTCGGACGCCCGTCTGGGCGAACTCGACGAGGTCTTCGTCTGGGAGGCCCGGCTCGGCCAGGTCTTTGCCTTCGGGGCCCAGAACTGGCGCATCGAGCGGATCACGGACGCGGACGTGTTCGTGTCCCCGGCCCCGGCCGGCAGCGTCCCGGCCCCGTTCTGGCTCGGCGATCCCCGCTCCCGGGACCGCCATTTCTCGGCCCTGGTGGCCGGATTCCTGGAGACGGCCGACGCCAGGCTCGACGATCCGGCCTTTGGCGACGACCTGGTCCGGGACCATTTCCTGGAGCCCGGGGCGGCCGAGGCCCTGCTCGGCTACCTGAACCGCCAGGTCGCAGCCACGGGCGCGCGTCTGCCCCACGGCCGGCACCTGCTGGTGGAGGCGACGTCCACCGGCCCGGGCGGCGCGCCCGGCAACCAGGTCATCCTGCACGCGCCCCTTGGCCTCTCGCGCACCGCCCCCCTGGCCCTGGTCCTGGAGGCGGCCCTGTCCCGGAAATACGGCCACGCCGTGCCGGTTTTTGCCGGCAACGACTGCGTGGCCGCCACCCTTCCCGGGGACATCGATCCCCTGGACATGCTGGAGGCCGTTTCGGCCGAGGCGGTGACCGGCCTGTTGCGGGACCGGCTGGAAAACTCGGGCTCTTTTGGCGCGGCCTTTCGCGAGGCCGCCGGCCGGGCCCTGCTCCTGCCCCGCGACGGCTTCGGCAAGCGCCAGCCCCTGTGGATCACCCGGCTGCGGGCCAGAAAGCTCCTGGCCGCCGTGGCCGGGCACGGCGATTTCCCCATGGTGCTCGAAGCCTGGCGGGCCTGTCTGGTCGATGTCTTCGACCCCGAGGGCGTCCGGGAATTCCTGGCCGCCGCCCGGTCCGGGGAGGTGGCCGTGACCGTGGTCCACACCCACGTGCAAAGCCCCTTTGCCGCGGACATGGTCTGGCGGCACGTCAACGAATACATGTACCTGACCGACGCCGATGTCGCGCCCGGGCCGAGCGGCGTGCGGCCGGACCTCGTGGCCGAGGTGGCCCGGAGCGCGTCGCGGCCGGCCGTGCCCGAAGCCGTGGTCCGGGCCTACGAGGCCAAGCGGCAGCGGCTGTTCCCGGGCTATGCCCCGTCCGGTCCGGCGGAGCTTTTGGAATGGCTCAAGGAGCGGGTGGCGGTGACCGGAGCGCAGTGGCGGGAGATGCTCGGGGCCGTGGCCCGGGACCACGGCGACGCGCCGGCCGACCTGGAGGCCGTCCTGGTTCCGAAGCTGGCCCGCATCGGCGCCCCGGGC
>CAZIJE010000202.1:0-4691 GCA_964539435.1 uncultured Desulfovibrio sp.
CTGCCCCGGGGGGGGCGGACACACGCGGAAGACGGTGGGGCGGAAACCCCCTTTGCGAAAAAGGGGGGCTCCACCCCCCACCCCTCCTTCCCCCAAAAACTTTCAACGGGTTGCCGGGTGCCGCTAGGCCAGATATTCGCCCCCCGTCCGCCACGTCAATGGAAAATGTCCGCATTCACCGTCGAGGGGGTCCGGGGGAATCATTCCCCCCGGCGGGGCCCGGGGCAGAGCCCCGGTTTGTCACCCCAGACCCATTTCGGACGGGGGCGGGATGTCGGAGAGGTTCTCGAAGGAGGTGGACTCCTTGAGGAAGGTCAGCCGCACCATGCCGGTGGGGCCGTTTCGCTGCTTGCCGATGATGACCTCGGCCACGTTGTCCTCCGGGGTCAGTTCCTCTTTCTTCTTGTAGGCGGCGGCCCGGTAGAGAAAGATGATGACGTCGGCGTCCTGCTCGATGGCTCCGGATTCGCGCAGGTCCGACATCATGGGGCGCTTGTCGGCCCGCTCCTCGACCTTGCGGTTGAGCTGGGACAGGGCGATGACCGGCACGTGGAGTTCCTTGGCCAGGGCCTTGAGGCTGCGGGAGATCTCGGAAATTTCCTGCTCGCGTGACTCGATGTGGCGCGAGGCCCGCATGAGCTGGAGGTAGTCGACCACGATCAGGCCCAGGCCGTGCTCGGCCTTGAGGCGCCGGCACCGGGCGCGCAGGTCCATGGTGGTGATGGCCGGGGTGTCGTCCACGAAGATCGGCGCGGCCGACAGGTGGTTGGCGGCGTCGTACAGCCGCGACCAGTCCTCGTCGTCGAGGCGGCCCCGCCTGAGCTTGGACAGGTCCACCTTGCCCCAGCAGCAGAGCATGCGCTGCATGATCTGCTCCATGGACATTTCCAGGGAAAAGACGGCGGTCGGCACGCCGTGCATGGCCGAGCCGCGCATGGCCACGTTCATGGCGAAGGCGGTCTTGCCCATGGAGGGACGGCCGGCGATGATGATCAGGTCCGAGGGCTGGAGCCCGGCGGTGTACTCGTCGAACTGGTAGTAGCCGGTGGGCACGCCGGTGACCAGCTCCTTGTTCTCCATCCGCTTTTCGATCAGCTCGAAAACCCGGGTCACCAGGTCCTTGGACGAGTGCAGGCCCTTGGTGCTGCGGGAATCGGCAATGGAAAAGATGGCCTGCTCGGACTCGTCGAGCAGGTTTTCGGTCTCCTGTCCGCCGTCGTAGCACTTGGTGATGATGTCCACGGCCGCGGCAATGAGTTTGCGCTGGACCGCCTTTTCCCGGACGATGCCGGCATGGTGCAGGGCATTGGCGGCAGAGACCGTGGAGGCGGTCAGTTCGGCCAGGTAGGCCGGGCCGCCGACCTCGTCCAGGCGTCCGGCGAGGCGCAGCCCCTCGGCCAGGGAGACCAGGTCGATGGGGGCGTTTTTCCGCGACAGGTCCAGGATGGCCTGGTAGATGAAGCGGTGGGCGGGAGAGTAGAAATCGTCCTCGCCAACCAGGTCGACGAGGTTGAAGAGGATGGAATTCTTCAATAAAATCCCCCCCAGAACCGCCTGCTCGGCTTCCAGGTTCTGGGGGGGGACTTTTCGGAGGACGTCTGCAGAGACCCGCTCCAGGTCCTGCCCGGTCAGCGGCGCGCCGCTCCCGGCCGGGCCGGAAGACTTGGCGCTACGCGGTCTCTTCCTCGGGCTGTCCACTGGCTTCGGCCTGTTCCACGGGCGCGCCCGCCGGGGCGAGGACGGGTTCTTCCTCGGCGCCGCCCTGGCGTTTCACGGTCACCTTGACCATGCCGCGCAGCTCGGGCAGCAGCTTGACCGGGACTTCGTAGACGCCGAGCGACCGGATGGGCTCGTCCAGGACGATCTTCTTGCGGTCGATCTCGATGCCCTGCTCGAGCAGCCGATCGGCGATGATGCCGGAGGTGACGGAGCCGTAGAGCTTGTCGCCCTCGCCCACGCGGACCTCGATGACGATGTCGGCGGCGGCCAGCTTGTCGGCCAGGGACTGGGCGGCGGAGGCCAGGGCGTCGCGCTTGGCCTGGAGTTTTTTGCGCTCGTTTTCAAAGCGGCGCAGGTTGGCGTCGGTGGCCAGCATGGCCAAGCCCTGGGGGATCAGATAATTGCGGCCGTAGCCCGGCTTGACGGCGACCTTGTCGCCGAGACGGCCCAGGTTTTCCACGTCCGCGCGCAAAATAAGTTCCATGGCGTCCCTACCTTACATTTTCTTCAGAAGATCGGCGCTGTGGGTGGCCGTGTAGTACAGCATGGCCATCTGGCGGGCGCGCTTGATTTCCAGGGTCAGCTTGCGCTGGCACTTGGCGCAGGTGCCGGTGATGCGCCGGGCGATGATCTTGCCGCGATCCGTGATGAAATCCTTGAGGATGTCCGGACGCTTGTAGTCGACGGGCAGGTTCTTGTTGGCGCAGAAGCGGCAGAACTTCTTTTTCGGGGTGAACTTTTTCTTGAACGCCATGGCTTACGCTCCCTCGGGCACGAACTTGTCGGCGAGCTTGACGGTGATGAACTTCATGATGCCGTCGGTGATGCGCACGATCCGCTCGAACTCGGCGATGGCCGTGGCCGGGGCGGCGAATTCGAAACGGGTGAAATGGCCGCGGGTCTTCTTCTGGACCGGATAGGCCAGATCGCGCATTCCCCACTCGTCCGCGACCAGGATCTGGGCGCCCTGACGCTCGAGAACGCCCTTGAGGTTCTCGAGGATCTCCTGACGATTGTCGGTTGCAAGCTCCGGTGAGAGCAGCAGCAAGGCTTCGTACTTCCGCATGGTTCCTCCTTGTGGTCCGTGGCCCTTCCTCCCGGGCGAACCCTTCGGGAAGAGCAAGGCAAGAGGGGGCCATTACCCTGACCGCGTCTCCTTGTCAAGGCCGACGGCCGCTTCTTGCCAAAGGCCTCGCCGCCGGCATACACAGGCCCTGCCGCGAAAAGCACGCCGCACCAGCGAGGCCCCCCATGCGCATCCGCACCAAACTGCTCCTGATCCTCCTCGGCCTGGTGCTGCCGCCCCTGGTGGCCGTCAGCTTCTACGCCCTGCGCCAAGGCCGGCTCCTCGGCCAGGAACTGGCCCACCACGCCGCCGACACCTACCAGCGCACGGCCGAACAGGAACTGGCGCTCATGGTGGAGCTGATCGGCGAGGACGTGAACGACAACCGGCAGATGCTGGAACTGTCCCTGGCCTTCCTGGCCCAGGAGGCCGGCCGGGTCCTGGCCGGTCCGCCGGCCGCCGACGTCCGGATCCTTTCCAGCGACGCCTTCGACCATTCCGGCGGCCTGCCGCCGGGCGTCGCCCCCCTGGCCGGCTCCGGCGTCCCGGCCACGGCCGACGCCCCGTCGTTCAGCCGGCCGTCCGGCTCCGGCCGCACCCTGGACACGGACGACGCCCGCCGGCTGACCCGGCTCCTGCCCACCTTCGCCACCCTGCACGCGCGGCTCGGAGAAAACATCCTCTGGGCCTACGTGGCCCTGCCCGACGGGCTCATGTGCACCTTTCCGGGCCACGGCCGCATGCCGGCCGGCTACGACCCCAGAAACCGGCCCTGGTACCAGGCGGCCGTGACCCGGGGAGGCCCGGCCTGGACCATCCTGGTGGACGCCTCCACGGGCCGGCCCACGGCCACGGTGGCCGCGCCCGTTATCCGCCCCGACGGCGCGCTCCTCGGCGTGGCCGGCATCGACGTGCCCCTGGAGACGCTTTTGCCGGAAAGCGACCTGTCGCTGCGGTGGGGCGACGGCGTGCGGGCGCTCATTGTCCACCAGGCCCCGGAGCCCGGTCCCTCGCCGGTGGCGGTCCTCGGCAGCCGCGGCTTCCTGGGCGCTTCCCACGGCTGGAACACGCCCGTCGCCTCCACCCCCCTGGCCTCGCCCGACGCCGCCTCCCTGGCCCGCCTGGCCGAGGCCATTGCCGCCGGCCGGTCGGACCAGCTGGCCCTGGCCGTGGACGGGGAGAGCTACTTCGCCGTGTACAAGCCCTTTCCCGACGCCCCGGCCGGGCTCCTCGTGCTGGTGCCGCGCCAGGCCGTGCTCCGGCAGGCCGATTCGGCCGGCGCGGCCGTCCTGGCTCGCACCCGGGGAATGCTGGTCGTGGTGGTGTCGTTCGCCCTGATCGCCGTGGCCGGGGCCATGGCCATGGCCTTTTTCGGCGCCCGAGCCGTGACCCGACCGGTGACGGCCCTGTGCGACGCGGCCGACCGGCTGGCCCAGGGGGACTTGGCCGCCAGGGCGCCGGTTGCGGGCCGGGACGAACTGGCCACCCTGGCCGCGACGTTTAACGGCATGGCCCCCAAGCTGGCCGAACGGCTGCGCCTCAAGCAGGACATGCTCCTGGCCATGGAGGTCCAGCAGAACCTCCTGCCCAAGGCCCCGCCGGACCTGCCCGGCCTGTCCGTCGCCGGGTCCACGAACTTTTGCGACGAAACCGGGGGGGATTACTTCGACTACCTGCGGCTGCCGTCGGACGACGACGGGGTCTGCGACGTGATCGTGGGCGACGCCACGGGCCACGGCGTGGCGGCGGCGCTTTTCATGGCCACGGGCCGGGCGCTCCTGCGGGCCGGGCGCGGCGGCCGGCCCGGACCGGCCGCGCTTCTGACCCTGGCCAACGGCCTCCTGTGGCAGGACACCATGGAGTCGGGCCGGTTCCTGACGCTGTACTACCTGCGCCTGGAAGGGGG
>CAZIJE010000203.1:0-4666 GCA_964539435.1 uncultured Desulfovibrio sp.
GCCGCCGACGGCGGCCGGAGCGGCGGCCACGGCGGGCGCGGCCGGGGCCGGCTGGGTCTGGGCCGGGGATTGCGCCGGCCGGGCGTCCGCCAGGCGGATCGGCGAGGCCGAGGCGGCGGCCACGGGCCGCAGTTCCTTGTCCTCCAGGGAGGCCAGGAGCGCGGCCTTGGGAAGGCCCGCGGCGTCGGCCACGGCCTCCAGGCACCGGGCCGCCAGCAGCCGCGATCCGGCTCCGGAAATGTGGACGCCGTCCGAGGCCCGCAGCTTGACCACTTCGCCGTCCGGGGCCTTGGCCACGGGCGCGAACGCGCCGGACGGATCGGCCAGCACGTCTTTCACGTCGATGAAGGCCCCGCCGGGCAGGTTCCTGGCCGCCTTGGCCAGGACGCCGTTGACGTGGGCCATCCGGCCGTTGAAGGCCGGATCGCCCATGACCGGCACGCCGATGAAATAGACCGAGGCCTGGGCGTTTTCGGACCGGGCGATGGCGTGGAGCCGGGCCAGGCGGTCGCCGTAGGCCATGTCCCAGTCCCGGGAGCCGAAGGCGGCCTGCCGGCCGTCGGCCGTGGGCAGGGGCTTGTCGTCGTTGGCCCCGAGCATGATGAGCACCACGTCCGGGCGGTGGGTCCCGACCTGGGCGGCGAGCTGGGCGTCCCAGTCGAAAAAGGCCGGATTGGCCAGGCCGCTGGACACCTTGCCCAGGTGGGCGAAGCGGACGCCGGCGCGGCCGGCGAAAACGGCGTCGAGCTGTTTGCCGAGGCCGATGGACAGGGAGTCGCCCACCAGCAGGATGCGGCGCTCCCCGTTCGCGGCGGCGGCGGTGAGCGCGGCCGCCCCGGCCTTGGGAAGGCCCGGAGGCAGGATCAGGGACGCCATGAGCACGGCCAGGAGGAAGGCCTGACTCGGGTTTCGCATACAACACCTCATCGCCAGCCCGGAAACCTTCGCCCGCGACCCCCATCGCGAACCAAGCCCCCGGCGGCGGCATGACAATGTAAGAAACGCGACCCAAGATGGTATGAGAAACTCAAACAGCCGGCGTCCCTGACGCCGCGCCGCCGCAAGTGCCGAAGCCTCCTGAAGACATCGTTCCCCAACGATTTGAGGCACTTGCCGCATGGCACGACCGCCATGGCTGCTTTCCCATCCTGGGTTCGGACCATACCAGAACGGGAGGCGGCTTACAAGAAAAATACCAGAAGGCGGATACTGGCGGAGAAAAAGATTAGAACTGGAAATAAATAAACGGCAGGACCCCGTCCGGGCCGAGCTTCAGGATGCAGGCGGCGGCCAGGCCCAGGGCCACGCCCTGCACCGGCAGGGGCAGCCGCTCGAAGGTCGCCCGGAACACGTCCCGGCCGGACAGGCGCAACAACTGCACCGCCAGGACCACGGCCACCAGGATCAGGCAGGTGGGCCGAAACCCGGCCCCGGACGGATCCCAGGCCGCGATCCGGGCCAGGATGTCCACGGCCTTGCCCGCGTCCTCGGCCCCGAAAAAGACCCAGGCCACGCAGACGTAGGAAAAGGTGGCCAGCCAGCAGCCGGCGTTCCACAGGCCGGAGAGGACCCTGGAACCGCCGGCCGGCTTGCCGGCCGCCTCCCGGGCCGCCGCCCGCGAGGCCCGGAACTCCCCAACCATGTGCGTGCCCACCAGCCCGAACCCGTGGATGAACCCCCAGACCAGGAAGTTGTAGGCCGCCCCGTGCCACAGGCCGCCCAGGCCCATGGTCAGCACGAGGTTCAAGTATTTTCGAAACCGGCCTTTGCGGTTCCCGCCAAGTGAGATATACAGGTAGTCTCGGAGCCAGACCGAGAAGGTGATGTGCCACCGCCGCCAGAAATCGCGAAGGCTCAGGGCGGTATAGGGAGAGTGGAAATTGTCCGGGATGTCGAAGCCCATGAGCAGGGCCACGCCCTGGGCCAGGTCGGAATAGCCCGAGAAGTCGCAGTAGATCTGGGCGGCATAGGACAGGACGCCGACCAGGACCGCGGCCGAGGAAAACCCTTCCGGCGCGCCGAAGGTGGTGCGCACGATGTGCTCGGACAGGTAGCTCGATATGATGATCTTTTTCACCAGCCCCCGGGTCAGCAGGTAAAAGGCCCGGGTGAAGTCCACCGGGACCACCCGCTCCCGCTTGAGCTGGGGCAGGAAATTCCCGGCCCGCAGAATCGGGCCGGACAGGATGGTCGGGAAAAAGGCGATGAAGCAGAAGACCTCGACCAGGCTCCGCTCCACCTTGGTCGGGTCGCGGTAGACGTCGATGGCGTAGCTCATGCCCTGGAACGTGAAAAACGAGATGCCGATGGGCATGATCACGTCGAGCAGCGGCACCGGACTGTTGATCGCAAGCGTCCGGAACAGCCAGTCGGCCGAGATGTAGAGCATCTCGTAATATTTGAAGAAAACGAGCATGCCCAGGGAGAAGCAGACGTAGAGGACCAGGCAGAACCGCCGGAACCGGGCGTCGGACGTCTCGGCGAAGACCACGGCGAAAAACCAGGTCAGAAAACTGAAGACCAGCAGGATGAGCAGGAACTTGGCGTTAAACGAGGCGTAAAAGACATAGGAGGCCAGGAGCAGAAACAACCGGTAGGGCGCATCGAACCGCCGCAGCATCCAGTTGAGCGGCAAAATGGCCGCAAAAAAGAGGGAAAACTCGAAACTGGTGATGTTCATCGCGGTATGCCTGGGACCTCCGGGAAGTGGAGCGCAAGCTAGCTTCGCCGCCGCCAAAACGCAACCGGCTTGCGCGCCCGCGCCTTCCGCCGTCAGAAGCCTGACGCCGCCTTTCCGCCTCTATCTCCTGCAATCCCGGCAGCTTGCCTCACACTGTTTTCGGCCCGTCCCTTGCAACCTCCAACGCAACCCGTCGGCCGGACCAGCCCGCCCACGGCAAACCCCACAACCGCCATGCCAAAAACAGCGCACACGTCCCCACGCCGTCCCGGCAGACGCCTGCTCGCCCTGGCCGCCATGGCCGTGGCGCTGGTCGGCGCGCCCCGCCCCACCCACCCCGGTTTGCCCCCGGCCGTCACGGCCAACCACGAACTGCTGGCCCTGGTCGCCCTTCTCGACCCGGACGACCAGCCCCAGACGCCGCTGTCGGCCCCCGACCGACACGCCGTGCGCCTGGCGGTCGCGCCCCACGCCGTCCGCCTGGCCGTGGACCCCAGCGCGGTCCATCCCCTGCACGGCCCGGTGGCCGTGCGCCGGGACGACCGGCTCGGCGGCCCGGGACAGGCCCTGCGCCTCGTCGCCCTGGCCGCTCCGGAAACCGCATCCCCGGACATGGCCCTTGCCGATGCGGCCGACGCAAACCCCCTTGCCGTCAAGAATATGTCGGCGGAAACGGCGCAACCCGCCCCGTCCGCGTTGGCGATTCAGACCGTTGCCATGACCGCGCCCGAACCGGCGCTTCCGGCTCCAGCCGGCCCGGCCGCGCCCGTGGCCGCGCCTGGCGTCGCGCCGGGCCGGTCCATCCTCGTGGCCGGCGACTCCCTGTCGATCTTTCTGGCCGACGCCCTGCGGCCGCTTGTGGCCGGCCGGCCCGGCGCGGCCTTCGCCGCCCGGGGCAAGGTGTCCAGCGGCCTGGCCCGGCCCGACTTCTTCAACTGGGAACGCGAGATGGCCGATCTGGCCCACACCCGCCGGCCCGACACCGTGGTGGTCATGATCGCCACCAACGACAACCAGACCCTCACCCGGCCCGACGGCAGGAAGATCGCCTTCGGCCGGCCCGGCTGGAACGAGGAATACGGCCGCCGGGTCCGGCGTCTCGTGGATCTGGCCCGCCAGGGCAATCCCGAGGCCCGGGTCTACTGGATCGGCGCGCCCGTCATGGCCGACCCGCAGCTCAACGCCGACGTGGCCGCCATCAACGAGGTCATCGCCCGGGAGATCGCCGCCCTGCCCGGCTGCCGGTTCGTGGACGTCTCCCGCACCCTGGCCGACGCCTCGGGCCGCTACGCCCCGGCCCTGCCCGCGCCCGGCGGCCCCCGCGTCGCCCGGACCCGCGACGGCGTGCACCTGACCTCCTACGGCGCAAAACTCCTGGCCCACGCCGCCCTGGCCTCCATGAGCCCGGCCGTGGCCGCCCTGGAGCGCCGCTAAGGCCCGGCCCACGGCCTTTACCCGTTCCAGGCGGCATGCTAGAGCCGGCCCATGGAAACGATCCTGCTCAAAATCCTCGAGGCACAACACGAGATTTTGGCCGAACTGCGCCTCCTGCGCCACGCCCTCTCCCCCGCCACGCAGCCCACGGCTCCCCAAGTCTCCCGTCCCGTCGAGGACGCGCCGTCCCCTGTCCCGGCCCCGGAACCCCGTCCCGCCCCTGTCGCCGGCCCCGCGCCCACGCCCGCGAGCCCGCCGCCTCCGCCGCCCGCGCGCGAACCGGCCGGCGCCATGCTGACGGTCAACGAACTCACCGACCTCGGCGGCCAGTTCCTCGACCCGGGACAGATGCCCCGGACCCGGGTCAAACCCGTCGACGCCTCGGACCTCCTCAGCGAGATCAAGGCCAAGAACAAGGCCAAAAGCAGCGCCTTCGCGGAATTCGAACGGTTCGGCAAGGACCGGTAACGAGAGGAAGAGAACGAGGAAGAGAAAGAGAAGATGCCTCCGGCGGCCGGGAGGGGGTCACCCCCTCCCGGACCCACCTGTCCT
>CAZIJE010000204.1:0-2354 GCA_964539435.1 uncultured Desulfovibrio sp.
GGGTCCGGGGGGCGTGACGCCCCCCGGCCGCCGGAGGCATCTTCCTCTTCCCCTTTCCCTTCTTCCCCTTCCTTTCTCCCGCTAGTACCGCATGAAATCCGGCGATGCCAGGACAACGGCCGTGGCGGCGTCGGCCGGGGCGCGGGCGGCGGCCTGGCGAACGGCGTCCGAGAGGCCGGGGCCGAGGGTCTCGGCCAGGGTTGCCGGCGTGGCCTTGCCGGCCTTGCCGCCGAGGCCGAGCCCGGGGATGCGGCCGGCGGCCAGGTCGCCGGCGAAGCCGACGCGCCGCACCAGCCCGTCGGGCTTGAGCCAGGCGGCGGCGGTCACGGAATAGCCTTCCGGGCCGTCGGCCTCGTAGAGCGGCTGGCCGAGGCCGGCCAGGACCCCGGCCAGGGCCGTGGCGTCGCGCGGCGCGGCCCCCAGCGCCCGCACGGCCGACACGACCTGGCGCAGGGGCGATTTCAGGCGCGTTCCCCGGTATTTCGGATCGGCAAACTCCGGGCTTTGAAACAGGGCCCGCAGGGTTTCGCGGATGTCGCCGCCGGTCTTGGAAAAGACGCCGGCCAGCCGTCCGACCAGGGGGGCCGGCGGCTCGTCGGCCAGGAAATAGACGACCAGCCGACGGCAGACGTGCTGGGCCGTGGCCGGGTGCTCGGCGAGCAGGCGCAGGGCCTCGCCCCCCTCGGCCAGGCCCGAGCCCTTGATGGTCCGGCCGAGCAGCACCTTGTCGGACGGGTCGTGGAGGTCCACGTCGAAATTGAACCCGCCGGTGTCGGACGCGCCCCGGGCCGCGCCCACCCGCCAGCCGGTCAGGATGCGGGCCAGGGCCAGGGTGTCGGCCGGCTTCTGCGGACCGCCCGGACCGAGGGTCTGGTGGGCGATGAGGATGGCGGCGTAGGTCGGATCGATCTCTTCCTTGGCCGGTGCGCCGTCCTGGCGATGGACCACGTTTTTCCAGTTGTCGCGGGCGATGAGCATGGCCGGGTGCATGGCCGTGGCGGTCAGGAGATCGAGGAACGTGCCCAGGGCGTGGGGCCGGATGGCCTCGCGCTCGAACGAACCGACCCACAGGTGGGCCAGGCCCTTTTTCGCGCCCAGGCTGAAATAGTCGCACCAGAAGGCGACCATGAGTTCGTGGAGCTGGCGTCTGGACATCACGGCCCGCAGCAGCCGGGCCTCGGCCGCCTCCAGGGCGGCCACGCCGGCCCGGTCGAAGGAGCGGCGCATGGTTTCGGGACCCGCGGCCGGACTGGATGCCTTGCTTGGGCCGTATTCCCGGAACAGGGCCACGGTGTCCATGGCGTTGGTCGGCAGCGCGGCCAGGGCCTCGGCCAGGGCCGGCGGCTCGTCCAGGCGCTCGGGCTCGAGCTGCTCGGCCACGAACGCGGCCGCGCCCATGGCGGCGACGCGGGCCAGTTCGCCCGGAGCCGGACCGTAGGTCAGCCGGTTGACGACATGGAGGACCTCGGCGGCCGGATCGGCGGCCAGGGCGGGCGCTGCCGCGAAAAGCGCCCACAGGACAAGCCAGACGACCAGGCCGGCCGGAACGGCGGCTGTGTGGAACGGCGGTCTCCTGTTGTCGCGCGGCAAGCGGGCCATAGCGGCAATGTGCGCGGGGGCGTGCGAAATGTCAATTGCGCGGGGTCGGCTAAGGCATCGTGCGCTTTGGACAAAGATGCGCTAGGATCGCCAAAACGCAAGGAGGCGGGCATGGAAGTCTACACGCGGCAGACCATCGTCAAGTACGGGGTCGGGTTCGGTTCGTCCCTGGCCATGGCGGTGTCGTTCACCCTCAACAAATCCATCTTCTGGGCCATTGTCCACGGCATCCTGGGCTGGCTCTACGTCTTCTACGCCTGGATCTTCAAGTCGTACTGAGCGGCCGGAAGCCGGCGAAGTCGCCGGTTGCGGCCAACAGGCCGTGGACGTGGCGGGCGAAGTAGATCCAGGCCCGCCGCGTCGCCCCGTCGGCCATGGCCACGTCGGCCTCGGCCCGTCGGTAGACCCGGGGATGCTCCTCCAGGGCGTCGAGACGCCGGAGCGTGGCCGCGTCCACGCGGTAGACCTCGCCCACGACCCGGTACCGGGCCTCGCCGGCCACGAGATAGGGAATCCCGCCGGTCACGTACAGGGCGTAGGCCGCGACCGTGGTCGCCTCGCCCAAAAACCGGCTCTCCCGCACGTAGTGGTGGTTGTGAAAGCCCCGGCGCAACGTGCCGTAGGCAAAGATATCCCAATACGCATCCGACATACGACCTCCCTTTCCCCATTGCGGAGGGTCCGGGAGGGGATCATCCCCTCCCGGCCGCCGGAGGCGCTTCTCTCCTCTTACAAGCTCCTGCGGTCAACGACGC
>CAZIJE010000204.1:2364-4664 GCA_964539435.1 uncultured Desulfovibrio sp.
CCTCCCCACCCCCCCCCCCACACAAACCCACCACCCCCCCCCCCCCCCCCCCCCCCCCCCCGGCCCGGGGGGGGGGGGGGGGGCCTCGCCCCCCCCCCCCCCCCCCCGCCGGAGGCGCTTCTCTCCTCTTACAAGCTCCTGCGGTCAACGACGCGGATGGTCTTGCCTTCCTGGCCCCGGGCCAGGCTGCCCGGCTCCACCAGGCGCACGCCAATGCCGACGCCGAGTTCCGAGGACAGCCGGCGTTCGAGCTTTTCGAGCAGGGCCTGGTGTTCCGAAACCCGGTCGAAGAGCAGGGCCTCGGTGGGCTCGACTTCGAGCAGGGCCTGGTCCAGGGCGCCGTGGCGGTCGAGTACGATGCGGTAGTTGGGGGTGGTGCCCTCGACTTCGAGGAGCAGCGTCTCGATGCGGGACGGAAAGACGTTGACGCCCCGGATGATGAGCATGTCGTCGCAGCGGCCGACGATGCGGCCGATGCGGCGCATGGTCCGGCCGCAGGGGCAGGGATCGGGGAGGATGCGGGTGATGTCGCCGGTGCGGAAGCGGATCATGGGGAAGGCTTCCTTGGTCAGCGTGGTGACGACCAGCTCCCCTTCCTCGCCGTCGGCCAACCGCTCGCCCGTGGCCGGGTCCACGATCTCGATCAGGAAATGGTCCTCGCTGACGTGCATGCCGGCCTTTTCCAAACACTCGCCGGCCACGCCCGGGCCCATGATTTCCGAAAGGCCGTAGTTGTCCGTGGCCGTCAGCTTGAGCCGGTCCTCGATGGCCGCCCGCATGGCCTCGGTCCATGTCTCGGCCCCGAAAAGCCCGTAGCGCAGCGACAGCGAGTTGACGTTGACGTCCATGGCGCACAGCGTCTCGGCCAGGTGCAGGGCGTAGCTCGGCGTGGCCACGAAGACCGACGTCCGGTAGTCCTGCATGATGGACACCTGCCGGCGCGTGCCGCCGCTCGACGCCGGAATCACGGCCGCGCCCACGGCCTCGGCCCCGTAGTGGAAGCCGATGCCGCCGGTGAAAAGCCCGTACCCGAGCGCGATCTGGACCACGTCGTCCCGGCCTGCCCCGGCCGCGACCAAGACCCGGGCCACGAGCCGCGACCAGGTCTTCACGTCGTTTCGGGTGTAGCCGGCCACGACCGGCTTGCCCGAGGTGCCGGACGAGGCGTGCAGCCGGACCACGTCCCGAAGCGGCACGGCGAAAAGCCCGTACGGATAGGCCTCGCGCAGGTCGGCCTTGGTGGTGAAGGGCAGGTGGCGCACATCGGCCAGATCGGAAAACGTCTCGGGGTCGATGCCCTGCTCCGCGAACCGGCGGCGGTAGAGCGGCACGTTTCGCGCCACGCGGTTGAGCGTCGCCTGAAGCCGCTCCAGTTGCACCTGGGCCAGTTCGCCGCGGTCCATGGTCTCCAAGGCCGGCTCGAAACATTCTCGCATGGTCAGGTCCTTCTGGGGAAAGAAGATGCCTCCGGCGGCCGGGGGGGATCATCCCCCCCGGACCCCCCGGGCGGGGGTTGGGTCATAGGTCTTTCTCGCGGCCGAGATAGGCGCGGCGGACGTCGCGGTTGGCCAAAAGCTCCTCGGACGTGCCCGACAGCAACACCTTTCCGGTTTCCAGCACATAGCCCCGGTCGGCCACGGCCAGGGCGCTCTTGGCGTTTTGCTCCACCAACAGGACCGTCAGCCCCTTCTCGCGCCGCAGTTCCGCCACGTGGCGGAAGATCTCCTTGCAGACCTGCGGGGCCAGGCCCATGCCCGGCTCGTCCAGGAGCAGGCACCGGGGCCGGGCCATCAGCGCCCGGCCGATGGCCAGCATCTGCTGCTCGCCGCCGGACAACGCCGCCGCCTGCTGCTGCCGCCGGTCGGCCAGCACCGGAAACATGGCGTAGATCTCCTCCATGTCCGCCGCGACCTCGCGTCGCCGAAACTTGGTGTACGCCCCCAGCAGCAGGTTGTCCTCCACGGTCATGGGACCAAAGACCAGCCGCCGCTCCGGCACCTGGGACAGGCCCAGGCGCACGATCCGCTCGGGCTTCTCCCCGGCGATGGACCGGCCGTCAAAGACCACCTCGCCCCCGGACACCTTCTGCACGCCGGAAATGGCCGACAGCAGCGTGGTCTTGCCCGCGCCGTTGGCCCCGATCAGGGCCACGATCTCGCCCGGGGCCACGTGCAGCGACACCCGCCGCACCGCGTGCACCCGGCCATAGTGGATATCGACGTTACGCAAGGTCAGCATGGGATAAGATGCCTCCGGCGGCCGGGAGGGGGTCACCCCCTCCCGGACCCTCCCGGCCTGGG
>CAZIJE010000205.1:0-4620 GCA_964539435.1 uncultured Desulfovibrio sp.
GGCGGCCGGCGGGCCGGGGCAGGGCGTCGAAATCCACATCCTCGGCGGCGAGGATCGCGTCCAGGCTCGGGGTCTGCCCCAGGGACATGCTGCCGGCCGCCGTGATCCGGCCGCGCGGCAGGCGCAGCGTCAGGTCCTCCAGGCGAAGGCCCGAGGCGTCGGCCGTGGCCGTGAGGGCCAGGGTGGCCTGGCCCTGGCCGGCCGGGGCGTTGGCCGCCATCCGGATCGTCTTTCCCTGGGCCCCGGCCGGGGCCTCCACCAGGCTTTCCGGCTCACGGGCCGGGGTAAGGCCCAGGAGCTCCCGCCACCGGCCGGCCATGTCCACGGTCAGGGCCAGGCTGGTCCTGGCCTTGGGCGAGCTCCCCAGGTCCGAGGCCAGGGCCGAGCCCGTGATCTGCCCGTCCGGCAGGCGCACGTCCAGGTCGGTCAGGGACAGGGTCCCGGCCGCCGGATCGTAGGCGGCCGTGACCCGCGACAGGATCCGGACGGGCGAGGCGCCGGCCGGGGCCACGGGCCGGGTCACGGTCAGGCCCGTTTCCACCAGGGCCTTGTGCAGGGCCAGCCGGCCGGCATCCTTGTCAAAGGAGGCCTGCCCGCTGGCGTGGCATTCCAGGGCCGTGTCCGGCAGAAAGCCGGCGGCCCGGAAGGCCAGGGAGAAATCGAAGGGCTGGCCCACGCCGGTTTTCAGGCGCGCGTCCGTGACGGCCAGGGTCCGGCCCGAGGCGTCGTCGCGGTAGTTGACCGAGGCGTTTTCCACCAGGATGTCGCGCGGTTCCGGGGCCACCTCCCAGCCTGGCGCGCCGGCGGCGGCCGCGCTTTGGGGCGCGGTCAGGTCGTCCCAGTTGGACCGGCCCATGGCGTCCCGGCGCAGGGAGAGCGACAGGTCGCGCACCCGCACCGAGCCGGGCGAGACCACCCGGCCGAGGAGCGGCAGCATCCGGATGGTCATTTCGAGCCGCCTGGCCGTCAGCATGGGGCCGTCCCCGAAGCCCGGGGCGTCGGCCACGGCCACCGGCCCCATGGCCAGGCCGAACCAGGGCGCGAACATGACCGAAACCTCCCCGGACACGGTCACCCGGCGGCCCAGGGCGTCGGTCAGGGCCTGTTCGGCAATGGCCTTCAGGCGTTCGCGGCCGATCATCTGGCGGGCGGCCCAGGGCAGGACGGCCACGGCCAGTACGGCGGCCGTGGCCGCCAGGGCGATCAGGCGGGCAAGGCGTCGGGTCCGGCCTCGGACAGGGCTTGGGATGGCGTCGCGGTCCGGGGCGTCGGGTGGCGGTAACGTTGGCATGGCGGCAAGGGCCGGGTTCCGGCCGGCGGGCCGGCCCGGCTAGAGGCTGACGCTGAATCCCGTGCGACCCGGGAGCCCCCGCTGGGCCTCCACGATGCAGCGCCGGCCGTTTTTGGTCAAAAGGAGGTACGAGGCCTGCTCGCTTACGTCGTCCACTTCCACGTTCCAGCCCCGGCCGGCCAGGTCCTTTTTGTAGAAGGCGTGGACCGCGGCCGGGGCCTCGCCCGTCTCGAAGGTCACGACCGAAGCCTTGGGAAACCGGAAGACCTTTTTGAATTCCGCGCCCGGCATCACGCCCGCTTCGCCGGCCAGCACGGACCGGAAATCCTCCTGGGCCATGGCTGGAAAGGCGGCGAAAAGGGACAGCAGCAACAGGGCGAAAAGGCGCGCGGCCAGCGGCGACGGCATGGCGGTCCTCCTTGGCGGGCGGCCCCGGTGTAGCAACGATCCCCGGCCGAAGTCAAAGCCGGGGAAGCCGGGCCGGGGTTGCCGTTTTCCCGGAACCATGTATTTTTCCTCAAAACGACGTCCCAGGAGCACGCATGCGGACAACGACCCTGGCGGCCCTGTGCCTGGCCCTGGTCCTTGGAGCGACAGCCGGCTGCACCCGGTCCACGGGCGGCGGCGAGGCCCTCTATCTCAGGCTTTTCGCCGCGGCCTGGCAGCGGTGCCACACGCTTGGCCTCTACCAAGTCCGGGTCGAGGCCGTCACGCCGCTTGAGGGCGGCGTCAAGCGGGTGGTCGTCAACTACCTTTTCGACAACGGCATGGTGCCGGACCAGGGCCGGGCAGCCATGCTCGTCAACGGCCGGGGACGGCTGGCCAGCGACTGCGTCCTGGACCTGGCCGCCAACATCTGCCTGTGCGGCGCGGACAAGGACTGGCGCCACGGCCCATAGCCGGCCCTGTCCGGACCTTTCCGCCGCCAGGGACCGGCTCGGCCCTTGAAAGACCGGGCGATCCCCGGTATGCCGCTTTTTTTACGCCACCGCCAACAAGCCAAAGGCCCATCCATGTCCAAAGTCTATCTCCTCGGAGCCGGTCCCGGCGACCCGGGGCTCTTGACCCTGCGCGCCAAGGACATCCTGTCGCGCGCCGATGTCGTGGTCTACGATTACCTGGCCAACAAGGCCTTTCTGGAGTTCTGCCGGCCGGACGCGGAAATCCTGTATGTCGGCAAGAAGGGCGGAGACCACACCCTGCCCCAGGACAAGATCAACGACCTGCTCGTGGAAAAGGCCAAGGCCGGCAAGATGGTGGCCCGCCTCAAGGGCGGCGATCCCTACGTCTTCGGCCGGGGCGGCGAGGAGGCCGAGGAGCTGGTGGCCGCCGGCTGTCCGTTCGAGGTCGTGCCCGGCGTCACCTCGGCCGTGGCCGCGCCGGCCTATGCCGGCATCCCCATCACCCACCGGTCGTTCTGCTCGTCCGTGTCCTTCATCACCGGCCACGAGGACCCGACCAAATCCGAAAGCTCGCTGAACTGGGAGGCCTTCGCCAAGTCGGGGTCCACTCTGGTCTTTTTCATGGGCGTCAAAAACCTGCCCCACATCACGGAAAACCTGATGCGGGCCGGCATGTCCGGCGACACCCCGGCCGCCCTGGTCCGCTGGGGCACCACCTGCCGCCACAAAAGCCTGGTGGCCACCGTGGCCACCATGCCCGAGGAGGCGGCCAAACACGGCTTCGCCCCGCCGTCCCTTTTCGTCGTCGGCGGCGTGGTCTCCCTCCACGAGACCCTGTCCTGGTACGAGCGCCGGCCGCTTTTGGGCCAGGGCGTGGTCGTGACCCGGAGCCGCGAGCAGGCCAGCGACCTGGTCCGGCTCCTGGCCGACGAAGGGGCCTGCTGCTACGAGTTCCCGGCCATCGAGATCGCGCCCCTGGCCGATCCGGCCCCGGTGCGCGACGCGGCCGGCCGGCTCTACGACTACGACTGGGTGATTTTCACCTCGGTCAACGGCGTCAAGTGCTTTTTCTCCGCCATCGACGACCTGGGCCTGGACGCCCGGGCCTTTGCCGGCATCCGCATCGCGGCCATCGGACCGGCCACGGCCGAGGCCCTGGCCGCGCGCGGCCTGCGGGCCGATTTCATCCCCGAGCGGTTCGTGGCCGAATCCGTGGTCGAGGGCCTCTTGGCCCTGGGCGTGGCCGACCGCAAGGTCCTCATTCCCCGCGCCCGCGAGGCCCGGGACGTGCTCCCGGAAAAGTTGTCCGCCGCCGGGGCCGATGTCACCGTGCTGCCGGTCTACGACACCCGGCCCGTGGACCAGGACCCCCAGGAGATCATCGACGCGATCGCCTCCGGCGAGATCCGCTACGTGACCTTCACCAGCTCCTCCACGGTCGCCAACTTCTTCGCCAAGGTTCCGCCCGAGGTCCTCAAGGCCGCCGGCACGGTCAAAACCGCCTGCATCGGCCCGATCACGGCCAAGACCCTGTCGGAGTACGGCTTCACCCCGGACATCACGGCCGCCGCCTTCACCGTTCCGGCCCTGGCCGAAGCGGTCATTGCCCACGCCAGGGCCGCCGGGAAGCCGGCGTGACCCTGCCCGTCGCGGTCCTGATCTCCGGTTCGGGCTCGAATCTGCAAGCCATCATCGACCGGATCGAGCAGGACCGCGTCGACGCCCGCATCAGGCTGGTCGTCTCCAACAAGGCCGACGCCCCCGGCCTGGCCCGGGCCGCCGGCCACGGCATCGCCACGGCCGTCCTGCCCCACGGCGACTATCCCGACCGGGCGGCCTACGACGAGGCTCTCCTTGCCCTGGTGCGCGGCTCCGGGGCCGAGGCCGTGGTTCTGGCCGGATTCATGCGCATCCTCGGCCCGGCATTCATCCACGCCTACCGCGACCGCATCCTCAACATCCACCCGGCGCTGCTCCCCAGCTTTCCCGGCATCCGCGCCCAGGGCGACGCCGCCGCCTACGGCGTGGCCATCGCCGGCGCCACGGTCCATTTCGTGGACGAAAAAATGGACAACGGCCCCATCGTCATCCAGGCCGCCGTGCCGGCCCACCCCGACGACGACGCCGACAGCCTGGCCGCCCGCATCCTGGCCCTGGAACACCGCATCTACCCCCAGGCCCTGGCCTGGCTGGCCAGCGGCCGGCTGTCCGTGGAGGGGCGCAAGACGCGGCTGCGGCCGGCCGACGTGGCGTTGGCGGATATGCGGGGCGCGGGGCCGTGTCTGGTCAATCCGCCGCTGGAGGAAGGATTTTAGGGATGGCTTGCCTCCGGCGGGGGGGGGGGGGGGGGCCCCCCCCCCCCCCCCCGACCCCCGCGGGGGGGGGGGGGCGGGGGGGGGGGGGGGGGGGGGGGGGGGGGGGGGGGGG
>CAZIJE010000206.1:0-4527 GCA_964539435.1 uncultured Desulfovibrio sp.
AGGATCCAGTTTTTCGACACAGGGGGCTCCGGAAAAGCGCCATGTAGCCCGGAGCCGGCCGCCAAGGCAAGGCCAAGGCGCGGGCGGGAGGTCAGCCGAGGGCCGCGGCGAACAGGGTGGGGCTCCGCTCGGCCAGGGCGGCGGCCGTGGCCGCCAGGGCCGCGTCCAGGGACAGGCCCACGGCCCGGGCCATGGCCTCGGTCGGCGCGATGCCGGGCATGGGCGCGTCCATGGCCTGGCGGGCGCAGGCGTCGGCCAGGCACAGGAGCCGGCAGGGACCGGGGCTTCCCGGCGCGGCCTGGGGCGCGTGGTGCCAGTTGACGGGCTCGGTCAGCGACTCCGGCAGGTTCCAGGACCGCAGCACCATGGCCCCGATCAGGCCGTGGTCCAGGCCGAAGTGGCGCTCCTCGGCCTCGTGCCAGGGCAGGGCCTCCCGTTCCGCCAACCCCTCCTCGGCCAGCCAGTCCTCGGGCCGGTACAGGGCGGTCAGGAGCTTGCCCAGGTCGTGGAGGACCCCGGCCGTGAAGGCGTCGTCCGGGTCCATGACGCCCGAGGCCCGGGCCAGGGCCATGGCCGTGACGGCCACGGCCAGCTGGTGCTCGAGGTAGGGGGCCAGGTCGAAGCCGGGCGGCAGGGGGCGGCCGGCGGCCAGGCCCCGCATGCCGAGCGCCAGGACCAGGGCCCGGACCTCGCGGAGCCCGAGCACGGCCACGGCCCGGCCGACGGATCCGACCTCGGACTGGAGCCCGTAAAAGGCCGAGTTGGCCATGGCCAGAAGCCGGATGGACAGGCCCTGGTCCTCGGACACGGCCGCGGCGATGGCGTCGAGCGGCGACAGGCCGCGTTCGTCGGTCAGGCTGAAGAGGCGGGCCAGGAGGTCCGGGGAAAAGGGGAGGTCGTTTTGGACGGCGGGCAGGTCGAGAAGAAAGCGTTGCCCGCGTTCCTGGCTCATGGCGCGGCGTCGTCCCCGTGGTCGCGGATTTCGGCGGTGTCGAGGGTGGTCGTGGTTGCGGAGCCGGCCGGGGCCTGAGCCGGGGCCGTTTCCTGGGGCAGGGCCGGCCCCTTGGCCAGGCCCTTTTCCTCGAGAAAGGCGGCGAAACGGCGCGACTGCTCGTGGTCCGGGTTGAGCGCCAGGGCCTTGTGCAGGTATTCCATCGCCTTGTCGTAGTCCTTTTTGTCGAAAAAGGCCCGGGCGATGTTGAACATGAGGTTGTCGTCGCGAACGGCCAGGTTCTCGGCCCGCTGGTAGTAGCTGAGGGCCTGGTCGAGCATCTTGTTCTTGCGCAGGTTCATGCCGAATTCGTTGAAAAGGTGCTTGTGGTCCTTTTCAAAGGCCGCGTCCAGGCGGACCAGGCGCTGGAAGATGTCGTCGGCCTTGTTGGACTCGCCCCGGTCGAGGTAGGTCAGGCCCAGGCCGAAGTTGGCCCGGATGTTCTCCTCGTCCACGGCCAGGGCCTGGCCGAATTCCAGCTCGGCGCTGAAGATTTCGCCCTTCTCCCGGTGCCGCTCGCCCTTCTGGATGACCATGTTGAGCTCGCGCAGCTTCGGGTAGACCGTGGAGACGTAGAACTCCGGTTCGGGCGAGAACTTTTCGAGCAGCTCCTCCAGGGCCAGATTGCGCTTGGGGCCGGAGGGCACGTAGTTCTTGTTGAGCGGCTGGATCTCGAGGACGCCGGCGGCGTCCTCCTCCACGAACCAGTACATTTTCTGGATGGTGCGGCGGGTGGTGGTGCCGGTGCCGACCTTCTGGATGGCTTGGGTGGAGAAGATGCCCTTGATCCGGTCCCGGGACTTGCCGGCGGCGCCGGCCTTGTCCGTGGCGGCCGGGCCGGCGGCCGGGGGAGTGGTGTCGCGTTGCTGGGTCATGACGTTTTGGCGATGCCTGGGAGATTTTGTCCGATCTAACCGGAATCGGGGAAGCGGGTCAACGTCCAAGGGCCGCCGGTCAGATGGCGGCTTCCCACTGGAGGAGCAGTTCGCGCAACAGGTCGGGGTGGTAGCGCGGCCGCCGGCGTTCGGCCATGTACACGGCCCGCAGGTCCTCGTAGGCCGCCTCCAGGCCGGCGTTTTCCACCCAGTAGTCGAAAAGCGGGGCCTCGGCGATCTCCCGGGGCGCGGCGGCAAGACGCCGCGCCACCACTTCGGGCGAATCCGTGCCCCGGCCGGACAGGCGGCGGGACAGCTCGGCCCGGGACGGCGGCAGAATGAAGACATAGGCCCCCTGGCCCAGGCTTGTCCTGAGCTGGGCCGCGCCCTGGATGTCGATGTCAAAAAGCATGTCCCGGCCGGCGGCCAGGGCCTCGCGCAGGGGCTCGATGGGCGTGCCGTAGTAGTTGCCGTGGACCTCGGCCCATTCGGCCAGCCTGCCGGCCTCGCGCCAGGCCAGAAACTCTTCGCGGCTCAGGAAGTGGTAGTCCTTGCCCGGGGTCTCCCCGGGCCTGGGGGCGCGGGTAGTGGCGGAAATCGAAAAGGACAGGGACGGAAATTCGGCACACAGGCGCTTTATCAGGGTGGACTTGCCCGTTCCGGACGGGGCGCAGACCACCAGGAGCAGGCCGAGGCGTTTAACCGGCATGGTCGTCCTCCTCCACGGAAAACCGCGCGCCCAGGGTTTCGGCCTGGATGCCGGACAGGATCACGTGGTTGGAATCGGTGATGATGATGGAGCGGGTCTTTCTGCCCTGGGTGGCGTCGATGAGCCGTTTTTCCGCCCGGGCCTCCTCGCGCAGCCGGCGCATGGGCGAGGAGGTCGGGTTGACGATGGCCGTGACCCGGGCCACGGCCACGTAGTTGCCGAATCCGATGTTGAGCAGTCCTTGGCGCATGACGTCACCCCGGGCGAAGCGGCAAACAGGTCGCGAGATGCGGACAGGCTGGCCGCGCCTTCTTGGTGGCGCAGCCAGCCTACCGGAAAAACGGGCCGGACAAAAGGGCGACGGGTTATTCCAGGTTCTGAACCTGTTCGCGGCACTTTTCCAGCTCGGCCTTGAAGTCCACCACCAGCCGGCTGATGTCCAGGTTCTGGGCCTTGTTGCCGCAGGTGTTGATCTCCCGGAAGGCCTCCTGGATGAGGAAGTCCAGGCGCTTGCCGATCTCGCCCCCGCCCTTGACCAGGCCTTCCAGGCGGCCCAGGTGGCCGACCAGCCGGGTCATCTCCTCGGACACGTCGAGCTTGTCGGACAGGATGGCGGTCTCCTGGAGCAGCCGGTCCTGGGTCGGTTCGACCCCGACCTTTTCGAGGATGGCGGTCACCCGCGTCACGAGCTGCTCCATCTTCTCGGCCTTGACGGCCGGCGCGGCCGCCTCGATGGCCGCCTGCCACTCCTTGAGCCGGGCCAGCCGGGTGAGCAGGTCCCCGGCCAGGGCCCGGCCTTCCCGGGCCCGGGCGTCGTTGAAATCGGCCAGGGCCAGGCGGAGGCCGTCGGCCAGGGTGTCGAAGAGGGTCGGGTCCGGGTCCACAGCGTCCTCCTTCCACAGGTGGGACAGGGAGAACAGGCGATTGAGGTCCGGGGCGAAGGGCAGGCCCCGGGCAGCGGCCAGGGCCGCCACCTCGTCGATCATGGCCCCGGCCAGGCCGGCATTGAGGGTCGCCTTCCACATGTCCGTCCGCTTGGGCGTGAACTCCAGATGGATCTCCAGCCGCCCCCGGGCCACGGCCTCGCGCACCACCCGCTCCAGCGCCCCCTCGCGGGGCCGCAGAAACAGCGGCAGCCGCCACTTGAGGTCGAGAAACCGGCTGTTGACCCCGCGCACTTCCCAGACCTGGGTGAAGGCGTCGGATTCGAGGCGGCTTTTTCCGTATCCGGTCATGCTTTTGGGCATGGGAGCTCCTTTTCGGTGAGGGTCGGGCCGGCGGACGCGCCTTCCCGCAGATCCCGGCGGTAGCGGCGGCGGATGTCGGTGAGGATGGCCGCCATGTCGGGCGCGGCGTAATCGGGAAACGTCCAGGGCAGGGTTTGCCAGGACCCCGCCTGAAAGACAAGGGTCAGGTCCGCGAAAATCCCGTCCCCGAGATAGACGCGGTGGGTGAAGTTCTTGCCCGTGGCCAGGACCAGCCGCTCCTGGGTCAGGAGCCCGGGGTCCAGGTTGACCCGGCGGCTCCCGTCCGGCCGGGACAGGGCTTGTTCCAGATCGTTGGTGAAAAGCTTGGCCGGCCGGAGCTCCCCCTGGGGGAACAGCCGGGCAAAGGCCAGGACCCGGCGGAACAGCGGCGCGCCCAGTTCATCCTCATAATAGGCGGTGTGGCGGAAGGCCAGGACCGGGGAGGCGACCTCCGCCGGACCGAACCGTTCCTCCAGGCGGGAAACGACCGAGGGCCAAACGGCCGGCAGGTCGGCGGCCAGGACCGAACAGACGAGCTTGGCCGGGAGCGGCTCGCGGGGGCGGCTCACGACAGGCCTTTTCCGTCCAGGGGGGCGACGCGCAGCGCGGCCCCGTCCCGGCCCACGGGCCGGACCCGGACCAGGGAGCCCAGGGGGGCGTCCGGCTCGGACGCGAAGCGGCAGTCCGCATAGTGGCCGCAGGTGC
>CAZIJE010000207.1:0-4425 GCA_964539435.1 uncultured Desulfovibrio sp.
ACCACCCGGACCGAGTGGATGCCGACGTTGGCCGGGACGTAGAGGTAGCCGGGCACCAGCGCGCCCGGGGCGATGGGGGCCGGACGCCAGGCGAAGGTGGCCATCTCCTGGTACAGGGAGGCCCGGTACTGGTCCATGGACGGCTGCTGGGACAGGGCCGCGCCGCCGATGGCGCCGGCTCCCGCGCCGATGAGCGCGCCGGGTCCCGCGCCCCAGCCGTGGTTGAAGCCCGAGCCGATCAGCGCCCCCAGGCCCGCGCCCACGGCCGCGCCGGTCAGGCCGCCGACCACGGCCGCCTCGGCGCTCTTCTTGTACGCCGTGGAGGCGAAGACCACCTCGGCCGCCTGGTCCACGCCGTAGGGCGGATACTCCGCGCCGTTGACCCCGATCCCCCGGCACTCCTCGGCGTAGATCACGGGATAGCGGCCCGAGTGGTTGTTGACCAGCAGCAGCACCGGGAAAAGCCCGGTCTCGTAGTAGTTGATCCCCTGCCCCTGCCAGGCGTAGCGCACGGCCCCGATGTCCCACTCGGCCGTGCGCACGGCCCCGGGCAGGCTGGCCGGGTTCGGAACACTGGTCATCTGCGGCCGGGGAGGCGTGTAGACCGCGCACGAGGCGACGAGGCAGGCCAGGGCCGACAGCAGGGCCAGGCGGCCGAAAAGGGAAAAAACCGTGGTGTGTTGTTTCATACGACCTCTTGGTGGTTATGCGCGCCGGCCCGCCGGGACCGACGCGGCGCGACCCTACCGGCAGAACCGGATCGAGTCCATGATCTGGCGCAGGGTGGCCCTGGCCGCCTCGAAATCCTTGTTTTCGCTGGACGCCATGAAGTTCATGTAGAAGTTCTCGCCGTCGTAGGCCTGCCAGATGATGCGCTGGTAGTCGTTTTTCTGGGGCGCTTCCGTGATCTCCCAGCCGATGACCCCGCACTTCTTCTTGGCGTCGCCGTCATCGCGGCGCTTGGCGTCCTGGTATTTCTTGATCTGCACCATCTCCTTGGCCTGCTTGAGGGAGGCGTCGACCGAGGACTTGCGGGGAAAGCTCGGCACCATCTGCTCCAGGTGGAACTGGAACGACCAGGACGTGCCGGGCTTCATGAAGAGCACGGATTCGCTGGCCGGATCGCCGTTTTCCAGCTTCCAGCCGGCCGGGACGGTGAATTCGAAGCCCCGGGCCGGGTTCTTGTAGGTGGTGTCCCGGGCCAGGGTTCCGGCTCCGCCCGGGGCTGTTGCGGCGGCCGGCGCGCCGGCCGGACCGGCCGGTTTCTTGCCGCTGCTCACGGCGTCGAGGCCTTGCTGCAGGAGGCCGAACTGCGCCAAGGCTGCGGTGGGGGCGCACAGGACGAGGACGAGGGGGAGGATGGCGAGGATGCGGCGCATGGGGGGCGTCTCCTTGGGTTGGCGGTTGACGGATCAGCGCACGAGCACCCCGGCGTACCCCACGACCTGGCTGTAGTCGCCGCTGGCCTCGCCCGAGGTGGCGTAGGCGGCCAGCACCGCCTGGCGCGCGCCCAGGGCCTTGGCCAGGTGCAGGCCGAGCACCATGGGCAGGACGCCGCACATGGTGATGCCCGCCTCCCGGACCACCCGGTACAGCCCGTCCGGGTCCAGGGCCAGGGCCCGGTCCAGGGCCAGGGCGTCCCGACGCTTGGCCGTTTCGTGGGGAACGTAGTGGCTCATGTCCGAACTGACGACAAGGGAGACCGGCTCCGGCCGCTCTCCCAGCACCCGGGCCATGGTCCCGGCGACCTGTCGCAACACGTCCGGATCAGGTTCGGCCACGGCCAGGGGCACGATGCGCACCCCGGGGTTTTTCACGCACAGAAACGGCAGCAACACCTCCAGGGAATGCTCGTCCAGGTGGGCGGCCAGGTCCGGGGTGAGCCTGGGCTCGGCCTCGGCCAGGGCCCGGGCCAGGTCGGCGTCCACGGGCACGTCGCAGCCGGGCACGGCCCAGGCCCCGGACGGCCACAGGGCCAGCCGCCGGCCCCGGCCGGTGTGGTTGGGCCCCAAAAGGAGCAGGGTGTCCGAAAGCCTGGCCGCGCCGAGGGTCCGGCCGGCCACGGAGCCGCTGTAGATGTAGCCGGCGTGGGGCGTCATGGCCAGGATGGTCGGGGCGTCCTCCGGCTCGGGCCCGGCCTCGCCCAGATAGGCGGCGACTTCCCGGCGCAGGGCGTCGGGGCTGGCGGGATAAAACCGGCCGGCCACCACGGGCTGGCGGAACATGGCGTCGTTTTGGCGGGGCGACAGGCGGTCCATGGCTCTCCCTCCTTGCATCCGTCCCGAAATCGGGACCAAGGGCAGCATGGGCAATCTAGCCTGTTTCCGGCTTTCTTGACAAGAGCGGGAGGCGGCGGCCCGGAACGGGCCCCGGCGGACGGCGGGCTACTGGGGCTTGGTCAGGGCGTTGAGGCGGTTTTGCAGCCCCAGGGTGGCCAGGTCGGAGGCGGCCATGCGGCCGTAAAAGGAGTCGGGCGAGGCGTCGCGCATGGCGACCAGGGTCTTGCGCCAGCCGTCGGTGTCGCCCATGGCCCGCTGGATGGCGGCGATGCGCAACTGGTTCGAGGCCCAGTCGTCCTCGCCTTCCTTGCACAGGGAGGCGTATTCCTCGGCCCACTTGAGGGCCTTGGGAAACTGGCCCAGCCCCCGGGTGGCCTCGACCAGGATGTTGAGGGAAGCCTTGCGCTTGTCCGGGTCCCTGCCCGTCTCCTTGAACATGAAGGCCGCCTCGCCGGCGTAGAGCTCGGCCTTTTCGAGCTCCTTTTTGGCCATGGCCTCCTTGGCCATGAAGTACATGGCGTAGCACTTCTTGGAGGCCTCCAGGGCCTGGTCTCCGGCCAGCCTGCGCCAGATCTCCCTGGCCCGGTCCGACTCGCCCAGGTTCTCCAGGGCCTCGGCCACGGAAAACTCCAGGCCCCGGCGCTGGGTCGGGCCGAACTTCCAGCCCTGGACCTTGCGGGCCAGGTCCACGATGCCGCGCCAGTTCCGCTCGTTCTGGTAGATGGACATGGCCATGGTCAGGGCCAGCTGGCCGTTTTCGCTCTCGCGCGGCCCGACGAACGGCATGGCCTCGGCCAGGGCCTCGGCGGCGCGGCCGGTGCGCAGGTAGGCCAGGGCCAGGCCCAGCCGGGTCTGCTCCGAGAGCATGCCCCGGTTGGCGGCCAGAATCGGGTTGTCCCGGTAGGCGGCCACCAGCCGGTCGTAGTCCTTGTGGGCGATCAGGTCGCCGGCCATCTTCTCGAAGGCCGTGACCGCCACCTCCTCGGCCTTGGGGGCCAGCTCGTTTCTGGGATAGCGCTCCAGGAACCGGGCCGCGGATTTGAGGCTGTCGGGATAGTTCTGGCGGTAGAGCTGCCACATGGCCAGCTTGATCTGGGCCAGGGGGGCCAGGGGACTGTTGGGGTGGTCGCGGATGATGCCCTCGTAGATGTCGTCGGGGCTGCCGTACTGGGGCCGGTCAAAAAGCGAGAACATCTCCGAGATGGTCGGCTGGTCGTGGACCCCCTGCTCGGCCAGGCGCATCTTGGAAATCAGCCCGCCCTCCTCGTTGGGGTAGTCCTTGACCGCCATGTTGTAGAAGTCCACGGCCGCCGGCCGGTTGCCGAGCCGGGCGTAGATGTCGCCGAGCCGGGCCAGGACCAGGTCCGCGTCCTTCACCTTGGGGGTCATGTTGTAAAAGGCCAGGTAGTCGTCCCGGGCCTTTTTCATGTCTCCGTTCTTGTAAGCGATGTCGCCGTCGATGCGCAGGATGCCGGGAAAGTCCACGTAGTACCGGGGCCAGCGCTTGCCGATGTAGTCCGCGATCTGGGCCGCCTCCTTGAAGCGGCCGAGCTTGACCAGGGTCTTGGCCAGGCCCATGGCCCCCTCGCGCACGTACTTGCTCTCCGGAAACTTCTCGATCAGCGACTGGTACTCGTCGGCCGCCTTCTTGTAGTCGCCCCGGTCGAAATAATACTCGCCCCAGTAGAAGTTGATCAGCGGCACGTTGGCGTCGGTCGGATACTTCTTAGTCAGGACGTTGAAATAGCCCCTGGCCTCGGGGATGTTGCCGACCCGCAGGTTCAGCATGCCGAGGTGGAGCAGGGCCTCGGGCACGCGGTAGGAATTGGGGTCCGCGTTGATGGCCTCCTGCAGCCCGCCCTGGATCTCGTCGTAGTGGCCGGCCGGGTCGTCCTTGTACATGTCGATCAGGACCCCGGCCAGGGAATGGAGCGTTTCCTCGCGCACGTCCTTGGCCAGGCCGGGCTTGTTTTTCAGGTCGGTCATCATGGTCCGGGCCGCGGCTAAATTCCCGGCCAGCTTCTCGGCCTGGGCCGCGACCAGGGTGTTGGCGTCGTGGTCCTCCTCCTTGGCCGGCGGGGTCTCGGCCTTGGCCGGAGGCAACGGCCCGCCGGCCCCGTCCCCGGACACGGCCGGGGACGCGGCC
>CAZIJE010000208.1:0-4395 GCA_964539435.1 uncultured Desulfovibrio sp.
CCCCACCCCCACCAGTGGATACACTCTTTCCCTACACGACGCTCTTCCGATCTGCGGTCGCGGCCGGCTCAGGCGGCCCGGGCCGGGCGGCGGGGGCGGACCAGGGCGTCGGTGGCCAGGCCGGCCAGGTAGAGGACGCCGCGCAGCAGGAGCGGGTAGCGCGGCGCGTCGGCCTCGGACCGGCCGAGCGTCGGCAGGGCGGCCTGGTCGCGGCCAGCCAGGCGGTGGCGGATGGCCCTGGCCTCCTCGTTGCGGTCGTTTAAGGCCAGGCTCTTGTCCACGGCCCGGCGGGCCAGGTCCGGCCGGCGCAGGAAGTGGTAGGCCTTGGACAGGCCGAGGTACACGTCGGCGTTTTTCGGGGCCAGTTCCTGGGCGTGGCGGAACAGGGAGATGGAGGCGGCGTAGTGCCGGTCGCGCAAGAGCTCGTTGCCCAGGGCCAGAAAGGGGTTGAATCCGGCCTCGTCCGCGGAAAGCAGGGTCAGGAACTGGTCGCGCAGCTCCACGAACCGCCTGGCCCGGGCGCAGGCCGAGGCCGCCTGCTTCATGTACTGGCGGTACTGCCGGGTGCTGCCCTTGGCCAGCCAGGCCCGGGCCAGGCCCAGGTAGGCCTCCACGAAGAGGTCGTTTACGGCCAGGGCCTTGTGGAAGGCCACGATGGCCCGTTCGAAGTCCCGGGCGGCCAGGGCCGTCATGCCCTCCTCGAACAGGCGGGGCGCGAGGTCCGGGGTCGCGGCAACCGCTGCGTAATCCCGGGCCGCGCCGTCCGTGTCGCCGGCCGCCTCGCCGGCCCTGGCCCGGACCAGGGCGGCCTTTTCGGCGGAGGCGAACCGGGCCACGTGGGCGGCCATGGCGAGGTGCCGCCGGAAGGTGTCCTCGGAATACGGGCGCAGGCAGTAGCCGGCCACGCCGAGCTTGACCGCCGCCAGCACGTCGGTCCGCCGGCCGCCGACCGAGGCCAGGATGACCGGGGTGGCGGCCAGGGCCGGATCGGCCCGCATGGCCGCGATGAAGGCCTGGCCGTCCATGTCGGCGAGATGCGCGTCGCAAAGGACCAGGTCGGCCTCGCCGCGCCGCAGGAGGGCCAGGGCCTCGGCCCCGGAGACCACATGCCGGGCCGACAGGATGCGCGAGCGCTTCAGGAAGTCCCGGTCGATCTTGGCGTGGCCTTCGCTGGCCGTGACGATCAGGGCCGAACGGAACAGGGAGACAGGCGTGGCGGGCGCGGTCATGGATGAATCCTCGTGCTGGCGTTGGCGGCGGGATGCCGCTTGCACAAGGACTATCGGCCGGTGGGAAATTTGCTTTAGAGGGGAAGGCGGGTGACGCCTGTCGAAGAATCCGCCCCCCCGTTCGAGAGGGGCCGGGAGGGGGTCACCCCCTCCCGGCGGGGTTCGGGGCGGAGCCTTGATTAAAAACTGGCCGCCTTTTTGATCAGGCGCACGAGCTGGTTGGTGAAGCCGGCCTCGTTGTCGTACCAGGCCAGGACCTTGGCCATGGTGCCGTCCAGGACCTGGCTGGCCTTGGCGTCCACCACGCCGCCGTGGGTGTCGCCGATGAAGTCGATGGAGACCAACGGTTCGTCCGTGAAGCCGAGGTTGTCCCCGGCTGCGGCCTCGAGCACGGCCAGCATGCCGGCCGTGTCGGTCGGCTTTTCCAGCTCGCAGGTGAAGTCCACCACCGAGACGTTGGGGGTCGGCACGCGGATGGACATGCCGTCCAGGCGGCCGGACAGGGCCGGGATGACCTTGGTCACGGCCCGGGCCGCGCCGGTGGTGGTCGGAATCATGGACAGGGCGCAGGCCCGGCCGCGCCGCCAGTCCTTGTGCGAGCCGTCGAGGATCCGCTGGCTCATGGTGTAGGAGTGGATGGTGGTCATGAGGCCGTGCTTGATGCCGAAGGCGTCGTTTAAGGCCTTGGCGATGGGGGCCAGGCAGTTGGTGGTGCAGGAGGCGTTGGAGATGATGCGGTGGTCGGCGGTCAACTCATGGTCGTTGACGCCCATGACGACGGTCACGTCCTCGTTTTTGCCGGGCGCGCTGATGATCACCTTCTCGGCCCCGCTGGCCATGTGCTTCTCGCACGACTCCCGGTCCACGAACTTGCCCGTGGTCTCGACCACGTAGCGGCAGCCGCACTCGCCCCAGCGCCAGTCCCCGCCGCCGTGGCGGGTGATCTTGACCAGCTTGTCGTTGATCATGAGCCCTTCGTCGCAGGGAACCACCTTGCCGGCGAAACGGCCGTGCACGGAATCGTACTTGAGCAGATGGGCCAGCTGGGCGTTGTCGGCCCGGGCGTTTATGGCCGCAAGCGTGATGTCGGGATCGTCCGCCAGAAGCCGCGTCAGATACCGACCGATCCGGCCAAATCCGTTGATGCCGATCGTAACCGCCATATCCTGGTCCTCCTGCGAGTGGCTTGAAAATGTATCGGTGTGGGGCGCGTCGCGGCCCGGAGCGTCCGGCGGACGGGAGAGGCCCGCAAACGCCGTGGATTATAGGTCGGGGGACGCTTTTGTGTCAATAAAACGTCGCTCTTTTCCAAGGGTTATGACCCCCGCCAGGGCCGGGCCGCGCCACGGCTTCCCGGCCGCCCAGGGGACGAGCCGGGCGGCCAGGGCCACGGCCGTGACGAGCAGGTCGCACCAGGCCAGGGCCGACAGGGGGCGGGCGGCGTAAAACCGCTGCGCCAGCGCGGCCGTGGAGGCGTCGTTGACCGGAAAGGGACCGGCCAGGGGCCACAACAGCACCGGCAGCCGCACCTGGTCGCACAGGAGGTGCAGGGCCCAGAAAAACACCGCGAGCCACGGCCACGAGGCCGGCAGGGACCACCGGTGGCACAGCCGGGCGAAAAGCCACAGGAGAAGCGTCGCCCCGAGCAGGCTGTGGGCGATCCCATGCCCGGGCAGGCCGAAAAGGAGCTTCAGCGGCTTGTCGATCCAGTCCGGGCCAAAGGCCGCGACCACGCAAAAAACGAGCCCGGCCCGCGGGAACAGGAACCGGTCGCACAGCGAACCCAGGGCGGCATGGCCGAGAACCACGGAAACGGCGTCCTATTGGGGCAGAAGCCAGTTGTCGTCGACTTCGAAGAGGGGAAAGGCGGGCTTCGGCTCGGGCGCGCCCTTGACCATGGCGTCGTAGCAGGTCCGCTCCTGGGCCATGGCCCGGTTGTCGGACAGGCGGATCACGTTGCCGATGGGGTTGTCGTCGCCGGCGGCCTCGAAGTGCTCAAGCAGCAGGTCCATGCCCTTGGTCTTGTTCGCGCCGAACACCCAGCGAAACCCCCGGTATTTGCCGCCTTTCTGGGCCGGCAGGGGCGTGGGCACGCCGTAGCGGGCGGTCAGGGCCTTGGCCAGTTGGTCGAACCGGGCCAGGGAGCCGTCCTTGTACTGGAGCCGCACCCGCTGGACCCGGTTGGTGGTGGCGCAGCCGCCAAGGATCACGTATCCGCCGGCAAATCCCTTGGTGGGCTGCAGGTTGGCCCGGATCAGCCACGGCCGGTCCCACAACGGAGCCATGCGCGACAGGTCCAGACGGTCGCGCAGTCCGTCGGCGTCGGCCCCGAGCGTGATGCCGGCGATCTGGGTCGGGGCCTCGGCGGCCAGGACAGGCGAGGAGAAAAGCAGGCACAGGGCGAGGACAGGCAAGGCCAGGAAGCGTCGGATCATGAGGGGCTCCTTTGACGATGACCGGGATGTGGTTCCACAAAGCCCGAGCCGGTGCGATTGTCAAGGCCGCGCCCCTTGCCGGCCGAGCGGCCTTGGCGTAGGAACGCACCTATCTTTCCGGGCGCGTCCGCCCCGACCGTTTCCATCCAAGGAGAGTCCGCCATGTCCAAAAAAACCCTGCTCTTTGCAGCCCTCTTCGTCTGCGTGGTCTTCCGGGTTCCGGCCCTGTCCGCCTCCCGCGCGCCGGCGGCCGCCGCTCCGGCCGCGTCCGCCCCGGCCGTTTCCGCCGGCAGCGCCACCTTCGCCCACGCCTGGACCAGCAATACGGAAAAGGAAAAACGGGCCTTTCTGTTCGGGCTGGCCACGGCCGTGCGCATCATGTGCACGGACCTGAGCTCCATGCAGAAGGACGCCAAGCCCCAGGACATCGAAGCCAACTTCCGGGGCTGCTTCAATTCCTACGCCGGCGTGGAGCCCGACAAGCTCATCGAGGCCATGAACGCCCTGTACGCCGACTCCAAAAACGCCATGATCCCCATCGACGGGGCCTACAAGATCTCGCTCATGAAGATTCGCGGCGACAAGGTCGACGACATCATCGTCCAGTCCCGCAAGTACGGCGAAGGCCTTAAAAAGGAAATCGACCAGCAGCGCCAGAAGGGCGGCCAATAGCTGAGAAGAGAAGAAAAGATGCCTCCGGCGGCCGGGAGGGGGTCACCCCCTCCCGGACC
>CAZIJE010000209.1:0-4218 GCA_964539435.1 uncultured Desulfovibrio sp.
GGGGAGGGAGGCCCTTTGTGCAAAAAGGGCCTCCCTCCCCGTCTCGTCCCGTCTCCAAAAACTTTTAAAGGGTTAACGGCATTGCGCTTCCATCCCCCTGTCCAGGGGGTCCGGGGGGGATGATCCCCCCCGGCCGCCGGAGGCAACTCTTCTCTCTCCCCTACTTCGCGTGCAGGGCGCTGGCGTCGGACAGCAGGTCGTTGATGCGGGCGACCATCTGGTGCGGGTCGGCCAGGTAGCCGTCGAGGAGCAGCGCCGAGTCGTAGAGCTGTTCCACGGCCCGGCCGAGGAACGGGTCGCCGGCGTCGCGGCGGTAGATGGACAGCAGGTTGCGGATGAGCGGGTGGTCGCGGTTGAGTTCCAGGGCCTTTTTCGGGATGGACGTGTCCTTGCTGACCAGGCGCATGATCTTCTGCATGCTCGACGTCATGTGGTCGTCCGGGGAGACGAGGCACGACGGGCTCTGGGTCAGGCGCGTGGACAGGCGCACCTCGGTGACCCGGTCGCCGAGGAGGTCCTTGGTCTTCTTGAGGAAGTCGTCGAAGGCGGCGGCGTCGTCCGTGGACAGTTCCGGGGTTTCGGGCTTGGGCGCGCTGCCTTCGAAGGCGTCGAGCTCCGAGGCGTCGGCCAGTTCGGCGGACTTGAGCTGCAGGTCCTTGTACGTGCCGATGGTGTCCATGATGAACTCGTCCACGGGCTCGTAGAGGTAGAGGACTTCCAGGCCCTTGGACCGGAAGATTTCCAGGTGCGGGTTGAGGTCCAGGGCGGCGCGGGACGGGCCGGACAGGTAGTAGACGGACTTCTGGCCTTCCTTGGCCCGCTCGACGTACTGGGCCAGGGAGGTGAAGTGGGCGTCCGGCGCGACGGCCGAGGAGTCGAAGCGCATGAGGTCGGCAAAGGCCTCGCGGTTGGCGAAGTCGCCGTAGCCGAGCTTGAGGGCTTGGCCGTGCTCCTTGAAGAAGGCGGCGTAGGCGTCGGGGTCTTCCTTGGCCAGGTTTTTGAGCTTGTCCAGGACCTGCTTGACGAGGACGGTCTGGATCTTGCGCAGGACGATGTTCTCCTGGAGCGTCTCGCGGGAGATGTTGAGGGGCAGGTCCTCGGTGTCGACCACGCCGCGCACGAAGCCGAGGTATTCCGGGATCAGCTCCTTGGTTTCCTTGGAGATCATGACCCGGCGCACGTACAGGTCCAGGCCGTGGTGCAGGGCGTCGCGGAAGGCCATGGGGCCGAGGCCCTTTTTGGGGATGAACAGCAGGGCCGTGAACTGGACCGGCGCGTCCACGCTGACGTGGATGGTGGCCAGGGGCTCCTCGGTGTCGTAGGTCAGGAACTGGTAGAATTCCTTGTACTGCTCCGGCGTGACGGAGAACTTGGATTCGCGCCACAGGGCCGGAATGGTGTTGGTCTTTTCGCCGTCGACCAGGATGGGGAAGGAGATGAAGTTGGAGTGGGTGCGCAGCACGGCCTTGATCCGGTCGGGATCGGCGTATTCCTTGGTTGCGGCCTTGAGCTCGATCTCGATGGTGGTGCCGCGCGGGACCTCGCCGTCCACGTCCTCGACCACGAAGTTGCCCGAGCCGTCCGAGATCCAGCGGGCCGGGGCGGCGTCCGGCGCGAACGACCGGGAGGTGACCGTCACCTTCTCGGCCACCATGAAGACGGAATAAAAGCCCACGCCGAACCGGCCGATGAGGTTGGAGGCGGCGTCCTTGTTGTCGGCCACGGACTTCATGAAGGCTTCGGTGCCGGACTTGGCGATGGTGCCGAGGTGGTCCACGAGTTCGGCCTTGGTCATGCCGCAGCCGGTGTCGGCCACGGTCAGGCGTCCCGCGTCCTTGTCGGTGATAATGCGGATTTCAAGCGGCGCTTCGGGATCGGCCACGGCGGCGCCGCGGCTGGTTTCGAAACGCAGCTTGTCCAGGGCGTCGGAGGCGTTGGACACCAGCTCGCGCAGGAAGATTTCGCGGTTGGTGTAGATGGAGTGGGTGATGATATCGAGCAGCTTGCGGATTTCTGCGCGAAATTCGTGGGTTTCGGCCTTGGCGGCGGCGGTCATGGATGGGCTCCTTTCTCAAGTGGTTCTCAAGCCGTCGTTGCGTCGGAAAAAAGGGGCGGAACCGCCCGATGGATCCGGCCGGGGTCGTGCGATTCCCGGCGGATACGGGCAAAGAAATAAGGAGCGGCGCGGCCCTGTCAAGGCCGGTTGGGCAACCCCGTAATTTTGCCCGTGAATTTTTGGCGTCCCCCCATTGACAGGGCCGGGGGGTTGTCTATGTTGCACTGTGAGAAACAACCACTTCGGGAGGTGCGTATATGGTCATTGATCTGAGTCCTTTTTACGGATCCGCCACGCCTTTCGATCGGCTGTTCGAGTCCTTGTGGCCGTCGATGGCCATAAGCCAGCGCAACATGGCCTATCCCCCGATCAATCTCGGCGAGGACGACGAAAACATCTACGTCCGGTGCGAGATTCCCGGCATGGACATGACGGCCCTGGACCTGACGCTGACGGACTCGAGCCTGGTGATCAAGGGCGAGCGCAAGGCGGCCAAGGGCAAGTACTACCGCCAGGAGCGGCCCACGGGCTTTTTCCAGCGGGTGGTGAACATCCAGGCCGGCGTGGCGCGGGACCGGGTTTCGGCCACCATGCGCGACGGCGTGCTGGAAGTGGTCCTGCCCAAGTCCGACGAAAGCAAGCCCAAAAAAATCAGCATCGAAGCGGTGTAACAGGCGCGAACCGGCGCCGGGAGGTTGACCATGGCCGAGAACGAAAGCAGAAGCGAGGAACGCCGGCTGCCCAGGGTCAAGCCGGCCACCGATATCATCGAGCAGGAAGACGGCTTTTACATCTTCATGGACATGCCGGGCGTGGCCAAGGAAGACCTGGTGATCGACCTCAACGAGGACGAGCTCAAGGTCTCGGGCAAGGCCGAGTACGTCCTGCCGGAAGGGCAGAAGCTCGGGCATGTGGAGTTCGGCGGGGGCGAGTACTTCCGCAGCTTCACGGTGTCCCACATGGTGGACAAGGAACGCATCAAGGCCGCCATGAAGGACGGGGTGCTCGAACTGTACCTGCCGCGCCTGGAAAAGGCGCAGCCGCGCAAGATCGAGATCCAGGCCGGCTGACGGAAAAACGGCCCGGCCGGAATGCGGCGCGCCGCATTCCGGCCTTTTTTTTTGCCTGGCGCAGCCGGTGCCGGGGGGCGGGCATTCACCACGGGACTTTTTGGGGCTCGGACTTTATTTCAAAAATGTAACTCAAAGCCCTCTGGTCAAAACTGTGGGGTTGTACATAGAACTCTTCTATAAGAAGCCCCCTCGTGCGGCGGGACAATTGACAAGGCCGATGAGATAACGCATGTTCGGCCCGCTATTGAAGCGCCCCTAAAGACCTGAAGGAGATTCCATGGAAGATTACCTTAAAAGCGCTCTGGAGATAGTCCGGGCGCAGGCATCCGTGCGCAACATGACCGACGAGGAAATCACGTCCATGATCCGTCGCCTGGCCGCCGGCATCCGCGACATCAGCAGCGAAGCGCCCGCTGGCGACGCGGAACAGGCCGTGGACATGGATCCCAAGAAGGCGGTCAAGGAAAAGTCCGTGACGTGCATGGAGTGCGGCAAGTCCTTTAAGGTGATCACCAGAAAGCATCTGGCCTCGCACGGGCTGACGCCGGAAGAGTACAAGGCCAAGCACGGGTACAAGAAGTCCATGCCTTTGGTCTGCAAGTCCCTGCAGCGGGACCGCCGCAAGAAAATGAAGGACATGCGGTTGTGGGAGAAGAAGGGAAAAGTGGTGGCCTAAGGCAGGGGTTTTCGCTATATGTGAGACCGAATTCGAGACTGGCCGCGCCGTTTTCCCCCTAGCCGCCCATTTTTTCGGCCTCGGGACGCCGTGGCAATCACAAGAGAAGGAGATCGCACGCACATGGCTAAAACAGACATCATCGCCAAAATCCAGGCCAATGCCGGCATCGCCACCAAGGCCGAGGCGGGAAAGGTCCTTGACGCCGTTCTGGGAGCCATCCAGGACTCCCTGGTGGCGGGCGAGGCCCTGACCCTGACCGGGTTCGGCACCTTCAAGGTGTCCGAGAGGGCTGCCCGCACCGGCCGCGATCCCCGCACCGGCAAAGCCATCGACATCCCGGCCTCCAAAGCCGTCCGGTTCACCCCGGGCAAGACCCTGAGCCTGCTGGAGCGGGCGGGCATGAAACCGGC
>CAZIJE010000210.1:0-4202 GCA_964539435.1 uncultured Desulfovibrio sp.
CGCACCCAAGCCCGCGCCTGAGCCCACGCCCGCGCCCAAGGCCCCGGCCAAGCCGGCGTCCAAGCCCGCGCCCGCCCCGGCCCCCAGGCCCGAACCGGCCCCGGCCGCCCAGAACAACGACGCGGCCGGCAAGCCCAAGGTCTCGGCCACCATCCGGGTGGACCACGAGAAGCTCGACCACCTCATGAACCTGATCGGCGAGCTCCTGATCAACCGCAACCGCTTCGCCATGCTGGCCCGATCCCTGGAGGAGGGGAAAAACGAGGTCGGCTACATCGCCCAGCAGCTGACCGAGACCACCTACGCCATGGCCCGCATTTCCGACGACCTGCAGGACACCATCATGAAGGTGCGCATGGTGCCGGTGTCCACGGTCTTTTCCAGGTTCCCGCGCCTGGTGCGCGACCTGTCGCGCAAGTCCGGCAAGGAGGTCAACCTCGTCACCGAGGGCGAGGAGACCGAGCTCGACAAGTCCGTGGTCGAGGTCATCGGCGACCCGCTGGTCCACCTGATCCGCAATTCCGTGGACCACGGCATCGAAACCGAGGCCGAGCGCGTGGCCGTGGGCAAGCCGGCCGTGGGCCGGGTCTGGCTGCGGGCCTACCACCGGGGCAATTCCGTGGCCATCGAGATCGAGGACGACGGCAAGGGCATCGATCCGGCCAAGATGCGCGAGGTGGCGGTCAAGAAAAACCTCATGAGCCCGGAAGAGGCCAAGGCCCTGGACGACCGGGACGCCATCGACATCATCTTCATGCCCGGCTTCTCCTCGGCCGAAAAGATCACGGACATCTCCGGCCGGGGCGTGGGCATGGACGTGGTCCGCACCAACATCAAGAACCTCAAGGGCACGGTCAACGTCTCCAGCGAAGTGGGCAAGGGGACCAAGTTCACCCTGGCCCTGCCGCTGACCCTGGCCATCATCGACGCCCTCATGGTGGTGGTGGCCGGCCAGACCTACGCCATTCCCCTCGATTCCGTGTCCGAGACCACCAAGATCGAGGTCCGGCGCATGACCGAGATCAACAACCGCAAGGCCGTCACCCTGCGGGGCGAGGTGCTCGGCATCGTGGAGCTGGCCGAGGTCCTGGACCTGCCGCCGAGCGACGGGGGCGAGGAGATCGTGCCCATCGTCATCCTCCAGGACAACGAGCGCCGGCTCGGGCTGATCGTGGACCGGCTGCTGGAGCGCCAGGAGATCGTGATCAAGCCGCTCGGGGCCTATCTCTCGGAATTCGACATGCGCGGCATTTCCGGCGCGACCATCATGGGCGACGGGTCCGTGGTCCTCATCCTCGATCCCCACGAGATCTACATGATGTCCACCCCGGGCGGCCGGTCCAAGGGCTCCTGAGCCGGAACCGTGGCCAAGGCCCGGTCGGACGGGGGGCGCAAGGGAGCATGCCGGAACGGTTTTGGGCAGGGACCGAGGCGGCCGTGGCCGGAGGCGCGGAAAAAGCGAGCCCGGCGCCGTTGCCTGGTGTCGGTTCGGGCCGGCGGGACGGGCCGGCGAGACCTGTCCGGCTAGCCCCGGGAGGTGACCGGCCGGACCGTGACGTGGTCGCCGCTGCGCAGGTGCCGGTCCGGGGTGAGCAGTTCGCCGTCCCGGATGATCAGGGCGTCGTTGACCCGAAGGTCCAGTTTGTGGAGCAGTTGCAGGACGGTCTTGAGCTTGGGGAAGGACAGGGGCTCTTTTTGGGCGCCGAGGGTCACGGTGATCATGGGCCGGGTGTGTACCGTGTCGGGCCCCGCGAATCAAGGCGTTCGTCGGCGAAACCGGTTGACCGGGTCAAGGCTTTGCAGCATAAGATGAGGCCGGGTAACGCACGGCGCAACGCTGCAGTGACGTGCTGTAAGGAGCTTTCGTATGAGCGGGAAAATACTGGTCGTTGACGACGAAAAGCACATCCGCATGCTGTATCAGGAGGAACTGGAAGGCGAAGGCTACCAGGTGGTCACCTCCGACGGCGAGGAAGACATCCTGCAGCTCATGGCCCGCGTCGCTCCCGACGTGGTGGTCCTCGACATCAAGCTCGGCGGCAACCGTTCCGGCCTGGACCTGCTCCAGGAGATCCGGGGCAAGGACCAGACCGTGCCGGTCATCCTGAGCACCGCCTACGACAGTTTCCAGCACGACCTCAAGTCCATTGCCGCCGACTATTACGTGGTCAAGTCCGTGGACCTCGGCGAACTGAAAAACAAGGTCGCCCTGGCCATGGAAAAGTCCGGCTAGCCGGCATCTTCGCCCCGTGCCCGTCCGGGCTTCCCCGGCCGGCACGGCCCGGCAGCCCGAAACCGTGTCGGACCGGCCTTCGGTTCCACCCGCGCTCGGGAAAGAAACGCGTCCTGACCCGGAGGGGCGCGTCCGGGGGAGCCGCCGCCATGGGCCGGGCGGCCGGGCCTGGCCGGGATAATCCTTGCCCCTCCCTGGCGTTCGTGCTAGCCGCCATCTCCATGCTTCCCAATCTTTCCCAGACCATTCAGGAGATCGCGCTGCTCGTGGCGCCGGTGCTCATGGCCGTGACCTTTCACGAGGCGGCCCACGGCTATGTGGCCAACTGGCTCGGCGACCCGACCCCGAGGCTGGCCGGCCGGCTGACCCTCAACCCGTTCCGGCACCTGGACATCCTCGGCACGCTGGCCTTCCTGCTCACCCGCATGATCGGCTGGGCCAAACCCGTGCCGGTCAATCCCCGCTATTTCCGCGACCCGGGCAGGGGCATGTTGCTTGTGGCCGCGGCCGGGCCGGGCATGAACTTCCTGCTGGCCGTCTTTTTCGCCCTGGCCGTGCGGGCCATCGAATACCTGGGCGCGGACGTGGCCCCGGCCTCCCTGGCCTACCGGGTCCTGGAGCCGCTGCTCTACATGTGCGCGGCCGGGGTCACGGTCAACGTGGCCCTCGGGGTCTTCAACCTGCTGCCCGTGCCGCCCTTGGACGGCAGCAACATCCTGGCCGCCTTCCTGCCGCCGGCCACGGCCGCGCGCTACCTCGACTTCGGCCGGTGGGGCTTTCTGATCCTCATCGTCCTGGCCGTGGCCGGGGTGCTCGGCAAACTGATCCTGCCGGTGGTCGCCTTCCTGTCCCACCTGCTGCTGTAGCCCGGCGGCCCCCCGGGCCGCCTTTCCCTCCCTTTCACGCAATGGATGATCGGCAATGAGCGAGAACACTCCCAAGGAAAACAAGCGGATCGTTTCCGGCATGCGCCCCACCGGCCCCCTGCACCTGGGCCACTACTTCGGCGTGCTCAAAAACTGGATCAACCTCCAGGACACCCACCAGTGCTACTTCTTCGTGGCCGACTGGCACGCCCTGACCACGGAATACGCCGAGCCCAAGCGGATCAAGGGTTTTGTGCCGGAACTGGTCAAGGACTGGGTGGCGGCCGGGCTCGACCCGGAAAAGTGCGTCCTGTTCCAGCAGTCCCAGGTCAAGGAACACGCGGAGCTGCACCTGCTCCTGTCCATGGTCACCCCGGTCTCCTGGCTGGAGCGCAACCCGACCTACAAGGACCAGCTGACCGAACTGGCGGCCAAGGACCTGACCACCTACGGCTTCCTGGGCTATCCCGTGCTCATGGCCTCGGACATCCTGCTCTACAAGCCCGGATTCGTGCCCGTGGGCCAGGACCAGCTGCCGCACCTGGAGCTGACCCGGGAGATCGCCCGCCGGGCCAACCACCTTTACGGCAACTTCTTTCCCGAACCCCAGGCCCTGCTGACCCCCGACGCCAAGCTGGCGGGCCTGGACGGCCGCAAGATGAGCAAGAGCTACGGCAACGCCATCGGCCTGTCCGAAGACCCGGCCGCCATGAAGAAAAAGGTCATGAGCATGCTGACCTGCGCCAAGCGGGCCAGGCTGACCGACCCGGGCGATCCCAAGGAGTGCAACCTCTATCCCTACCACGAGCTCCTGACCGACCCGGCCCGGCTGCCCGAGATCCAGCAAGGCTGCACCACGGCCACCTGGGGCTGCGGGGACTGCAAAAAGCTCCTGGTCGAGTCCATGACCGCCTTCCTGGAGCCGATCCGCGACCGTCGCCAGGCCTTTGACAAGGACCCGAACCTGGTCTGGGACCTGCTGGCCCAGGGCAACGACCGGGCCCGGACCATGGCCGTCCGCAACCTGGACGCGTTGAGGAAGAAGCTGAACTTCAATTTTTAGGGGGGAAGACGCCTCCGGCGGCCGGGGGGAATGATTCCCC
>CAZIJE010000211.1:0-4201 GCA_964539435.1 uncultured Desulfovibrio sp.
CCCCCGCCCCCCCGCCCCCCCGCCGGCCGCGGCGCCCGCCCCCCCGCGGCCCCGGGCCGCCCGCCCCCCCCCCCCCCCCCCCCCCCCCCCCCCCCCGCCGGAGGCATCCTCCACCTTCCGCGTCGCATGGCTTTACAAACGCCGCATCTTGGGCTACGGCATCGGGTTCTTTCATCTGACAGGAGGAATTCCCATGTCCAAGCACAAGAAGCACGAGCGCCACAAGGAACTGGATCGCCGCCGCAAGCGCCGCAAGGAACGCCTCAAGGAGCGCGTCCGCCAGGCCATTGCCGCCAAGAAGGCCTAGTCCTTCCCGCCGGCATTCCGGTTTTTTTCGACACGCCGCCGTACCCGGCCGGGCAGGCCGGGCCACGCCTTGGGCCATCTGGCGCGGCATTCTCGTTTCGCCGCCTATCCGCGAGGCCGGGCAGGGCGTCATGCCCCTGCCCGGGCTTTCGCACGAGCCAACGGAGGGCCTGCCATGCCCTTGTACGAATTTCGCTGTCCCGCCTGCGACCGGGTCTTCGAGGAACTGCGCCGGGCCGGCGACGACGGGTCCGCTCCCTGTCCCGCCTGCGGCCGCCAGGCCGACCGCGTCGTCTCCCTGTCTTCCTTCGCCCTCAAGGGCAGCGGCTTTTACGCCACCGACTATGTCAAGCGCCGGCCGGGTTCGTTCAAAAAGGACGGCAACGGCACCATCAAGGGGACCGAGGTCCCGGTGCCGCAGCTGGCCCGCGACCCGTCCGTGCCCCTGGCCCAGCCCGTTCCGGACGAACCGGACCAACCCGGCGAAACGGCCGACCCCGCCAAGGAGGGCGCATGATCGAGCGTTACACCCGCAAGGCCATGGGCGATCTGTGGTCCCTGGAAAACAAGTTCGCGGCCTGGCTCGAGGTCGAGCTGGCCGTGTGCGAGGCCTGGGCCGAACTCGGCCGCATTCCGGCCGAGGACATGGCGGCCATCCGGGAAAAGGCCGGCTTTTCCGTGGGCCGGATCCTGGAGATCGAGGAGATCACCCGCCACGACGTCATCGCCTTCCTGACCGCCGTGGAGGAGCAGGTGGGGCCGGCGGCCCGCTACATCCACCTCGGCTGCACCTCGTCCGACATCGTGGACACGGCCAACGGGCTGCTGCTGGGCCGGGCCGGAGACCTGATCCTGGCGACGGTGGACGGCCTGCTGGCGGTCATCCGCGACCTGGCCATGCGCTTCAAGGGCCAGCTCATGATCGGCCGGACCCACGGCATCCATGCCGAGCCCCTGAGCTTCGGCATGAAGATGGCCTCGTTTTACGCCGAATTTTCCCGCCACCGCGAGCGGGTGGCCCAGGCCCTGGCCGGGGTCAAGGTCGGCAAGATCTCCGGGGCCGTGGGCGGTTACGCCCACCTCGATCCCCGGGTCGAGGCCCTGGCCCTGGACCGCCTGGGCCTGGCCGTGGACCCGGTGTCCACCCAGATCGTGCAGCGCGACCGGCACGCCGCCTTTTTCACCGCCCTGGCCCTCTTGGCCGGCGGCGTGGAGCGGATGGCCACGGAGCTGCGCCACTTGCAGCGCACCGAGGTCCTGGAGGCCGAGGAAGGATTCGCCAAGGGCCAGAAAGGGTCCTCGGCCATGCCGCACAAGAAAAACCCCATTTCCGCGGAAAACATCTGCGGCCTGTCGCGCCTGGTGCGGACCAACGCCCTGGCGGCCATGGAAAACATGCCGCTGTGGCACGAGCGGGACATCTCCCACTCGTCGGTGGAGCGGGTGATCATGCCCGACTCCACCATCCTGGCCGACTATATCGTGGCCCGACTGACCGGGATCCTGAAAAACCTCAAGGTCAACCCGGACAACATGGCCCGGAACCTGATGGCCTCCTTCGGGCTCTTCTACTCCCAGCGGGTGCTCCTGGCCCTGATCGAGACCGGCATGGACCGGCAGAAGGCCTACGAGGCCGTGCAGGCCGTGGCCATGGCCTGCTGGGAAGGGCGCACGTCCTTTCCCGACGCCGTCCGGGCCGATCCGGCCATTGCCGAGCGGCTTTCGCCCGGGGCCCTGGCCGCCATCTTCGATCCGACCTACTATCTCCAGCACGAGGACCTGATCTATTCCCGGGTCTTCGGCGCGGCCCCCTACGGGGCGGCCTGAGCGGCGCATCCTGGCGGCGCGCCCCTTTTTTGCGGCACGGCCGCACGGGGCGCGCGGAAACACTTTTCAAAGCACCCGGCCTTTTGTATGCCTGAAGGCAAACGGGCTAATGAGGATTCTCATGTCGTTTTCGCGCGACCATCTGGACGCCGGGGCCATGCGCGGCCGCCTGGCCAGCCTGCTCCTTGAAAAGTCCTACCGCGCCGGCGAGGTCACCCTGACCTCCGGACGCAAGAGCGACTATTACTTCGACTGCAAACAGACGGCCCTGCACCCAGAAGGGGCCTGGCTCATCGGCAACCTGCTTTTCGACCTGCTGCCGGAAGGCGTCAGGGGCGTCGGCGGCATGACGCTCGGGGCCGATCCCCTGGTCACGGCCGTCAGCATCGCCTCGTTTCTTCGCGGCCGGCCCCTGCCGGCCTTTATCGTGCGCAAGGCCGCCAAGGGCCACGGCACCAACCAGTTCCTGGAAGGCCTTTCCAACTTCCGGCCCGGGGACACCGTGGCTTTGCTCGAAGACGTGGTGACCACCGGCGGCACCCTGCTGACGGTCATCGACCGGGTCCAGGACGCCGGCCTTGTGGTCGGGGCCGTGGTCACGGTGCTGGACCGCAAGGAGGGCGGGGCCGAACGTCTGGCGGAGCGGGGTTTTCCGCTCCTGTCGGTCTTCACCCGCGACGCCCTCCTGGCCGCCGCCAAACCCGAAGCCGCATCCTGACGCGAGACCGCATGAAACGACCCGGCCACGCCCTCGTCCTCGCCTGTCTGCTCCTGCTGCCCTGCCGCCAGGCGGCCGGGGAATGGACCGCGGACATCGTGGACCATGAAACGTCGCCGTCCCGGTTCGTGGCCGTGGACAAGAAGGCCCAGTCCTTCGCCCTGCTCTCCCGCCAGAGTCCCCTGCGGCTCCTGGAGGCCATCCCCTGCGCCACGGGCCAGGAGCTCGGGGACAAGTTCAAGGAAGGCGACCTCAAGACGCCCGAAGGCGTCTATTTCATCACCCGCCGCAAGTCCGCTGGCCTCAACTACGAGCTCTACGGCGACCTGGCCTTTCCGCTCAATTTCCCCAACCCGGCCGACGTCCTGCGCCGCAAGTCCGGGCACGGCATCTGGATCCACGGCCGGGGCCACGCCATCATTCCCTTCGAGACCCAGGGCTGCGTGGCGCTCTCCACCCCGGACATCCACCGGATGGACGCGCAGCTGGCCGAGGGCATGCCCGTGGTCATCGCCGACGAGGTCCGCATCGGCGCTTCGGACGGGGCCAGGCTCCGCGACGAGGCCCGGGAGGTGGTGGCCGCGACCACGGGCTGGGCCAAGGCCTGGGCCGACCGGTCGCCGGCCTTTTTCGATTTCCACGACCCCGAGAAGTTCGCCATCACCGAGGGCCAGCCCTTTGCCGCGTTTCGCGGGCACAAGGAGCGGCTTTTCAAGTCCCTGCCCTGGATCCAGGTGACCCTGTCCGACATCCGGGCCATTGCCGGTCCCGACTACTGGGTCACCTACTTTGTCCAGGTCTACCGGTCGCCCACCCTGGTCTCCCAGGGCGTCAAGCGCCTCTACTGGCAGCGCGGCGCGGACGGGCGGTTCCGCATCATCGGCATGGAATACGAGGAGATGCCGGTCACCCTGGTGGACAAGGGCGCGGCCAAGTCCGGGCGCGCCGCCTCGCCGGACGAGATCGAAACCGACACCAGAAAGCCGGACAGCCCGAGCGAGGAGGAGGTGCAGGTCCGCCAGCTCGTGGACGCCCAGCAGGCGGCCATGGAGAAGGTGGCCCAGAAGGCCTTCCACGCCATCGCCCTCAAGCGGCAGCCGACCCCCGAGGACCAGGCCATCCTGGAAGTGGCCCAGACCGGCGCGGTCAAGCCCGGCTATTCCCCGTTCGCCACGGACGCCATGACCCCGGCCCCGCCGCCTCCGGCCCAGGCCCCGGTCCCTGCCGTTGCCGCACCCGCCGTCGCTGTCGCGCCGGCCAAACCGGGTCCCGCGCCGGTCCAGGAAGAACCGAAACCGGCTCCGGCCGCGGCTCCGGTGGTCGTGGCCACGGCTCCCGCGCCTGCCCCGC
>CAZIJE010000212.1:0-4162 GCA_964539435.1 uncultured Desulfovibrio sp.
GCATACGAGATCTTCACGGGTGACTGGAGTTCAGACGTGTGCTCTTCCGATCTCTACGCCGCCCTGCGGGAGCGGCTGGCCGGCCGCGACCGGCTGGCCCGGTTCGGGGCCATGCCCCGGGAGCGCGGCGCGCCGTGCCTGGACATCCTGCATATCCGCGACGCCCTGCTCGGGGCCGGCGTGGACGCGGCCTGGCTCATGCCCTTTCTGACCGTGGCCGGGGCCCACGCCTGCTGCGACCTGGCCGGCGACCGGGAGACGTCCTGGCGCGGCGTGCTGGAAGCCGCCGGCATCCGGTGCCGGACGAGCCTGGCCGGCCTGATCGAGCGGCCGGCCTTTGCCGCCGTCTGGCGCGACCACCTGGACAAGGCCCTGTCCCGCCTGGCCTGACCCGGTCCCCTCCCCGCCTGGCGCATTCTCCCGGCCCCGGGCAGGCCCGCATTGACGCCGCCTGGGGCTTGTGAAAATATCGGCCGGCTTACGCGCCGGGTGCGCTTCGAAACTTTTGCCCCGAGGATTTTCCATGAACTGGTCCCACAAGGATCTGCTCGACGTATCCCAGCTCTCCCGGGAGGACGTGGACGTGGTCATGCGCACCGCGGCCTCGTTTCGGGAGATCAATACCAGGCCGGTCAAGAAGGTGCCGACGCTGAAGGGCAAAAGCGTGGTGCTTTTTTTCGCCGAGCCGAGCACCCGGACCAAAACGTCGTTCGACATCGCGGCCAAGCGCCTGTCCGCCGACACCTTCGGCCTGGCCAAGTCCGGCAGCTCCCTGCAAAAGGGCGAGACCCTGAAGGACACGGTCCTGACGCTCCAGGCCATGAACCCGGACGCCATCGTCATGCGCCACCCGTCCTCGGGCGCGGCCGCCTTCGTGGGCAAGCGGGTCTCCTGCGCGGTCATCAACGCCGGCGACGGCTGGCACGCCCACCCGACCCAGGCGCTGCTCGACCTGTTCACCCTCCACGGGGTCTGGAACACCCTGGCCGGCAAGACCGTGGTCATCCTCGGCGACGTGGCCCACAGCCGGGTGGCCCGGTCCAACTGTCGGCTTTTGCCCATGCTCGGGGCCCGGGTCCGGCTGTGCGCCCCGCGCACCCTGCTGCCGCGCGACGCCCACGCCCTGGACGCCGAGGTCTGCCACGACATCGACACGGCCCTCAAGGGCGCCGACGCGGTCATGTGCCTGCGCCTCCAGCTCGAACGCCAGCAGGCCGGGCTCCTGCCGGACCTGCGCGAATACGCCCGCCGTTTCTGCCTGACCTCCGAACGGCTGGCCCTGGCCAACCCCGACGTCAAGGTCCTGCACCCCGGCCCCATCAACCGGGGCCTGGAGATCGCCTCGGACTTGGCCGACGCCGGCAATTCGCTCATCCTCGACCAGGTCTCCTCGGGCGTGGCCGTGCGCATGGCCATTTTGTATCTGCACATCACCCGCAAGGAAAAAGGGGAATGAGCGTGACCAGACCGGATCTCGCGGTGCGAAACGTCCGCGTCCCCGGCCAGGGCGGCGCCTGCGACCTGCTCGTCGCCGCCGGCCGCGTCCTCGAACTGGCGGCCCACGACCCGGCCGCCGCCTTCCCCGACGCCACCGTCATCGACGGCCGGGGCCTGCTCTGCCTGCCGGCCCTGACCGACGCCCACGCCCACCTGCGCGAGCCGGGCCAGGAGTGGAAGGAGGACATCGCCTCGGGCCTTGCCGCGGCCGCGGCCGGCGGGTTTTCCAACATCCTGTGCATGGCCAACACCGACCCGGTCAACGACAACGAGGCCGTCACCCGCTTCATGCGCCGCCGGGCCGCCGAGGCCCACCCGGACGGGCCGCGCCTTTTCCCCATCGGCGCGCTGACCGTGGGCCTTCGCGGCAAGGAACTGGCCCCGCTGGCCGAACTGCGCGACGCCGGTTGCGTGGCCTTTTCCAACGACGGCGAACCCGTGGCCGACACCGAGATCTTCCGCCGGGCCCTGGAATACGCCGCCGACCTGGCCCCGGTCATCGACCACTGCGAGGACCCGTTCATGGCCAAGGGGTCCGGGGCCAACGAGGGGGCCATGAGCGCCCGGCTCGGCCTTCGCGGCCAGCCCGACGCGGCCGAGGCCATCCAGGTGGCCCGGGACATCCTTTTGGCCGAATACCTCGGCGCGCCCGTGCACCTGGCCCACGTCTCCTGCCGTCGGGCAGTGGAGCTCATTGCCGCGGCCAAAAAGCGCGGCGCGCCGGTCACGGCCGAGACCTGCCCCCACTATCTGCTCATGACCGACGCGGCGCTTTTGGGCTACGACACCATGGCCAAGGTCAACCCGCCGCTGCGCACCGACGACGACCGCCTGGCGCTGATCCAGGCCCTGCGCGAGGGCGTCGTGGACATCCTGGCCACGGACCACGCCCCCCACGCCCAGCACGAGAAGGAGACGCCCTTCGAGGACGCCAAAAACGGCATCTCCGGCCTCGACACCGCGCTCGCCTCCCTGTGGGAGCTGGTGCGCCAGGGCCGGCTTGCGGCCGAAGACATTGTCGAGCGCTTCGCCTGGCGGCCGGCCGCCATCTTCGGCCTGCCCGTCAACCGCTTCGTCCCGGGCGATCCGGCCGATTTCCTGCTCTTCGACCCGGAGGACTCCTGGATCGTCACCCCGCAGTCCCTGCGGTCCAAGGGCAAAAACACGCCGCTCCTCGGTCAGCCCCTGACCGGGCGCGTCGTCCTCACCGCCGTCGGCGGCGTGGTGGTCCACGACCTGCTTTCCCGGCCGGACCACGCGTAGCCATCCCAGACACCAAACGCCGACCCGGAGGTTTCACCCCATGGCGCAACCCTTCAAGGACGCCACCGCCCTCTGCAAGACCATCATGCGAAACGGCTACGACGCCTACGTCATCAACGCCGTGCTCCAGGAAAAGGCCCTGGACGCGAGCGCGCCGGAGCTCGACCTGGCCACGGACGCCCCCCTGGCCGAACTCCAGAAGCTCTATCCCGAGACCGAGGCCATGGCCGAAGGCGGGGCCTTTGCCCGCGTGCGCCACGGGGACACCCTCTTCTACGTCTACCCGGCCGACACCGCCGACGCCTCCCACCCCGAGGAGTCCGTGGCCCGGCTGACGAGCCGGCTGGTGGCCCGCCTGGAAAGGCTCGGCATCCTGCCGCCGCATCAGGCCTGCCCCTACCTGCCCCACCAGCTCGACGCCCACGACGGCTTCGCCGACCTGTCGGCCGGCGAGGTCCGCCTGCTCGGCATCCCGGACGAGTGCCTCCGCCAGAACTACCTGCGGGCCGTGCGGGCCCTGCGGTTTTCCGCCAACTACAACATTCCGGTCGAGGCCAACACCTTCATGGCCATCCTGCGGGCCTCGCGCCGGGTCCTCGACTACGTCTCGGTCAAGGACATCATGGACGAGTGGCGCAAGGTCGAGGCCGAGAACATGGCCACCTTCGTGGAACTGCTCTACGACACCATGATCCTCCACTGGTTCCTGCCCGAGGTGGCTACCCTGGCCCGCATCAAGCAGAAGACCGAGGACGGCGTGGAATACACGCTCTTCGAGCAGACCCTGGCGGTCATGCGCCACTACCCCGAGGAACTGCCCTACGACTGGTACGGCACCCTGGCCTGCCTGTTCCACGACGTGGGCAAGCTCCACACCGCGGAATACGCCGCCGGCGAGCTCCACTTCTACCAGCACCACCAGATCGGGGCCAAAGTCGCCCGCAAGATCCTCTCGCGCCTGGGCTTCCCGCCCGACGAAACCGACCTCGTCTGCAACCTCGTGCGCGGCCACATGCGCTTCCACTTCATGCTGACCGACCGGGGCATCCGCCGCTTCAAGGCCCTGGACCAGTATCCGCGCCTGATCGAGATGGCCCGGGCCGACATCAAGGCCATCAACGGCACGTACAAGGAATTCAACCACAACATGAAAATGCTCGAGCGGACCGAAACGCCCGAGGAGATGCTCGAACCGCTGTTAAACGGCGCGCGCATCATGCAACTGCTCGACCTCAAGCCCGGACCGGCCGTGGGCATCATCCGCGACGCCCTGCTCAAGGGCCAGATCGCCGGCGACGTCACCAACCTGGCCGAGGCCGAGCAGTTCGTGCGGGACTACTGGGCCAAGCAAGGGCTGCATTAGGCGAAGGGAGAGGAAAGAATGCCTCCGGCGGCCGGGGGG
>CAZIJE010000213.1:0-4108 GCA_964539435.1 uncultured Desulfovibrio sp.
GGTCCGGGGGAGGGAACCCCTTTTTGCAAAAAGGGGTTCCCTCCCCCGGTTCTCCGCTCCCACCTCCCGCCCACGGAGGCGCACATGGAAGAGCGGCAGGTCATGGAGACGGACATCGTCTGTGTCGGGTTCGGCCCGGCCATGGGCGGGTTTCTGACCACGTTGGCCAAGGGCATCGTCAACGAGGACGGCTCGCCGGTCATGGAGAGCCCCTTGATGCCGGGCATGCCGCCCCAGGTCATCTGCTACGAGCGCGCCGACGACATCGGCGTCGGCGTGTCGGGCGTGGTGACCAAGGCGCGCGGCATCCGCGAGAGCCTGCCGGACTTCAAGTGCGCCGACGTGCCCATGTGCGCGCCCATCACCGACGAGAAGGTCGTCTACCTCCTCGACCCGGTGGGGGCCAGCCGCAGGCCGTGGCTGGTCCGGGCCAAGGACGCGGTCATCAAGGCCCTGGGCGAGCGGGTGCCGGGCTACAGGGACCTGGCCGTGGAGCTGCCCTACATCCCGCCGTTTTTGCAGAAGCACGGGGGGCTGACCTTTTCCATCGGCCAGTTCAACCAGTGGGTGGGCAGCAACATCATGGCCACGGGCGCGGCCCAGATCTGGCCGGGCTCGCCCGTGGCCGCGCCCGTGGTCGAGAACCGCAAGGTCGTGGGCGTGCGCCTGGCCGACCAGGGCGTGGACAAGGCCGGCAATCCCGAGGCCGCCTACATGCCGGGCATGGAGGTCCGGGCCGCCCTGACCGTGGTCGGCGACGGCCCGGTGGGTCCGGTCGGCCGGGCCCTGGACGAAATGCGGGGCCTGCCCGCCGGCCACCACCAGCGCGACTTCGCCGTGGGCATGAAGATGGTCGTGGACCTGCCCGGCCACTGCCCCTGGAAGGAAGGCACGGTCATCCACACCATCGGCTATCCCGAGCCCGAGATCTTCGGCTTCCTGTACGTCCTCCCCGGCCGCGTGGCCTCCATGGGCATCTTCGTGCCGTCCTGGTTCGACAACCCGGTCCGCACCGCCTACCGCTACCTCCAGCACTGGATGCAGCACCCCTACCTCTGGAAAAACCTCCAGGGCGGCACGCTCCGCTCCTGGGGCGCCAAGACCCTGCAGGAATCCGGCAAGGCCGGCGAGCCCTATCTGGTCGGCGACGGCTACGCCCGCATCGGCGAGGGCTCGGGCACGACCAACGTCCTGACCGGCTCGGGCGTGGACGAGGCCTGGACCTCGGGCGTGCTCCTCGGCGAGGCCGTGGTCCAGCTCCTGGAGCAGGGGTTGCCGTTCACCGCCGAAAATCTCGAAAAGACCTACGTGGCCCGCCGCCGGGCCTCCTGGATCGAGGCCGAGGCCAAGATCGCGGCCCGGTCCCGGGAAGGCTTTGCCGCCGGGTTCCTGCCCGGCCTCATCGGCATGGGCTTGTCGGGCCTGACAAACGGCAAGCTCTGCTGGCCGGCCCAATCTCGGCCCGTGCACAAGCGCATCCCGAGCATCGAGGAATACTACCGCTGCCGCATTTCCTGCGAGGAGATCGAACGCATCCGCAAGGAAACCACGGCCAAGGGTCTGGCCCTGCACGACGCCCTCATGGACCGCGTCGGCTGGCCGGCCATCGAATACGACGGCCAGCTCCTCATCTCGCACCAGGACGCATTGCTTCTCGGCGGCAAGGTCCAGGCCGCGCCCGGCTACGCCGACCACGTGATCTTCGAAAACCACGACACCTGCCGGGCCTGCCGCGAAAAGACCTGCATCGAGGCCTGCTCGGGCCAGGCCATCACCACCAACCCGGACGACGGCGTGCCGCTTTTCGACCGGGAAAAGTGCGTCCACTGCGGGGCCTGCCTCTGGAACTGCTCCAAGCCGTCCACGGCCGATCCCGAACGGACCAACATCCGCTTCGCCGCCGGCGCCGGCGGTTTGCACTCGGCTGAGAATTAGAAGAGGGGAAGAGATGATGCCTCCGGCGGCCGGGAGGGGGTCACCCCCTCCCGGACCCTCCCGGGCGGGGTGTGCGGGAAGGCGGTCGGGGATGCTGGGCGGCGGGACACCGACGCTTGTGCGCCAGCGGCGAAGCGCCGCAGGGGAAAGCCCCCTTTAAGAGTTTTTTTGGAAGGTGGGGGTCCGGGGGAGGGAACCTTTTTTTGCAAAAAAAGGTTCCCTCCCCCGGTTCCTCCGCTCCCACAAAAGGAGTGCCTATGTTTCATATCATCGTATGCGGCGGCATCGTGCCCGATCCGCTGCAGACCCTGGAGCCGGTCAAGGGTCCGGCCGGCTGGGGCCTGAAAAACGAACTCATGCTGCCGTCGATCCTCGATCCCTGGGCGTCCCACGCCCTGTACGAGGCGGCGCACCTGGCCAAGGAAGTGCCCGGCAGCAAGGTCTGGCTGGTGTCGCTCGGCCCCAAGGCCAAGCTGCAGCAGGTCATGATGACCGTGGCCCAGAAGGCCCCGTTCGAGCTGGTGGTGGCCGACGGCCCGGCCAGCGGTTTCGCGGACTCCTTCGAGGTGGCCAAGGCCCTGCACGGGGCCATCGAAGGCATCGCCGGCCTGGACAAGTCCAAGCTCTTGCTTTTTGGCGGCTGGCAGTCGGCCTCGCGCGGCTCCGGCTCCACGCTCCAGATCCTGGGCGAGATGCTCGGCGTCACCGACCACTTCCAGGGTGTGGACAGGCTGACCACGGACGGCGACGGCGCGTTCGAAGTCATGGAGCGGATCGAGGGCGGGGCCTACCTGGTCTCCACCTGTGCCGGCGCGCCGGCCGTGATCGGCTGGGCCACGGGCGAACGGCCCGAGCCGCCCAACAACCCCCAGGTGGGCATGGCCAACATGCGGCTTATCATGCCGGCTCTGCAAAAGGCCAAGCCGGCGGCCATGGACGCAACGGCCATCGATTACCAGACCGTCGCCGTCCCGGCCCAGAAGCGCGAGACCCGCGTGGTCAAGGACACGCCGGTCGAAGTCATTGCCCAGGAAATCATCGACTGGATCAACAGCTAGGGGCGGGAGGCAGCACCACATGGATACCATCGTCTTTCTGGCCCATACCGAAGCCGACGGCAGCCTGTCCAAGGCCTCGCTCGAAGCCCTGACCGCCGCCAAGACCCTGGCCGGCGGCCTCGGCGCGTCCCTGTCCCTCGGCCTTTTCGGCGCGGACGTGGCCGCCGCCGCCAATGCCGTGGCCGCCTGCGACGCGTCCACCATCTACGGCGTGTCCGGCGAAGCCTTCGGCCAGCCGCGCTACGCCACGGACGCCGCCGCCATGGAAGCCCTGGTCAAGGCGGCCGGAGCCACCATCGTCGTCGCGGCCGACGACTCCCGCATGTCGCGCGCCCTGCCCGGCGTGGCCGCGCGCCTGGGCGGCCGCATCGACGCCCACGTCACGGGCATCGCCGCCAAGGACGGCAACCCCGTGGCCACGCGCGGCTACTACCGCCAGCGGATGCAGGCGGAACTGACCCGCACCGCCCGGCCCTGGTGCCTGACCGTCTCGGCCGGCTGCTTCGTGGCCTGCGAGGGCGCGTCCGGACAGGCCGAAGTCACGCCCGTGGACGTGCCCGTCACCGAAGCCCTCACCCGGACCAAGGTCAAGGCGGTCATCGCCCCGGCGGCCGACGAACAGACCATCCGCCCCGACGCCAAGCTCCTGTTCGTGGCCGGCGCGGGCTGGACCAAGAAACAGGCCGACGGCGCGCCCCATACGGCCGAAGCCGCCGACCTGATCCTCCACTTCGTGGGCAAGGCCGGCGCGTCGCTCGGCAGCAGCAAATCGCTGGTGGACATGGGCGGCGAAGGCGAAGCCGTGCTGCCCTTCCTGTCCCACCTGCACCAGGTCGGCCAGACCGGCTCGACCCCGCGCCACCCCAAGGGACTGGCCACCTGCTGCCACGGCGAGGAACCCCACGTCGTGGGCTGGCGGTTCATCGGCGAACGCCGGGCCGTCAACCTCGACGCCGCCTGCGGCTGGGCCCAGGGCAAAGCCGACGTCCTGTACGTCGCCGACGCCTTCGCGGTGATGCAGAAAGTGAACGAACTGCTCGGCTAGACGAGACGAGAAGAGAAGATGCCTCCGGCGGCCGGGAGGGGGTCACCCCCTCCCGGACCCTCCCGGTCTG
>CAZIJE010000214.1:0-3948 GCA_964539435.1 uncultured Desulfovibrio sp.
CGTCCGGGGGCCTCAAGTTTTCCCTGCGCTCGGTGGGCGACGTCGACATCCAGGCCGTGGCCGCCTCGTTCGGCGGCGGCGGCCACAAGAACGCGGCCGGCGGCACCCTGGACCTGTCCCTGGCCGCGGCCGAGGACGCGCTGACCGCGGCCGTGGCCAAGGCCGTGGAGGCCGTCCATGGGGCGTAAGGCCTCGCCGACCCAGCTCCACGGGGTCCTGGTCCTTGACAAGCCCTCGGGACCGACCTCCAACGCCTGCCTGACGGCCATCAAACGGCTCGGGCAGCCCAAGATCGGCCACGCCGGGACGCTGGACCCCATGGCCGCCGGGGTTTTGGTCGTGCTTCTGGGCGAGGCCACCAAGATCGCGCCCTACGTGATGGAAGGCGAGAAGACGTATCTCGGCGGGCTGCGCCTGGGCGAGACCACGGACACCTACGACACCGAGGGGGCCGTGACGGCCACCGCCCCGTGGGACCATGTGGGAGCCGAGGACCTGGCCCGGGCCGTCGCGGCCTGGACCGGGGAGACGAGCCAGGAGGTGCCGCCCTACTCGGCGGCCAAGCACCAGGGGCGGCCCCTGTACGAACTGGCCCGCAAGGGCCTGGCCGCACCGGTCAAGCACAAGGATATTTCCGTTTTCGACGCGCGGGTCGTGGCATGCGACCCGCCGTCGGCGACCTTCCGGGTCCGGGTTTCGTCCGGCGTCTATATACGCTCCCTGGTCCACAGCCTGGGGAAGCGACTTGGATGCGGCGCCGTCATGACCGCCCTGACCCGTGAAGCGAGCCGTCCCTTCGACCTGACGCGGGCCCACGGCCTGGACGCGATCCTGGCCGCCCCGGAGACGCTGCCCGAGCGGATCATTCCGATCGGAGCGGCGCTGCCCCACTGGCCCACGGTCCGCCTGGAGGCGGACGCGGCCGTGCTGGCGCGCCGGGGCGTGCGCCTGCCGGTCCGGGAAGACCTCCCGGCCGGAACCTGCGCCCTGCTGACGGACGAGGAAAACCTCCCCCTGGCCCTGGCCAGGGTCGAGGAAACGGACGGACGGCCCCGGTGGGCCATCCTGCGCGGTCTCTTCGGCGACCCGCAACCGGCCCGGCTCGAGGGACACACCGTTCCCGGGCGCACATCCACCCCCAACTCTGGAGGATAACGCTGTGGTTATGACTGCCGAAGACAAGGCACAGGTCATCACGGACCACAAGAAGCACGACGGCGACACCGGCTCCCCCGAGGTCCAGGTCGCCCTGCTGACCGCGCGCATCACCTACCTGACCGGGCACTTCAAGTCCCACCCCAAGGACTACCACTCCCGGACGGGCCTGCTGAAGCTCGTGGGCCAGCGCCGCAAACTCTTAAACTACCTGAAGAAGAAGGACGTGCAGCGCTATCGCGACCTGATCGCGAAGCTTGGCCTTCGCAAGTAGTCCGTCGGAAACGGGGTCCGGCCCACGGGCCGGGCCCCGCCTTCCCGCGCATGCATTATGCGCGCCCGCTGGCGGGACCGTCGTCCCGACAGCCGCCGCGCCTGCTGCATGGCGGGAGGGTCGGCCCAAGACTCCTGCCTATCCCCTTTCTCCAGCGAGGTGCCCATGACAATGTCGTTTGATCCCATCCGTCTCGAAACCACCGTCGGCGGCAATTCCATCATCCTGGAAACCGGCCGCCTGGCCAACCAGGCCGACGGGGCCGTCTGGATCCAGTCCGGCGGCACCGTGGTCCTGGTCACGGCCTGCACCCAGGCCCTGGCCGAGGAAAAAGGCTTTTTCCCCCTGGTCGTGGACTACCAGGAGATGTCCTACGCCGCCGGCCGCATCCCGGGCTCGTACTTCCGCCGCGAAATCGGCCGCCCGTCCGAGCGCGAGGTCCTGGTCTGCCGGCTGATCGACCGTCCGTGCCGGCCGCTGTTCCCCAAGGGCTTCCGCGACGAGGTCCAGATCATCGCCACGGTCCTGTCGGCCGACGGCCAGGTCGAGCCCGACGTGCTGGCCCTGACCGCCGCCTCCACGGCCCTGCACATCTCCAAGATCCCCTTCCACGGCCCCATCGCCGGCGGCCGGGTCGGCTACATCGACGGCCGGTTCGTCCTCAACCCCACCGTGCCCATGATCACGGGCGAGACCCAACTCAACCTGACCTTTGCCGCCTCGCGCGACGCCGTGGTCATGGTCGAGGGCGGGGGCAAGTTCGTGTCCGAGGATCTCCTGGCCGACGCCCTGGAGTGGGGCCACAAGGCCATCCTGCCCCTGCTCGACCTCCAGGAGGAGATGCGGGAGAAGGCCGGCAAGCCGAAGATCGCCTTCACCCCGCCGGCCGCCAACGAGGAACTTGAGGCCATGGTCCGCGAAACGGCCGAGGCCGGCCTTCGCGAAGCCTTCGCCATCCGCGAGAAGATGCCCCGCCGCGAGGCCCGGCGCGCCGTCAAGCAGGCGGTCATGACCGCCGTGGCCGAGGCCTTCCCGGACCAGCCGACCGTCAAGATGAAGGCCGGCGAGATCCTGGAGGGCATGGAGAAAAAGCTCCTGCGCCAGCTCATCAAGGAGACCGGCATCCGCCTCGACGGCCGCGACACCAGGACCGTGCGGCCCATCGGCATCGAGGTCGGCGTGCTGCCGCGCACCCACGGCTCCACGCTCTTCGCCCGGGGCGAGACCAAGGCCCTGTGCGTGGCCACGCTGGGCTCCACCGGCGACGAGCAGAAGATCGAGACGCTCAACGGCGAGACCTACAAGCGTTTCATGCTCCACTACAACTTCCCGCCCTACTGCGTGGGCGAGGTGAAAATGCTTCGCGGCCCGTCGCGCCGGGAAATCGGCCACGGCGCCCTGGCCGAACGGTCCATCCTGCCGGTCCTGCCCGGGCCCGAGGAGTTCCCGTTCACCATGCGCGTGGTCTCCCAGGTCATGGAGTCCAACGGCTCCTCGTCCATGGCCTCGGTCTGCGGCGCGTCCCTGGCCCTCATGGACGCGGGCGTCCCGGTCAAGGAGGCCGTGGCCGGCATCGCCATGGGGCTGATCAAGGAAGGCGACGACTTCCTGGTCCTGACCGACATCCTCGGCGACGAGGACGCCATGGGCGACATGGACTTCAAGGTGGCCGGCACCGCCAACGGCGTCACCGGCATCCAGATGGACATCAAGATCACGGGCATCCCCCAGGCCGTCATGCGCCAGGCCCTGAACCAGGCCAAGGAGGCGAGGCTGCACATCCTCGGCCGCATGGCCGAGGTCCTGGCCGAGCCCCGGCCCGAGCTGTCGCCCCTGGCCCCGCAGCTGGCCATCGTCAACATCAATCCGGAAAAGATCCGCGAAGTGATCGGCCCTGGCGGCAAGAACATCAAGGCCATCACGGCCGAGACCGGCGCGTCCATCGACATCGAGGATTCGGGCAAGATCTCCATCTTCGCCCCCACCCTCGAGTCCATGGAAAAGGCCAAGGCCCGGGTCCAGTACTACGACCAGCACGCCGAGGTCGGGGCCAACTACAAGGGCAAGGTCAAAAAGATCATCGACTGCGGCGTGATCGTCGAGATCCTGCCCGGCCTCGAGGGACTGGTGCACGTCTCCCAGCTCGACGTGGAGCGGGTGGAAAGCCCCTTCGACGTGGTCAAGATGGGCCAGGAGATCGAGGTCAAGGTCCTGGAACAGGAGCCGTCCGGCCGGATCCGGCTGTCGCGCAAGGCCGTCATGAACGAGGAAAAGGGCATCCCCTTCGACCCGGCCGACTACGCCAAGACCGGCGGCGGACGCGGCGGCGACCGTGGCGGGCGCGGCTTCGACCGCGACCGGGGCGGCGACCGCCGGGGCGGCTATGACCGCGACCGCGGCGGCGACCGCGGCGGGCGCGGCGGCGATCGCGGCGGACGGGGCGGCGACCGTGATCGCGGCGGACGCGACTAGAAAGTGAAGGGGGGGGGGGCGCCGGCCCCCCCGGGGGGGGGGGGGGG
>CAZIJE010000215.1:0-3938 GCA_964539435.1 uncultured Desulfovibrio sp.
TCTTCCCCCTGCCTACACCGGCCGCACCGCCACCTCGACACCGCCGGCCAGGCCTTCGAGGTCGGCGGGGATGGCGATGACGCCGTCGGCCAGGAGCAGGGTTTTGAGCAGTCCGGACTTGCCGAGCACGGGGTGGGCCAGGGGGAGCTGGCCGGGGCGGGCTTCCAGGCGCACGCGCACGTGGTCCTCGCGGCCCTGCTTGGAGGCCACGTTGCGGGACAGGACGGCCGGAAAGGAGAAGGGGGGGCGGTCGAAGGCGGCGGTGTCGCCGGCCAGGTGGGCGACGAGGGGCAGGCCGAAGACGAGCATGACGATCTGGGCCGAGGTCACCTGTCCGGGCAGGCCGATGACCGGGCGGTCGCCGGCCCGGGCCAGGATGGTGGGCTTGCCGGGGCTGAGCGCCACGCCGTGGGCCAGGATGTCGGCCCCGAGGTTGCGCAGGGCGTCCAGGGTGAAATCGCGGGCCCCCACCGAACTGCCGCCGGACAGGAGCGTCAGGTCGTGGTCGGCCACGGCCATGGCCAGGGCGGCCTGGATGCCGGCCAGGTCGTCCTTGACCAGGGGAAAGGCGGTGGGAACGGCTCCGGCGGCCCGGAGCATGGCGGTCAGGGTGTGGGTGTTGACGTCGCGGATCTGGCCGGGCCGGGGCGTGGCCTCGACCGGCACCAGCTCGTCGCCCGTGGACAGGACCGCCACTGTCGGGGCGCGGCCGACCGCGACCCGGACATGCCCCAGGGCGGCCAGGATGCCGATCTCCTGGGGCCGCAGCCGCGTGCCGGCGGCGAGCAGCCGCTGTCCCTCGGCCGCGTCCTCGCCGGCCAGCAGCATGTTGTCGCCAGGGGCCAGCGGCTTGCGGATCTCGATGGCGCCGGCCCCCAGGTCCTCGGTGTATTCGACCATGACCACGGCGTCGGCTCCGTCCGGCAACAGCGCGCCCGTGACGATGCGGGCGCAGTGGCCGGGCGGCAGGGGCTTTTCCGGCGTCACGCCGATGGGGATGTCCATGGCCAGGTCCAGGTAGGCCGGGTTGGACTCGGTGGCGCCGAAGACCTCGGCCGCGCGCACGGCATAGCCGTCCATGGCGGCCCGGGCTGCTGCCGGCAGGTTTTCGGCCGCCAGCAGGTCCTCGGCCAGGAACCGGCCGCAGGCGGCGGAAAGGTCCACGGTCTCGGCGGGCAGGGGAGGGAAGGTCCGCAGCAGGTCGGTGAATTCGGTCGTGGAAACGGCCCGGAAAAAGCCTTCGCGCATGGAGTGGAGCCCTCAGGAGGAAGTTGTCAGCAAGTTGGCCGCCACGCGGGCCGCCCCGTACAGGCCGACCTGTTCGTCGCGCACGAGCCGCACCGCGATGGCCGCGAGCAGCTTGCCGAAGATCGGGGAGTCCTTGAACTCCCGGCCGAACTCCGGGTGGGTGACGAGCAGGGGGTTTTTGGCGGCCACGCCGCCGCTGATGGTGATGCCTCCGACAGCCAGCACGGTCAAGGCGTAATCCCGGACGGCCCGGCCGTAGAACCGGGCGAAGAGCGCGGTGGTCCGGCTTTCCCCGGTCAGCGTCGCGCCGACTGCGGCCGGGCTCAGGTCCTGGCCGGTCAGGAAGCGGTGCAAGTGGGCCAGGCCCGAACCCGAGAGCACGGTGTCGCCCCGGACGTAGCCCTCGCCGGTCTGGCGGCGGAGGTAGTCGGCGAAGGCGTACTCCTCCTCGCCGAAGAAACTGAATGTGGCGTGGCCCTTTTCCGAGGGCAGGACCTGATAGGCGCCCCCGGCCAGGGGAATCAGCGCGGCGTGGCCGAGCCCGGTCCCGGCCCCGATGACGGCCTGGACGCGGCCGGGGTCCATCTCGCCCGGGAGCACGACGTCGGCCTGGGAGCCCAGCAGGCGGCAGCCGTGGGCCTGGGCCAGGAAATCGTTGACGCAGGCCGTGGGGGCGCGGCCGAAGAAGGCCGCCAGGTCGTCGAGGTCCAGGGGCCAGGCGATGTTGGCGAAGGTCAAGGTCCGACCGACCACGGCTCCGGGCACGGCGAAGACCGCGGCCTCGGCCTCGTGAAGCGGCAGCGGGAAGCCGGCGGCGGGCAGGCCGCGCAGGAGGTCCGGAAAGGAGGCCGCCTCGTCCGTGGGCAGCCAGACCGCGGCGACCAGGGCCAGTTCGCCGGCCGGTGACAGGGTGAAGTGCCCGAACCGGCTGTTCGTGCCGCCGATGTCGGCGGCCAGGATCTGCCGGGTCCGGGAAGGGGCTGTCCGGGGCATGGAGACCTCCTTCTTGAATTGCGGCGGCGATTGCGGCAACCTGCCCCGCGTCTCGCCAGTGTAGCCAAGGCGCGAACGGAAACGCAAGCATGACGCAAGAAATCCTGGCTTTCGCGGCGGCCGGCGCGGCCATGGGCCTGTCGGCCGGGTTCGCGCCCGGGCCGCTTCTGACCCTGGTCCTGTCCCAGACCCTGGCCCACGGTCCGCGCGAGGGGGTCAAGGTGGCCCTGGCCCCGGTCCTCACCGACGCGCCCATCGTCCTGGCCGCCTGGCTGGTCCTGTCGCGGTTTTCGGGCAGCCCGGCCGTGCTGGGGCTTGTGTCCCTGGCCGGGGCCTGCCTGCTGGTCCGCTACGGCTGGGAGTGCTTCGGCGCGCCGCCGCCGGACACGGCCGACCCGGCCAAGGCCCCCCGGTCCATCCTCCGGGGCGTGGCCGCCAATTTCGCCAACCCCCACCCCTACCTCTTCTGGACCGCCGTGGGCGTGCCCGTGCTCCTGGACGCGGCCAAAACCGGCCCCATGGCCGTGGTCTGCTTCCTGGCCGTCTTCTACGCCGCCATTGTCGGGGCCAAGGTCGCGGCCGCGCTCCTGGCCGGCCGGTTCCGGCGGTTTCTGGGCAGCCGGGCCTACCGCCTCTTCATGGCCGGGCTCGGCCTGTCGCTCCTCTATTACGCCGTGGCCTTCGCCCGCCAGGGCATAACCCTCCTCGGAGGGACCTGAGCCCGCCTTGTCCTTTGCGGCGATCGCCCCTATCATGCGGCTTCCCGTCATGTCGCTTGGCGGGCAATACCCGCAAGGAGTCCCCATGGCCGCGCCGTTCACCATAGGGCTTGTCCAGATGGCCCCGGAAAAGACCGTGGCCGCTTCCGTGGAAAAGGCGGCCGACCGGATCGCCGCCGCCGCCAGGGCCGGGGCCAACGTGGTCTGTCTGCCGGAACTGTTCGCCACGCCGTATTTCTGCCGCACCCAGGACCACGACGCCTTCGACTTGGCCGAGTCCATCCCCGGCCCCACCACCCGGGCTATGGCCGACGCGGCCAAGGCGGCCGGCGTGGTGGTGGTGGCCCCGCTTTTCGAGCGCCGGGGGCCGGGCAGCTACCACAACTCCCTGGCCGTGCTCGGCCCGGACGGGGAGCACCTCGGCGTCTACCGCAAGATGCACATCCCCCACGATCCGGGCTTCGAGGAGAAGTTCTATTTCGCGCCCGGCGATCTGGGATTCAAAACATTCGACACGCCGTTCGGCCCCATCGGCACGCTCATCTGCTGGGACCAGTGGTTCCCGGAAGCCGCCCGGGCCACGGCCCTCAAGGGCGCGCTGGTCCTGTGCTACCCCACGGCCATCGGCTGGCACCCCTCGGAAAAGGCCCAGTACGGCCAAGGCCAGCGCGACGCCTGGATCACGGTCCAGCGCGGCCACGCCATTGCCAACGGCATTTACGTGGCCGCCATCAACCGGGTCGGCGTCGAAGGCGCGGGCGAAGGCTACGGCGAAAAACTGGAATTCTGGGGCTCGTCCTTTTTGGCCGACCCCTCGGGACGCATCGTCGCCCAGGCGGGCATGGACACCGAAGAGATCGTCACCGGCGTCATCGACCCCAAGGCCCTCGAAACCCAGCGCCGCCACTGGCCTTTCTTGCGCGACCGCCGGGTCGACGCCTACGGCGGGCTGGGGAAGCTGTTCGACACGGAGTGAGG
>CAZIJE010000216.1:0-3903 GCA_964539435.1 uncultured Desulfovibrio sp.
CTCCCGCCCAGGGGGTCCGGGGGGGATGATCCCCCCCGGCCGCCGGAAGCCTCTTCTCCCCCGCTCCCTCTCAAAAACGTCAGCCATTGACGACACGCCGGGAAACCTGGAAGAAAAAGTCCGCGACGTTACGCCAAGGCGCGTGCGTCGCCTTGGCACAAGGGAGACGACCGAATATGGATGCCGTGAGTTTTGCCATGACGCGCCGGGCGCTGGCCTGCCTGGACCTGGCTTCGGACACCGGCCGGAGCCTGGATGCGCTGCTGGCGCGCCTGTTTGACGCGCTGGCCGATCTGCCGGGGTGCGGCAACGCCGCCGTGGTCCTGACCGACGCCCAGGAGCGGCCGGCCATCCGGGTCCAGCGCGGCGCGCCGGACATGGGGCTGGTGCTGACCGCCACCCTGGACCGGGGGGAGCAGGCCAGGCGGGCCAGGGTCCTGCGGCGGGGCGCGGCGCCGGTCCTGGCCGAGGCGGACGGCGGCGTGGCGGCCACGCGCGACGAGGCGGCCATGCTGGCCGCGCCCGTGTTGTACGGCGAAAACGCCCTGGGCTGGTTTTTCGCGGACAGCCTGCTGGGGGCCGACGCTTCCCTGGCCGACGACCTGCGCCTGGCCGTGGTCGTGGCCGACGCGGTCGGCCGCATGGCGGGCATGGCCGCCGACGCGGCCGCCCGGAACCTGGAACTGGTCCGGGAGGTGGCGTTTTTACGGTCCAAGGTGTCGCTGCGCTACCGCCACGTCTTTTCCGACGACGCCAGCCCGGCCATGGCCAAGCTTCGCGGCGAGGCCGACCGGGCCGCCCTGGCCGACGGGCCGCTCCTGCTTCTTGGCGAACCCGGTTCGGGCCGGGCCACATTGGCAAGGATCATCCACGAGCTGTCCCCCCGGGCCAAGCGGCCCTTCGCCATCATCGACCTGGCCGACGAGGCCGAGCCGGCGGCGCGGCTTTTCGGCGTCTCCCATTCCCTGGCCGCGGGGGGCTGGGCCGGCCTCCGGGAGGTGGCCGACGGCGGCACCCTGCTTATCGAGGAAGCCCACCGCCTGCCGCCGGAGGTCTGCGAACGGCTGGCCCGGTTCCTGCGCACGGGTGCGTACGCCCGCGTGGGCGGCGGCCGGGAACGGACGAGCGCCACCCGGCTGGCGTTCAAGACCCCGCCCCAGGGGATCGGCCCGGAACTGGCGGCAGCGGCCCCGGCCATCGCCGTCCGGGTGCCGAGCCTGCGGGAGCGGCGCGAGGACATCCCGGCCCTGCTCGACCATCTGCTGGCCGTGGAGGCCGGCCGGGGCGGACGCCGCCTGACGCTCACCTCCAAGGCCCTGCGGGCCCTGGAGGCCTACGACTGGCCGGGCAACATCCGGGAGATGGAAACCATGGTGTCGCGGCTGGCCGTGACCGCGCCCGAGGACCGCATCGACATCGCGGACATCCCCTCGGAGATCCTGGCCGAGGGCGAGCGGCCGCCGGTCCTGCCCGAGGACGCGGCCGAACTGCGCGACATGGAGCGCCAGCAGGTCTTAAACGCCCTGGAGCGCCACGGTTGGGTCCAGTCCCGGGCCGCCCGGGAGCTCGGCCTGACCCTGCGCCAGATCGGCTACCGCATCCGCAAGTACGGCCTGGCCCGGGACGGGGACGACGCGGACATCCCTCTCTAACGCCGGCGGCGACGGGGCCTTTTCCGAACTACGCGCCGCCTCTTGCCCGCCATCGGTCTTTTGCGTACAAGCCCCGGCCAGGAGGCCAGACCATGTCGCCACGCATCAAGGACTTTGTGGATGTGCTGCTCAAGCTCTCGGTCATCGCGGGCATTATCGCGTTTCTGTATTTTTACGCCACCAGCCGGGCTGTCGGACGCTATCTCTATATCGCCAACGGCGAACTGGAATACGTCATGGATACGTCCACCGGCGTCATCTACCAGGGTGGCTATTCCATGAACCACGTCACAGGCCAGGAATCCTCGGGCGGCAAACCCAGGAAATAACCCGGCCATTATGTTTGAAGTAATATAAGCTATTATTAATATTGCCCATTGTTTCCCGGCGAAGCCCCATGGTAGGATCGATCCGCCCTGGGGAAACGCCGCGCCGCCGCCCCTTCCCCAGGCATAACAACGAATGCCGCGCGACCGACCCGGCCGCGCTCCAGCGGAGGGTGCATGACCCGATCAGACGACGCCTGCGTCCTGTATCTCGGCTTTGACGACACGGACACCAAGACCTCGCCCAAGGGCACGGGCCGGTGCATCCGCGACTTCTGCGCCGGACTTCCCGAAGCCTACCGGCTGCGCTGCGTGCTGCGCCACCAGCTGCCCAAGCTGCCGGACATCCCCTTCACCAGCAACAACAGCTCGGCCTGCGCCGTGTTCGACGTGGACGACCCGGCCCTGGGCCGACCGCTGTTCGACGCCGCCGCCGACTACCTATCGGCAAACACCCCGGACGGCAGCGACCCGGGCGTCTGCCTGTCCGCCCGCGCGGCCGTCAGCGACGCCCTCGTCGACTTCGCCCTGTCCTGCAACGGCGGCAAGGTCACGCAGCACGCGGCCATGGCCGCCGCCTCGGACGTGTTCCTGGCCGGCGTCGGCGGCACCAACGATGGCATCATCGGCGCGGCCGCGGCCGTGGGCCTGACCCGCCACGGCTGGTGCGGCCGCTACATCGAGCTGGGCGACATGCGCCGCCTGCCGGCCACCGTGGCCGTGGCCGAACTCTGGAAGTGCGGCATCCAGGTCGTGTCCGTGGACCGCGACCCGCTGACCCCGCTCGGGCCGGACATGGTGGCCACGGGCGGCTGGCTGCGGCCGTCGCTGTGGGCCGGCCAGCCCGTGCTCCAGGTCCGGGCCGACGGCCAGGGCCGCTGGGTCGCGGCACTGGGCAAACGCGCCGACAAGGCGGCGTAGGGGAAAGGAAGAAGAAGAAAAGAGGCCTCCGGCGGGGGGGGGGGGGGGGGGGGCGCCCCCCCCCCCCCCCCCCCCCCCGCGCCCCCCCCCGCCGCCCCCCCGGCCGCCCGCCCCCCGCCCCGGGGCCGGCGGCGTAGGGGAAAGGAAGAAGAAGAAAAGAGGCCTCCGGCGGCCGGGAGGGGGTCACCCCCTCCCGGGCCCACCCGAAAGGGGGAAAGGCCAGACGGCGGACCCGGCGTCAGGACGGCGACTGGGCGCGGTAGCGGGCCACGAAGGCCAGCAGGGCCTTGGCCTGGCGCTCCATGTATCCGGCCCAGGCCTCCAGTACCTCGCGTCCCTCGTCCGTGATGGCGTAGACCCGCTTGGCCGGCCCCGCGCCCGTGGCCTCCCACTGCGACGACACCAGCCCCTCCTCCTCCATCTGCCGCAGATGCCGGTAGATCATGCCCGGCGGCGCGTCCCCCTTGAGGAACCCGTATTCGCCGATGTGCTGCAACAGCTCATAGCCGTGCGACTTTCCACTCGACAGCGCCATCAGGATCGACGGCTGCATGTAGCGGTCCGGCTTGGCCGGACCAACCTTCTCCGACTCCGACATCGGAAAAGCCTCCTTGACATAGATGCTCAAAGCACATATATTCCAACTAGCTTAAATCCGACAACCCGTATCATGGAGGTGGACCATGGCCAAGATTTTCGCGCGCGAGCGCCGCAAGATCGAAAAAGGCGAGAAGAAACCCCGGTTCCGCGTGGTCGCCGCCACGGGCGACATCAAGTTCTTCGCCGAGCACATCCGCAAACGGGAGCTTGAAGCCATCGCCCAGGCCATCGGCGCCGAAGTCGTTTACCTGCCCACCGACCCGGCCGGCGTCGGCGGGGAAAAAGAGTAGGAAGGGGAGAGAAGGAGGAGGAGAGAAGATGCCTCCGGCGGCCGGGAGGGGCTAAGCCCCTCCCGGACCCTCCCTCCCTGTGGGCCGCGTTGCCCCGGCTGCATAGCCAGCCGG
>CAZIJE010000217.1:0-3881 GCA_964539435.1 uncultured Desulfovibrio sp.
CCGGGCCTAGCCCGCCCGAATGCCCGCCCCCCGCCCCCGCCCACCCCCGACCCCACAGGCCCGGTGCCCCGAAGACGGGGCGTGGTTTAAGAAATTTCGTTGCCGGTCTCTCACGTTTTGTGGGCCGCCGGGGGGCCGGGGGGGTTGCACCCCGGCCCCCGCGGGCCCCCCACCCGGGGGGGGCCGGGGGGGGTGACCCCCTCCCGGCCGCCGGAGGCCTCTTCACCGCACCATCTCGCGCACGCCGTCCGGGCCGGCCACCACGGCCAGGGCGACCAGGTTCACGAACAGGCCGTGTCCGGCCACGCCGGCCCGGGCGTCGAGACGGGCGGCCAGTCCGGCCGGATCGGCGATGGGGCCGAAGGCGCAGTCCGCGATGACGTTGCCGCGTTCGGTGCGCATGGGATCGCCGTCCGGCCGGGCGCGCAGGACCGGATGGCCGTGCATGGCCTCCAGGAACCGCAGCTCCGAGGCCAGGGCAAAGGGCGTGATCTCCACCGGCAGGGCGTGGCGCGCGCCCAGGCGCGGGCTCAGCTTGCCCGCGTCCGCCAGGATGACGAGGCGTTTGGCCGCCTGGGCCACGATCTTTTCGTAGGGCAGGGCTCCGCCGCCGCCCTTGATGCAGTTGCAGGCCGCGTCGATCTCGTCGGCCCCGTCCAGGGCCAGATCGAGCTCCGGCCGGTCGTCGAGGCTGGCCACGGGCAGGCCGTGGCGGCGCAGGGCGTCGGCCATGAAGGCGGAGGCCGGCACGAAGACCGTGCCCGACAGTTCGCCGCGCCTGGCCCGCTTAGCCAGAAACGGCGCAACGGCCACGGCGGTGGAGCCGTGGCCGAGGCCGACGGCCATGCCGGCCGCCACCATTTGGGCCGCGTGGGCGGCGGCCGCCTGTTTGAAACCCGCCTTTTCGGCGTCGGTGAATGCGTCTGCCGGCTGCATGGCAACTCCTTGGCTGTGTCCAGCGATTCCCCGTGCCATACGTGAAATGCGGCGTCCGCGCCATGGAGGCCGATACTGGAACGTGTTTTTTGTCCGACTCCGGTTCCGGTGCGGACGAACGGTGGAGGCAATGGCCTCCGTGTTTGCCTTTTGCCGCCAAAGGGTGTTTAGATTCCGGCGAAGCTCCGAAACCGGGCGGGCCGCCCGCCACAGCCTAGACCCAAGGAGGAGACGCGATGGACCTGAAAGCCTTGCAGGCGATCTGCCGCCGCATGCGCCACGATATTTTGACCTCCACCACCGAGGCCGGCTCCGGCCATCCGACCTCGTCGCTGTCCGGGGTGGAGCTCATGGCCGGACTGCTGTTCGGGGGGATGTTCCGGTTCGACGCCGCCGATCCCGAGCGGCCGGACAACGACCGGCTGATTTTCTCCAAAGGCCACGCCTCGCCGCTTTTTTACGCCCTCTGGGCGGCGGCGGGCCATATTTCACGGGCCGAACTCATGACGCTGCGCCGGTTCGGTTCGCCCCTGGAAGGCCACCCCGTGGCCGGCACGCCCTTTGCCGAAGCCGCCACCGGGTCCCTCGGCCAGGGCCTGTCCATCGGCGTCGGCATGGCCATGAACGCCAAGTTCCTCGACAAGCTGCCCTACCGGACCTACGTGCTGTGCGGCGACTCGGAGATGGCCGAGGGCTCGATCTGGGAGGCCCTGGAGATCGGGGCCAAGTACGGGCTCGACAACCTGTGCGCCATCCTGGACGTCAACAGGCTCGGCCAGCGCGGCGAGACCATGTACGGCCACGACCTCGGAGTCTACGACCGCAAGCTGTCGGCCTTCGGCTGGAACACCATTCTCATCGACGGCCACGACCAGAAGCAGGTCCTCGACGCCTACGCCGCGGCCGCCGCCTGCCAGGGCCGGCCCACGGCCATCATCGCCCGGACCCTCAAGGGCAAGGGCGTGTCGTTTATTGAGGACAAGAACGGCTGGCACGGCAAGCCCCTGCCCAAGGAGGACCTGCCGAGGGCCCTGGACGAGATCGGTCCGGCGGACCTGGACATGACCCTGCCCCTGGCCCCGCCGCCCGGCGGCAAGCCGGCCAATGTGGCGGTCTTTGCCGTGCCGCCGCCGAACTACGATCCCAAGAAGACCTACGCCACGCGCAAGGCCTACGGCCTGGCCCTGGCTCGGCTGGCCCCGGGATATCCGGACCTGGTGGTCCTGGACGGCGAGGTCAGCAACTCCACCTATGCCGAGGACCTGAAAAGCGTGGCCCCGGAGCGGTTCTTCGAGATGTACGTGGCCGAGCAGAACATGGCCGGGGTCGGGCTCGGCCTGTCGCGGCGCGGCAAGAAGCCCTTCTGCTCGACCTTTGCCGCCTTCTGGACCCGGGCCTTCGACCAGATTCGCATGGCCCAGTACTCGGCCGGCAACATGGTCTACTGCGGCTCCCACGCCGGGGTGTCCATCGGCGAGGACGGGCCGTCCCAGATGGGCCTGGAGGACCTGGCCATGTTCCGGACCGTCAGCGGCAGCGCCGTGCTCTACCCGGGCGACGCCATGGCCTGCGAGCGGCTGGTGGAAGAGGCCCTCAAGCGCCAGGGCCTGACCTACATCCGCACCACCAGGGCCGCCACCCCCATCCTCTACGGCCCGGAGGAGACGTTTCCCGTGGGCGGCAGCAAGATCTTGCGCACGTCCAGCGCGGACAAGGTTCTGGTGGTGGCCGCGGGCATCACCCTGGCCGAGGCCCTGGCCGCGGCCGACAGCCTGGCCAAGGAGGGCGCGGCCATCCGGGTGCTCGACGCCTACAGCGTCAAACCCCTTGACGTGAAAGGAATTCTGACGGCAGCACAGACTGTCGGGGCCGTGGTGGTGGTCGAGGACCACTATCCCGAGGGGGGGCTTGGCGAGGCCGTGGCCGCCGCGTTCGCCGGCACGGACAAGAAGGTGGTGCGCCTGTCCGTGGAAAAGATGCCCAAAAGCGGCAAGCCGCAGGAACTGCTCGACTTCGAGGGGATTTCCCGCGACGGCATTGTGAAAACCGTCAAAACCCTGCTGTGAGGCGACCATGCGACCCGAACAACTCAAGCCCCGCATTTTTCTCGACGGAGCCGACCCCGAGGAGACCCGGCAGGTCCTGAAGGCCCTGGGCTTTCTCGACGGCCAGACCACCAACCCGAGCCTGATCGCCAAGAATCCGGCCGCCCAGGCCCACAAGGTCGAAGGCAACAAGTTCACCGGCACGGCCATCTACGAGTTCTACAAGGACCTGTGTCAGGAGTTGTCGGAGCTGCTGCCCCAGGGTTCGGTCTCCATCGAGGTCTACGGCGACGCCAAGACCGAGGCCGCGGCCATGCTCGACCAGGCCCGGCAGTTCGACTCCTGGATCAAAAACGCCCACATCAAGCTGCCGACCACGGCCGCCGGCCTGGAAGCGGCCAGCGTCCTGGTCGGCGAGGGCCGGCGGGTCAACATGACCCTCGTCTTCAGCCAGGAGCAGGCCGCCGCCGTCTACGCCGCCACCAAGGGCGCGCGGCGCGGGGCCGTCTTTCTCTCGCCCTTCATCGGCCGGCTCGACGACCGGGGCGAAAACGGCATGGACCTGATCCGGCACGTCATCCGGATGTACAAGGCCAGCGACGGCCACGTGGAGGTCCTGACGGCCAGCGTCCGCTCCCTGGAGCACCTGCTGTGCGCCATCGCCCTCGGCAGCGACATCATCACCGCACCCTACAAACTGCTCATGGCCTGGGCCGAAGCCGGAACGCCCATCCCGGGGCCCGACTTCGTCTACGATCCTGGCAACCTGAAACCCATCCCCGACGAGTCCGTGCCCCTGGACAAGCCCTGGCAGGAATACGAGATCCGGCACCCCCTGACCGACGCGGGCATGGTCAAGTTCTCGGAAGACTGGAACGGCCTGATCGACATGTCGGCGTA
>CAZIJE010000218.1:0-3751 GCA_964539435.1 uncultured Desulfovibrio sp.
CCGGGCGACCGGCCCGATCTCGGGCCGCCGGAGCCGGCCGGCGGACCGGGGCAGGCGGCCGAGGCCCCGGCCGAGCTGCCGGAGCCGGCCCAGGCCCCGCCCGCCCCGGCCAAGCCGGCCGCGCCCGAGCCCGTGGCCGCCGTGCCCGTGGCCCCGGAACCCGAGGCCCCCAGGCCGGAACCCAAAAAACCGGAGCCCAAGCCCGAGCCCAAACCGGAACCCAAGCCCGAACCGAAGCCCGAGCCCAAGGCCACGCCCATCCCCACGGAGCAGGCCAAGCCCGAGCCCAAGCCGGACTTCAAGAAGCTCGAGGAAGCGACCAAAAAGGCCGAGGAAGCCAAAAAAGCCGAAGAGGCGAAAAAGGTCGAAGAGGCCAAAAAGAAGGCCGACGAGGCGAAAAAGGCCGAGGAAGCCAAGAAGAAGGCGGACGAGGCCAAAAAGGCGGAAGAGGCCAAGAAAGCCGAGGACGCCAAAAAGGCGGCGGAAGCGAAAAAGGCCGAGGACGCCAAAAAGGCGGCCGAAGACGTGAAAAAGGCCCTGGCCGACGCCAAGGCCGCCGCGGCCAAGGAAGCGGCGGCCAAGGAGGCCGCGGGCAAGGACACCCTGGCCCAGGCCCTCAAGGACGCCAAGGCCAAGGCCGGCCAGGGCGGCGGCCAGGGAACGGGACAGGGGCCGGGCAAGGGCGAGGCGGGCGGCGATCCGCTGGCCAAGGCCCTGGCCGACGCCCGGCGCATGGCCGGCGGCGGCGGGGGCGGCGGCGCGCCCGGGGCCACGGGCGGCGGCGGAGGCGGCGGCGTGACCATGGGGGTCTACGCCCAGATCGTGAACCGGGAAGTGAAGAAGAACTGGCGCTTCCCCCAGAGCGGCGCGCGGCAGCAGCTCATGGCCGTGGTGGAGGTCCACATCGACAAGGACGGCCGGATCGAGAACTACCGGCTGGTCCAGTCCTCGGGACAACCCAATTTCGACGCCTCCACGGTCAAGTCCGTGGCCGAAACCGAAAAACTGCCGCCCCCGCCGGCCGGCCTGAACATCCTGCAGTTGCGGTTCAGTTCCCAGGAGCTCGGGCAGTAGCCGGCAAACGATTGCTTCCGTTTCGGGAACGGGCTATATGGAAAAAGATGGCGGCTTCCTTTCGGGGCCGCCCAGGCCACGCGGCTCCCGGCTCCCGGGCGTTTCCCGCGGGACGCGGCAACACCGCCGCCTGCCCCGCCGCCGGGGCCGCCTCCGTGCAACTTCAATCCAGCTTTCAGGGAATCGGACAATGACCATGCGCGCTACAAAGCGATTTTCAGGCGTTCTCGGAGCGGTCGTCCTGCTTGTCGTCAGCCTCCTGGCCGGACAGGCCCTGGCCCAGACGTCCCTGGCCGTGGACATCCAGGGGCCGGGGCAGGCCAAGATGAACCTGGTCATGGCCAGACCCTTCGCCGGCGGCGGCCAGCTCTCCCCGGCCGACAAGCTCCAGGACCTCATCAACAAGGACCTGCAGTTCCTGCCCTTCCTGCAGCTCGTGCCGCCGTCCAACATCCCCGGCCAGATCGGCGGAGCCACGGCCGATCAGATCGACTTCAAGCCCTTCAGCCTGGCCAAGGTCGACGTGGTGGTCACCTCCAACTGGACGCCCGGCCCCAACCTCGGCAACGTCGAACTGCGCGCCTTTGAGGTCTATTCCCAGAAAGTCCTGGTCGGCAAAGGCTACGACGGCGTCACCGACGCCCAACTGCCCGACATCGCCGACCGGTTCTGCATGGAGCTGATGCAGGCCCTGACCGGGCAGGGCGGGTTCTTCAATTCCCAGATCGCCTTTGTCAAACCGAGCGGCGGCAAGGGCACCGACATCTGGACCGTGCGGCCCATGGGCCGGGGCCTGACCCGGGTCACCAGCTACAACGAACTCGGCATGGCCGTGAGCCCGGCCTGGTCCTTTGACGGCCGGCGCATCGTCTTCACGCTGATCGGCTCCCGCTCCCACTACCTCGGCGTCTGGTCCGGCGGCGGCAAGCCCCAGGTCTACACCCTGCCCACCACCAACGTGGTCAGCCCCAAGTTCCTGCCCGACGGCCAGATCGCCGTCAGCCTGGCCCTGCACGGCAAATCCGACATCTACCTCCTGACCGGCGACAAGCAGCCCGGCCGGGCCATCGTCTCGGGACCCGGCATCGAAGTGTCCCCGTCCTTCGACGCCTCGGGCCGGATGATGGCCTACGTGTCCGACGAGACCGGCAGCCCCAACATCTATGTGAAGGACGTGGGCGGCGGTTCGGGCCGGCGCATCACCTCGTCGGGCTACAACACCAACCCGAGCATCAGCCCCGACGGCAAGCTCGTGGCCTTCTCCCGGCAGCTCGGCGGCGCCTCCAAGATCTTCGTCCACGACCTGGGCACGGGCCAGGAAACCCAGGTGACCTCGGGCGGCGGTTCCGACGAGAATCCCTCCTTTGCCCCGGACGGATACTTCATCGCCTTCTCCTCCACCCGCAGCGGACAGAAGAAGATCTACGTCACCACCCGGCACGGCGCGCCCCCGGTCATGGTGCCCACGGGCGACGGGGCGGCCCAGATGCCGTCCTGGGGACCGCTGCCCCAGTAAGCGGCCCCCAACCGTTCTCTGACCATCCTGTAATGAAACGTTCAGGTCGTGCAGGACGGAGCCAAGAGCGGCAAGGGGTTAAAAGAAGAGCGCAATTCCGGAAAACGGCCCGTAATTCCCTGTTGCAATTTATTGCAGGAAGCGTAATTGGGGGCCGGTTCCGGTTGGTGCTTCGCCAGCCCATCGAGAACAGCCAGGGGTAAAGCTCTTGGTTTCCAAAAGCCCGGGCGGGCAATAGTAGGAGGAAGAAAAAATGATGCGTTCGAGGATTGTGACTTTGGCGATGTTGGTGCTGCTGCTTTCCCTGGCCGGCTTCGGTTGCGCCAAAAAGGCCGGCGGCCCCGGCGACGGTTCCGGCACCAGCTGGGAAGAGCAGGAGCGGGCCCGGCTCGAGCAGGAGCGCGCCCTGCGCGAGAAGATGGGACAGGCCGCCAATGAGTTGGCCCAGATGATCCACTTCGCTTTCGACAGCTCCAACCTGACCCCGGAAGCGCGGCAGATCCTGACCCGCAAGGCCGAGATTATGCGGCAGTACCCCCAGATCAAGGTGATCGTGGAAGGCAACTGCGACCAGCGCGGCACGGCCGAGTACAACCTGGCCCTCGGCGAACGCCGGGCCCAGGCCGCCGCCCAGTACCTGTCCAACCTGGGCATCTCCGCCGACCGCCTGTCCACCGTCAGCTACGGCAAGGAACGTCCCCTGGATCCGGGCACCGGCGAAGCCGCCTACGCCAAGAACCGCCGCGACGAATTCCGCGCCACGTACTAGCTCTTTCCGTCATCCGGAAACAAACGGCCGTCGGGTATGTCCCGACGGCCGTTTTCTTTTTCCCGGTCTGTCGTCCGCCCCCCCCCCCCCAAAAAAAAAAAAGATTCGCCGGGGTCGCGTCTTGCCGGAAACCGGCCGTATCCGTTTGTTTGACGGATCTCTCACGCGCACTGGCGAATCTGGGGGGCGCTCAATCGCCCGGTATGGGAAGATGGATTAACGGAAACTACCCTCCGTTCCGGTGACGTCCAGTCTGCCCCGGACCGTCCATGGCATTGACCCCTTCATACCGCCCTCCGCCAAGCCCGCGCAAGTTAAATTTGGGGGAAGCAGGGGAGGGAGGATGCCTCCGGCGGCCGGGGGGCATGATGCCCCCCGGACCCCCTCGACGG
>CAZIJE010000219.1:0-3636 GCA_964539435.1 uncultured Desulfovibrio sp.
AGCTCGCCGGCTCTGCGGCGTGCATCGCCGGCCGATTCCGGCCACACCGACGCACACCCGCCCACGACCATACCGCCACTCGCTTCCCCATCTCCCGCTCTCCTCGTCCAGGGGGTCCGGGGGGGATGATCCCCCCCGGCCGCCGGAGGCGTCTTCCCTCCTCAATCCAGCGGCTACTCGTCGTCGCCGGGCTGGTCGAAGGAGGGGCGGTCCTGGTTGCGGTCGATGGTAATGGAGAAGGCCACGGAATAGAAGTGGTGGAAGAAGTCGACGTATTCGACGTAGACGTCGTTCGGGACGGTGAGCATGGCCGGGGAGTAGTTGATGATACCCTTGACCCCGGCTTCGATGAGGAAGTTGGCGGCCCGCTGGGCGCGGTTGACGGGCGTGGTGATGAGCCCGATCTCGATGCCGAGTTCCTTGACCGCGTCCTTGAGCCGGCGGGTGCAGACGACTTCGAGGCCGGAGACCTCTTCGCCGATCTTGAAAGGGTCGCAGTCAAAGGCCCCGACGATGTCGAAGCCGCGAAACTTGAAGTCCTGGTGGCGCAGCAGGGCCTTGCCCAGGTTGCCGACGCCGACGAGGGCGCATTTCCAGACCCGGTCGACGCCCAGGGAGTGCTTGATGGAGTAGATCAGGTCCTGGACGTGGTAGCCCACGCCACGGACGCCGAATTCTCCGAAATAGGCCAGGTCCTTGCGGATCTGGGAGGGGTTGACGCTGCAGGCGCGGGCGAGGAGCTCGGACGAGACGACTTGGGAGCCTTCGCGCTTGAGCGTTTCCAGCACTTGCACGTACATGGCCAGGCGCTTGATGGTGGCCTTTGGGATGTGTTCGCTTTTCAAGGCGGCATCCTTTGGTGCGTGCTGGGGAGCGGGTTGCAAAAAAAAGGAGGCCGGAGTTCCCGGCCTCCTTTTCCGGGACGTCGTAATTAGCCGGTGATGATCTTCGCGAACGGGTGGGCGAAGAGCAGGATCAGGCAGACGACCAGGGCGTAAATGGCCAGGGACTCGATGAAGGCCAGACCAAGGATCAGGGTGACGGTGATCTTACCGCCGGCCTCGGGGTTGCGGGCGGTGCCTTCGCAGGCGGCCCGGAGGCCCATGCCCTGACCAAGACCGCAGCCGGCGGCGGCCAGGCCCATGCCGATGGCGGTGGCCCAGGAGATGGTGCCGATGGCGCTCATGGCGCCGGCGTCGGCGGCGAAAGCGGCGGTGGCCAGGGCCAGCAGGGCGGCGGTCGAGAAGATGGTCATGAAAGCCTTACGCATGTCGATCCTCCTGAAAAACAGGTGTTAATGTTAACGGTCCTAAGGACCATTTCCCCCGAATTCTAGTGGGCGTGTTCCAGCGAGCCCTTGAGGTAGATCATGGCCAGCATGAAGAACACGAAGGCCTGGATGCAGTCGGCGAGCGAGAACAGGAAGTACATCGGGAAGGTGCCGACCACCGGGGCCAGGGCAAAAAGGAGCACCAGGACGATTTCCTCGCCGCGCACGTTGCCGAAGAGACGCAGCGTGAGCGAGAGCGGCCGGGCCAGGTGCGAGATGATTTCGATGGGCAGCATCAGCGGCACCAGCCACCAGAACGGGCCCATGAAGTGCTTGATGTAGCCGGCGCCCCACATCTTGACGCCCCAGAAGTTGTAGTAGGCGAACACGGTCAGGGCCATGGCGGCGTTGGTGTTCACGTTGTTGGTCGGGGAATCGAGGCCGGGAACCAGACCGATCAGGTTGCCGGTGATGATGAACAGGAACAGGGCGCACAGGAACGGGAAGACCTTGCGGCCCTTCTCGCCGATGTTCTCGACGACGAAGGACTCGAGGCCGCCGACCACGACTTCGAAGAAATTCTGGAATCCGCTCGGCACCATTTCCAGCTTGCGGGTGGCCAGCATGCCCAGGATGATGAGCAGAATCATGGCGAACCAAGCGTAGATGACGTTGGTGTCGATGACCGTGGCGTGAAAGACGTCGTTGAGCTTGTACAGCCCCACGGCCTTCGCGGCCTCGTCGACGAGCAGAACCGGATGCGGCAACCCACCAGCCATGTCCTATGCCTCCTTTCCCGTAAGCGTTTGGTGCGTCTTGGAGCCGGCGTGGCGCCAGGCGCCCCAGACGAGGAAGTTAACCACCACCGTCGAAATGCCGGCCAGAAGCGGCAACGGCAAAGCCCCGAACAATGCGATGCAGGCAAAAAGCGCGACCCCGGACAGGCCCAGGCGCAGGTAGAACCTGGCCAGCACGGCCAACACGGCCTCGCGCTTGTCCACATACCCCGTTATCCGCTGCCCGAACCGGGCCAGGGAGCAAAAATTGGCCGTCACGATGACTGTCCCGGCCGCCAGGGACCAGGCCGCCACCGACACGCCGGACAGGGGCAGGCACACGGCCAGAACCAGGGCGGTCAAGACGAGCTGGTTGCGGACAAGCTCGCGCACCTCGGGGTGGACATACCCCCGGCGCAGGAGCCACCGGTCCAGCCGGTCCCTAAGATTTTTTATCGTCCGCGTCATCGTCTTCCCGGTGCGAAGCGTCGGCCTTCTGTATTTTCTTGACCTCGACCATGACGTTCTTGAAGCCGGCCGCGATGCCGAGAACCAGAAACGTCAACAAAAGCCAAGGTTTGGTATCGAGCCACTTGTCGAGCCACGAGCCGATGAACAGTCCCACAAAGGTGGCGGACACCAGGTTCAGGCCCACCACCGAAGCCGAGGCGATGGATTCCCGAACGCTCCTGTCCTTGATCAGCCTGCGAAACACCGCGCCCTCCCTGGTACGGCGGGGTCGGGTCCCCGCGGTCCCGGCCCGGAAGAGCCGCTGCTCGTGCACAAGTTCACAAGTCGCGAAGGCCTAGCACGGCCACTCGCCAAAAGTCAACGGCGACCTTTCATTTTCCACGAATTCCCCGGCCCGCGCCGGTCCGCTACCCGGCCGCCTTCCTACCTTCCCGCGCCCGCGACGGCAAGCCGCCAGGCGTCCCTGTTTCGACTTTTCCACGGTTCTTCCATGACAACGTCCGTTTTTTTATGTAAGCACCGGGATAGCGGAAAATCGTACCGCAAGGAGGGAATCCATGAAACGTACCCTGTTCTCGCTCGTGGTCCTGTGTCTTACCCTGACAGCCGCCACCGCCGCCCTGGCGCAGACCCAGTTGTTTTGCGTCAAACCCGACGGCATGCCGGTCGCCTCGATCATGATGCCCTACGGCGACTCCCACGATCCGAGCGTGGTCTGCAACGCCATCGTTCCCCAGTGCTACCTGACCTGCGGCGCGGTGCTGCACATCCAATACGGCGGCATGACCACCCCGCCGCCCAACCTGCCCGTCATCCAGGTCACCCCGCAGATGCTCCAGAATATCGGCAATCCGGCCCCGGAAACGCCGGCCATGTGCGACAACCAGTACCGCAACTGCGTGGCCCAGTGCCGGGGCGACCGGGCCTGCATCGCCTCCTGCCAGTCCACCCGCTCCGGCTGCGGCACCGCCAACAGCCCCCGCCAACGGGTCCCGCACCAGTAAATTTGAAGAGAATAAAATAAGAAGAAGAATGAAGATGCCTCCGGCGGCCGGGAGGGGCTAAGCCCCTCCCGGACCCTATATGGACCCGCCCGAAGTCAAGGGCTTTTGAAAGCGG
>CAZIJE010000220.1:0-3635 GCA_964539435.1 uncultured Desulfovibrio sp.
ACCCCCTGGACGGGTGGGTCCGGGAGGGGGTGACCCCCTCCCGGCCGCCGGAGGCGTCTTCCCCGTCAAATCATTCCTATCCGTTCTGGACCTGGCTCTGGCCCTGTCCGCTCAGGCTCGGCGGCGGCACTTCCACGCCGGCCCGGCAACCGGCCAGGCTCAGGAACATCATCGCCACGATCGCCAACACGATGCTGGTTCTCATACGTCGACCCTCTCGTTCCCCGCGGCATACACCCAGCCACGCCGCCCGGGGGCATGACGGCGTCTCCGGCCTGGCCCGGGGGGCTTACGGCATCCGCAGGTAGCGGGCGTCTATCCAGCCGGGCGCTCCCGAATCCACGATCACGATCCGGGCCCAGCCGTTCTGGTACTCGTAGACCCGGACGGTTTGTCCCCGATAGGCCACGGTGCGCACATCGCACGAGGGAGAGGGGCAGGTCCGGACGTTGACCGTTTCGGCCCCCACCACCCGGAGATATCCGGCCGGCGGCGGCGGCGTCAGGTCCACCGAAACGCTGCATCCGATCGCCACCATGGCCAGGAGCAATCCCATCGCAAGCACAATAACCGGTCTCGTTTTCATGGCTCCCTCCTTTAACGGGGATTATTTATTATCTGATGCCTGACTCACGGATTCTTGTCCAGGGGATCCTTGACTTTCTGTGTTGCTCGTGGCCTCCCTCTGCCGGGAGGACAGTGCATGGAACTGACGGTCCTTGTGGACAACAACACCCTGACCGACCGCTATCTGCTCGGCGAGCCGGGACTTTCCCTGTTCGTCAGGGAAGGCGGCCGTCAGGTGCTGTTCGATTGCGGCTACAGCGACGTGCTGTGCGTCAATGCCGCCCGACTGGACATCGACTTGCGCCGGATCGATACGGTGGTGCTGTCCCACGGCCACCTGGACCACACCTGGGGTCTGGCCCCCCTGGCGGCGCACCTGACGGCCCAGGCGCAGGAGGGCCGCGCCGCCGGCCGGCCGGCCCTGCTCGCCCACCCCGAAGCCCTGGCGCAACGCCGCGCCGACGGCCTGGCCATTGGCGCGCTCCTCGGCCAGGAGGCCCTGGAGGCGTTTTTCGAGGTCCGGCTGTCGGCCGCACCGGTCTGGCTGACGGACCGGCTGGCCTTTCTCGGCGAGATCCCCAGGCGGCACGCCTGGGACGCGGGCCCGGCCATCGGCGAGCGCGACACCCCGGCCGGACCGGTGCCGGATGTGGTGCCGGACGATTCCGCCCTGGCCTATGTCGGAGAGGAGGGTTTGGTGGTGGTCACGGGCTGCGCCCACGCCGGGGTCTGCAACACCGTGGACAAGGCCCGGGAGGTGACCGGCGAGGCCCGCGTGGCCGCCGTGGTCGGCGGCTTCCACCTGCACGACGCCGCCCCGGACCGGCTGGACCGGGTGGCGGCGTTTCTCGGCGCCGCCGGCGTCGCGGCCCTCTACCCCGGCCACTGCACCGGCCTGGCCGCCAAGATCGCCCTGGCCCGGCGGGTTCCGGTCCGCGAGGTCGGCGCGGGACTGCGGCTTTCGTTTGCCTAGGCCGCCGCATTGCCGCCACCGGTCCTTTTGCGTATCTTCCGGTTGAAGCCTTGCCTGTGACCCGGCGGGGCGCAAGGAGAACGAGCACCATGTGGGACCCCAAGCCCGTCCGCCACGACGTGTCGCGCCTGACCGAACACGACGTCTACCTTTTCAAGCAGGGCAACCATTTCGACCTGCCGGACAAGCTCGGCTCCCGGCCCATGGCCGTGGACGGCGAGGACGGCGTCCACTTCGCGGTCTGGGCCCCCAACGCCAAGGCCGTGTCCGTGATCGGCGACTTCAACGACTGGGAGCCGGGCCGGCACGCCATGGCCGTGCGCCACGACGCCTCGGGCATCTACGAATGCTTCATCCCGGGCGTGGGCAAGGGGGCGCGCTACAAGTACCACATCGCCTCCGGGGCCGCCGACTACCGGGCCGACAAGGGCGACCCCTACGCCTTCTACTGGGAGACCTCGCCGAGCACCGCCTCCATCGTCTGGGACCTGGACCACGCCTGGGGGGATGCCGCCTGGATGGCCGCGCGCCAGGAGAAAAACGGCTTCAACGCGCCCATGTCCATCTACGAGGTCCACCTGGGCTCCTTCAAGCGGGTCCACGAGGACCGCTACCGGTCCCTGTCCTACCTGGAAATGGCCGACCACCTGACCGAGCACGTGCTGCGCGCCGGGTTTTCCCACGTGGAGTTCCTGCCGATCATGGAACACCCCTTTTTCGGCTCCTGGGGCTACCAGACGCTGGGCTATTTCGCGCCCACCAGCCGCTTCGGCACGCCCCAGGACTTCATGGCCCTCATCGACCGGCTGCACCAGAACGGCGTCGGCGTGGTCCTCGACTGGGTGCCCTCCCACTTCCCCACCGACGGCTACGGCCTGTCCTTTTTCGACGGCACCCACCTCTACGAGCACGCGGACCCCAAAAAGGGCTACCACCCGGACTGGAACTGCTACATCTTCAACACCGGCCGCTACGAAGTCCGCGCCTTCCTGATCTCCAGCGCCCTTTTCTGGCTCAAGCACTACCACGTGGACGCCCTGCGCGTGGACGCCGTGGCCTCCATGCTCTACCTCGACTACTCCCGCCGCGAGGGCGAGTGGATCCCCAACATCCACGGCGGCCGCGAGAACCTGGAGAACATCTCGTTTCTGCGGCGCTTAAACGAGATGGTCTACACCCGCTTTCCGGACTGCGAGACCATGGCCGAGGAATCCACGTCCTGGCCCATGGTTTCCCGCCCCCCCTACCTCGGGGGCCTGGGGTTCGGCATGAAGTGGAACATGGGCTGGATGCACGACACCCTGTCCTACTTCGCCCGCGACCCCATCTTCCGCAAATACCACCACAGCCAGCTGACCTTCAGCATCTGGTACGCCTTTTCCGAAAACTTCGTCTTGCCCCTGTCCCACGACGAAGTGGTCTACGGCAAAGGCAGCCTGATCAACAAAATGCCGGGCGACGACTGGCGGCGGTTCGCCAATCTGCGGCTTCTCTACGGCTACATGTACGGCCACCCCGGCAAGAAGCTTCTGTTCATGGGCGGCGAGTTCGGCCAGTGGCAGGAGTGGAACCACGACGCCGAGCTCCAGTGGGAACTGCTGGAGTCCCCGCCGCACCAAGGCATCTTCCAGTGGGTGGCGGACCTGAACCGCCTCTACCGGTCCGAGCCGGCCCTGCATCAGCGCGACTTCAAGTCCGAAGGCTTCCAGTGGGTCGACTACCGCGACGCCGAGGCCAGCGTCCTGGCCTTTCTGCGGCGCGGCAAGGCCCCCGAGGACCTGGTGCTCGTGGCCCTCAACTTCACCCCCGTGCCCCGCGAATGCTACCGCATCGGCGTGCCCACGCCCGGCCTGTGGACCGAACTCCTCAACAGCGACGCCAAGATCTACGGCGGTTCCGGCCTCGGCAACGCCGGGGCCGTCATGGCCGAGGCCGTCGAAAGCTTCGACCACCCCTACTCCCTGACCCTGACCCTGCCGCCCCTGGCCGCCGTGTTCCTGCGCCCGGCGCGGGGGTAAGCGGGGAGGAGAGGAAGGGGAAGAGGAAGATGCCTCCGGCGGCCGGGGGGCGTCACGCCCCCCGGACCCCCCGAGCG
>CAZIJE010000221.1:0-3624 GCA_964539435.1 uncultured Desulfovibrio sp.
GGCACCATGCTCTCCCCGGCCGCGATCACGGCCACCATGGATTTGCTGACCGGCAACGTCGAGGAGACGGAAATGGGCATGACCTGGTTCCAGCCCTCCACCCCGCAGGAGGCGAGGCCAAGGACGGGGATGGGGCTTGTATGCCTGCGGACGGGCGGCGTGGCCTGTGTTGTCCCGAAGGGTTCACCCTCGCCGGTTACAAGCCAGCGATAATCGCATCCGAGTTTTTCGGCCAGGACGGCGAGGTCGTCTGCCGCTGGCCATTGGCCTTTCTCCCATTTCTGGGTCTTCCCCTGGGACATGCCAAGAAACCGGGCCAAGCCGATTTTCGTGTCTCCGAACGTTTTGGCGTGCTCGGTAGACATGAAATGTTTATAAATCAATTCATAGGCTTGTGACCAGTCGCGACGCATGTGAGACTCTGGCAACTCTGAAAGTGTTTGACAAAAACTTCAAGAAGAGTTTACCGCCGTCATTACCGAATGCCCGTAACCCGTTTTCAAGAGCATGGGCTCATTTCCGACGAGGGAAACATGCAATCAATGAAGCCAGTAACCTTAATTGATTTGACAAGGCAAGAGCGGCTGGAAATTGAAATGAGGCGGAAAGGTTTGACTTTTAAACGGTTAGGGGAACTTGCGGGAATGACCGGGGTCAACGCCGCCAAGCACCTCAAATCGTCCACCATCCCGCCACGGCACCATGCCGTCTGGTCCACGGTCCTGCCGGAAGACCTCCTGCCGGCCCCCGTGCATCAAAAGCCCGGCCCCAAGCCCAAGGCCACGAACAGCCCTTCGGACCAATCCGAACCAGCCCCGTCCGAGAACTGCCTGGGCTTTCTCCCCCGCGTCGACCGTCGCGCCGGCCGTCCGGGCCGTCGCGCAGAGGACATTGCCCGGCAGACCGTAGCCGGCTGATATTCTCGGCAATATTGTCGATATAGCGATGTCTATCGGCAACCCGTTACCGACGCCACGCTAATGTGACTGGAGAAATCGCATGGCCCGCCACGACTACCCTCCCCTCTCCCCGATCCTGCACCAGCTCGTGCTGCGCGCGCCGTCCAGGATCGGCGCGCAGACCATCGCCAGGATGCTGGGCTGGAAGTATGCCACCATGATGAGCGAACTGTCCGGCCAGCCGGGTCACAAGTGCGGCGTGGACCGGCTCCTGCCGGTCATGGACGTGACCGACTCGGACGAGCCGCTCCACTTCCTGGCCCAGGAGCGCGGCGGCGTCTTCATCAAGCTGCCGGCCTGGACCGGTGAGGAAGTGGCCCCGGTGCAGCAGCAGTGCCTGGTCGCGGTCCGGGAGTTCGGGGAACTGATCGCCGCCTGCGCCGAAGCCCTGGCCAGCAACAGCCTGGAGCCAGACGAGCGGACCAGGATCCGGCGCGAGGGCCACGAGGCCGTGACGGCCATCATGGGCCTGCTCAAGCTGGTGGAGGAAGGGTGATGCACGACACGGCCGCCTTCCACGACAAGCTGCACCACGACCTGTTCACGGCCGGCATGGACGCCGACGGCCTGGCCGGCGAGGTGGAGTCCCTGCTGGCCGGCCGGCCCTACAGCGCGGTCATGCTCCTGGACGACCCGGGCCTCGAGGCCCTGCGGCATAAGCTCGGCCGTCTGGCCGGCTGCGTCGAACAGGCCTGGGCCCTGCGCGGCACCCTGAAAAAGTTTTTCTGACCGGCCAGGTCCAGAACCACGGAGATCCCCGATGGAGCCTATCACGATCGAGCCGGCCGTCAACGGCGTCATCCTGTCCGCCGGCGAACGTCGCCGTGTTTATGTCATGGAGCCGGGCGCCAGGAGCCGATCCGTCCATGACCTCCTCAAGGAGGTTGCGGCCGCCCTGGGGGAGGGGCTGGAGGTCAACGTGCAGGTATCCGATCCCATGGGAGCCGAAAATCCCGTGGCCACCAGAAAGGCCCGGATCAAGCTCAAGGAAGGTGAGGTTTCCGAGGAGTACAGCGTGCCGGTCAGAACCCTGCAGGAATGGCGGCGTCGGGGCATGGGCCCGGCCTACGAGAAGGTCGGCACGAGCATCTACTACGACCGGGCCGAGTTGGAGACGTTTTTCAAGCGCCACCGCATCGTGACGACCGGCGAGGCCTAGGCGTGCTCCGACAGCAGGTCGTCAATGATGCGCAGCTTGTCCCGCTGGTGGCCTGGGATGAGGTGGGCGTAGCGCAGGGTCATCTCGATCCGTTCGTGGCGCATCAGCTCCATCAACTCATGCAGCGTGACCTGGCCGGACTGGGCCAGCCAAGAGGCGAAGGTGTGGCGCAGGGTGTGGAACCGGACCTTGCGTCGCGCATCCGTGACGCCTTTGTTGAGCTTGAGGTGTGTGACCACCCGGTCGAACGTCTCGCTAATGCCCCAGCGCAGGGGCCCGCCGACGCGGGATTGGAAGATGCATTCCCCTGGCGCCCGGTTATAGGCCTTGAGCATGTCCAGGATTGCGGGTGGCGCATGCACATGCTGCGTGGCTCCGCCCTTGGCCCGGAAATGCAAGAGGCTGGCGGCCTCGTCAATTCCCTGCCCTTGCAGGCTGAATATCTCCGTGGCCCGCATGCCGGTCTTGAGGGAGAGCAGGGACATATCGTGGACCTGGGGCGCGCGGCGCTTGAGTTCGTCGAGGAGGCTGGTGGCTTCCTCTGGAGTCAGAAAACGCACGGCCGCGTTCTCCGCCCGGGGCAGGCGGAAGACGCCGTTGCGTTTGATAGCGAAGGGGTTGGCCAGGTTCAGGGACCGGGCCTCGATGGCATGGTTGACTGCCCGGCGCAGAAAGCTGAAGCAGTGGCGCAGGCTCTGGTCGCCCAGGGAGTTGGCCAGATGCTGCTTGAGGTCCGTCAGGAACTGCGGTGTGACGGCCATGAGGGGCAGGGCCTGCAGCCGATCCTTGAGGTGGCAATCGTAGCGGTTGCGCTCCGGGCCGGTGCTCTTGCCCTCGGCCTCGGCCCATTTGAGGTAGGCGTCAACGGCCTGGCCCACGGTGATGGTCCGGGCGGCCGCCGGGTTCTTGCCGGCGGCGATCTCCTTGAGCAGATCCCCACGCACCTGGTTGGCGTAGGCGGGCCGGATGCCGGCGGAGTGCCGGCCCACGGTCTGCCAGTGGAGCTTGCCAGCGGCGTCCCGGTAGCAGACCTCATAGGTGCGGTCCGGAATTTTCCCGACCATCCGCTCGGTCGATTCCCGATAGAATACGCCTGGGTACTGTGTCTTGTTGTGTTTACGCCCGGCCATGGGCAACCGGTAGTGTACGTCGCCATTTTCAGCAACGATTTTAGCAATCTGTTAGCCGCCAACGCAAAAGGGGTTACGACCATTTGTCGTAACCCCTTAGAATTCTTTGGTGGGCAATACAGGATTCGAACCTGTGGCCTTTGGCTCCGGAGGCTAGCGGCCCACTGTCCATCCCGCTACTGCTGCATACTATTCCGCAGGGTTAAGGTTTGCTCCCTTGAACCCGTCGCCTCCTCATCCCTGCTCATTCCCGGCGGGGTGTTAGCCCGCCCGTTAGCCATCAGCATCAATCTCGATAGTCCAGCATTCACCGCCTGGATTGCTTATGGAGACGCCCCTGGAGGGCTGGCTGCCCTAGGTAGCACGGTGCGTCCAG
>CAZIJE010000222.1:0-3596 GCA_964539435.1 uncultured Desulfovibrio sp.
CCGCGTCCCGGCGGCCGTCCCGCCCCGGGCGGCGCGCCCCGCTTCGCTCCCGGCGGCGCTCCCGGCGGCGCGCCCCGTCCGGCCGGACGGCCCGTGCCCGGCGCGCCCCCCGCGCCCACCGACGACGCGTCGAAAAAGCGCAAGAAGGACCGCCGGGTCGTGGAATTCACGCCTCAGAGCGCCGAGGACGCCCGCCGCAAGGGCGGCCTGGGCGCGGGCAAGGGCGGCAAGAAGAGCGCCGGCGAGATCCAGGACCGGACCGGCGGCCGCATGGGCGGCAAGTTCAAGCGCAAGAAGAACCGCGACGATTTCCTGCAGACCAAGGTCGACGCCGGCGCCCAGCCCATGAAGCAGGCCAAGCGCAAGATCCGCATGGAAGAGACCATCCGGGTTTCCGACCTGGCCAAGCAGATGGGGGCCAAGGCCCAGGACCTGATCAAGGTCCTGCTCGGCCTCGGCGCCCTGGTCACCATCAACCAGTCCCTGGACGTGGAGACCGCCACCCTGGCCGCGGCGGAGTTCGGCTTCGAGGTCGAGAAGTTCGGCTTCTCCGAGGACGACTACCTGATCGCCGCCGAGACGGACAAGCCCGAGGACCTGAAGCCCCGTCCCCCGGTCGTCACCATCATGGGCCACGTCGACCACGGCAAGACGTCGCTTCTGGACGCCATCCGGGCCTCCAACGTGGTCTCGGGCGAGGCCGGCGGCATCACCCAGCACATCGGCGCCTACCACGTGTCCACCTCGCGCGGGGACGTCGTCTTCCTGGACACCCCGGGCCACGAGGCCTTTACCGCCATGCGCGCCCGCGGCGCCCAGGTGACCGACATCGTGGTCCTGGTCGTGGCCGCGGACGACGGCGTCATGGACCAGACCCGCGAGGCCGTGAACCACTCCCGGGCGGCCGGCGTGCCCATCGTGGTCGCGGTCAACAAGATCGACAAGCCCGACGCCAATCCGGACCGGGTCAAGCGCGAGCTCGGCGAGCTCGGCCTCGTGCCCGAGGAATGGGGCGGGGAGACCATCTTCGCCAACGTCTCGGCCAAGCAGAAGATCGGCCTCGACGAACTGCTCGAGATGATCCTGCTCCAGGCCGAGGTCCTCCAGCTGACGGCCAACCCGGACAAGCGGGCCAGGGGCCACATCGTCGAAGCCCGCCTGGACAAGGGCCGGGGCCCGGTGGCCACGGTGCTGATCCAGGAAGGGACCCTGCACCAGGGCGACGCCTTTGTCTGCGGCGTCTTCTCCGGCCGGGTCCGGGCCGTGTTCGACGACCAGGGCCGCAAGATCAAGGAGGCCGGACCGGCCATCCCGGTCGAGGTCCAGGGCTTCGAGGGCGTGCCCGAGGCCGGCGACGAGTTCGTGGGCGTCGAGGACGACAAGGTCGCCCGCCGCATCGCCGACGCCCGGGCCACCAAGGCCCGCGAGCGCGAGCTCGGCAAGGCCTCCAAGGTGACGCTCGAAACCTTCCTGGCCAGCAAGCCCGACGCCGAGGCCCAGACCCTGAACCTGGTGCTCAAGGCCGACGTCCAGGGGTCGCTCGAGGCCATTTCCGACGCCGTGCACAAGCTGTCCACGGAAAAGGTCAAGGTCAACATCATCCACACCGGGGCCGGGGCCATCACCGAATCCGACATCCTGCTGGCTTCGGCGTCCCAGGCCATCATCCTCGGCTTCAACGTCCGCCCGACCATCAAGGTCAAGGAGATGGCCGAGCGCGAGAGCGTGGACATCCGGTTCTACGACATCATCTACAAGCTGGTCAGCGAGATCAAGGACGCCATGTCCGGCATGCTCGCCCCGGTGATCCGCGAGCAGTACCTCGGCCAGGCCGAGGTCCGCGACACCTTCAGTGTGCCCAGGGTCGGCACGGTGGCCGGCTGCGGCGTCCTGGACGGCAAGCTGACCCGCAACGCCGGTGTGAGGCTTGTGCGCGACGGCGTGGTGGTCTACACCGGCAAGCTGACGTCGCTGCGCCGCTTCAAGGACGACGTCAAGGAAGTCACCAAGGGCTACGAATGCGGCGTGGGCCTGGAAAACTACAACGACATCAAGGTCGGCGACGTGATCGAGGCCTTCGAGTCGGTGGAAGAAAAGGCCACGCTGTAACGGACGGCACGATGCGGGGGGCGGCCGCCGCCCCCCGTTTCCAGCCCCGGCCCCGGCCGGCGCGTCCGAACCCTCGGCGACGGGGGAAGACATAGTATGGTCGTAGGCGTCCTCACGCTCCAGTTCGCCCTCCACGGCAACGACTCCCTCAAGGGCAAACGCCGCGTGGCCCAGAGCCTCAAGCGGAAGCTGCGCAACAAGTTCAACGTGGCGGCGGCCGAGATCGCCATGCAGGAATCCTGGGACACCCTGGTCCTGGCCGCGGTCACCGTTTCCGCCGACGCCACCCACGCCCGGGGCCTGCTCCAGAAGGCCCTCAACATGGTCGTGGCCACGGCCGAGGCCGAACTCGTGGACGACGACATCGAGATCCTTTCACTGTGAAGGACTGGAATTTTTTATGAAGCGCACCGAATCGCGCCGCTCCACCAAGCTTGCCGACCAGATCGCCCGGGAAATGGCCACGGCCCTGGCCGAAGACGTCCAGGACCCCCGCCTGGAGCTGGTCACCATCTCCGGCGTGGCCCTAAACGCCGACCTGTCCATCGCCCGGGTCTACTACACCCTAAGCGGCGACGAGGCCCGCCTGGCCGCCGCGGCCAAGGGCCTGGAGCAGGCCAAGGGCTTTTTGCGCACCCTGCTCGGCCGGCGGCTGCGCATGAAATTCGTGCCCGAGCTGCGGTTTGCGCGCGACACCTACCTGGAGGACATGGTCTATGCCCACCCCGAGGCATGAGATCGCGCGCCGCATCCGGGAAGGCCGCACCTTTCTGGTGGCCGCCCACGCCTCGCCCGACGGCGACGCCCTGGGCTCCACCGCGGCCATGGGGTTCGTGCTCGAGGCCCTGGGCAAGACCTTCACGCTCCTAAACGACTCCCCGGTGCCGCCCCAGTACGGCTGGCTGGAGCTGCCGGGCCCCCTTCTGGCCGCGCCGGCCTCGGACGACTACGACCTGGCCCTGGTGCTCGACTGCGGCGACGCGCCGCGCCTGGGCCGGCTGCAGGACGTCCTGGACCGGTCCCGCATGGCCGTCATCGACCACCACCTCGGCAACCCGGGCTTCGGGGCCGTCAACTGGATCTCCCCGGACCACTGCGCCGCGGGCGAGATGGTGGCGCTTTTGGCCAAGGACCTGGGCGTGCCCCTGACCGGCCCCCTGGCCGAGGCCCTGTACACGGCCATGGCCACGGACACCGGCTTTTTCAGCTTCGGCGGCACCACCGCCGCCTGCATGGAGATCGGGGCCGAGCTGATCCGGGGAGGGCTCGACGTCGGGGCCACGGGCGCGCGCATCAAGAACCAGTGGACCGTGGGCCGGATCCGGCTCTGGTCCGAGGCCCTGGGCGAACTTTCCCTGCGCGACCATGGACAGGTGGGGCTGATCAGGGTATCGCAGGAAATGCTGCGCCGCGCCGGGGCCGGGCCCGAGGACTGCGATGGCATGATAAACAACGCGCTGCGAATCAAGGGCGTTGACGCGGCCATC
>CAZIJE010000223.1:0-3581 GCA_964539435.1 uncultured Desulfovibrio sp.
CTTTCGAGGGGGTCCGGGGGGAATCATTCCCCCCGGCGGAGAGGTCCAGGAGAGGCGGCGCCTCTCCTGGCCGCCGGAGGCCTCCCCCTCTCTTCCCTTACTTGCGCAACGCCGGGTGCTCGATGACGATTTCGCCGTCGTGGTAGCGGAAGACGGCGTCGCGGGTGCCTTCGGGCACAGTCAGGACGGCCTCGCCGATGCCGATTTCGACGTTCGCGCCGACGCGGCCGGGCACGATGACACGGCAGGCCGAGAACCGGCGCATGGCGGCCGGGCCTGACCAGAGTTGGCGGAGTTGGGCCTTGTAGATTTCGAGGCGCTTGTGGAGCCGGGCGCGTTCCTCTTCGCCGGCTTCGGCCTGTTCGCTGCCCTTGTCGGCGTCGCTTGCGAAGGCTTCGATTTCCAGCTGCGTTTCGCGCATCAGGGCCTTGAGGTGCTGGTCGTTGTGGATCCGTTCGGCGTCGTAGCCGAGCAGCAGCCGGGTCTGGCTCTGCTGGCCGCCGCCGAGCTGTTCGCCCACGTACACGGCTTCGCCGCAATAGGCCTCGCTGCCGACGAGCCGGCCCTTGACGGCCAGTTTTTCGCCGGCGAACAGGCGGCAGTGCATGCTGGAGCCGTCGATGAGGATGTTCTGGCCGGCGTGGAGCGAGGCGTTTTCGCAGAACTTCGCCCGGATGCTCTTGCCGGCGCGCAGACTGGCCCGGCTGCCGCCCAGGATGCCGGCCTGGCAGGTGACGTTGGCCATGGCCCGGACGCGGGCGGCTTCCACGTTTCCGTGGATGGTGACGTTTTTGCCCGTGACCATGAAGCCGGACCGGACGTCGCCGCCGATGAGCACGTTGCCGATGGCCACGATGTTGCCGGTGTGGAAATCCACGTCCCGGCCCACGGACAGGGTCTCGCGGACCGTGATGGCCCCGTCGACGCAGGCGACGTGGCCGTTGACGGCGGCGAGCAGGCGCAGCGGACTGTCGGGGTCGACGCGGCAGCCTTCGCCGTGGGAAAAGGCGATGTTGTCGGAGACCTGGCCGCCGTTGTCCGGGACCGCGTCCGGCTCCAGCTCTTCCCATTCGGCCAGGACCTGGCCGGCCACCACGTTCTGGGCGTAGCCCAGGTCGTACTGGTCCACGGTGCCGTCCTGGCGGCTCTTGGGACGCAGGCGACGCCGCTCGAAGTCCGGGTCGAAATGGTACTTCAGGAGATACGGCATGGAGGCCCGCCGGGTTGCGTGGACGCTTGCAGGATCGACTTCCCAGGTATTGTTTTCGTATAGGACGGACTGCATTTGCACAACCCCCGTGTATCCCGGCTGTTTTCGCTGCCTTCGGGTCCGGCCGGGCGCGACGAGGCCAGGAGCGTGCGCGCGCGGATTGACGCCAGGACCTGAATATTTTAGTTTTCCATACTTTTTTTACGTCATCCTTGCGCCCCTTGCGCGTTCAAACCACGAACCAGGCGAAACTATGGAAACTTTACGTACCCTTCCGGGCGACGACGTCCGGCAGATCATGTGGCGCTTCGCCGACCGCTTCGACCTCCAGATGGCCGTGCAGTCGGCCCGCTCCGTGGCCCGTGGCCTTGTCGCCCGGCTCGTGGCCGACGGCGTGCGCCACTCCCACGAGTGGACGCCGGAGAAGGACCAGCTCCTCCAGGCCTTTGACGACGCCGGCATCACCGCCGTCTTCCTCGACCCCCACCAGGGCGGCTTCATCGAGGGCCCGAAAAACATGGCCCTGGCCCTGGTCGCCTTCGAACTGTCCTGGGTGGACGCCGGCGCGGCCACCTGCTCCCTGGCCAGCAACCTGGCCCTTTCCCCGATCCACGAGCGCGGCACCACCGAACAGCGCGACCACTACATGAGCCTGTGCGCCCCGGCCCCGGGCAAGGCCCCCTGGCGCGGCGCCTTCGGCCTGACCGAGCCCCTGCCCTATGTCGGCGTGGACACCGGGGTCCTGTGCGGCAAGGTCAGCATCGACTCCTGGGAGGAAGGCCAGGAGCCCATGCTCCATATCGACAAACGCGGCCGTTTCATTACGGGCATGGACTTTGCGAATTTCGCCACCGTGGCCGTGGACACCGCCGACCCCCGGATCAAGTCCTCGTGCATGGTCATCCTGGAGGAGACCGACCCGGGCCTGTTCGACCGTGGCGCGCCCACCCTCAAGATGGTCCACCAGCTGTCCTCGACCCGCGATCCGGTCTTCAACATGAAGGTTCCGGCCAGCCGGATCATCGGCGGCTACACCGTGAAAGACGGCGCCATCGTGCCCAACTACTCCCACTCCGAGATCATCGCCGCGGTCTTCCACCGGACCCGGGTGCCCGTGGCGCTCATGACCACGGCCAAGCTCCTGTCCGCCGTGGAGCCGGTCATCCGCTACCAGCGGACCCGTTTCCGGGGCGGCAGCGCCTGCGCCGAGGGCACGCCGAAGTTCTCGCTGGGCCTCCAGCAGAAGCAGGACGCCCCCATCCGCCTGGCCGAACTGTGGGCCGCCGGCGAGGCCGGCGCGTCGCTGGGGTTCGCCACAGCGCGGCTCTTCGACCACCTCGACCCGACCGAAAAGGCCAAGGATCAGGCCCTGGCCAGCCAGGGCGTGTCCGGCATGCGCGCCCAGATGACGGCGCTCAAAAAGGTCCAGCCCCAGGCCCTGGAATACGTCAACCTGCTGTTTGCGCCCGAAGCGGACCGCGACGCGGCCCGGTTCGAGGAACTGAGCGCCGACCCGGTGGTCGTCTACCAGGCCCTCGAAGCCGAAGCCGGCGTCCTGTGCCCGGCCTGCAAGCTGTGGAACACCGGCCACGGCGCCACGGTCATGCGCGAGGCCGTGGCCATGATGGGCGGCTACGGCATCACCGAGGACTGCCCCGGCTTCCTGTTCCACAAGTGGAACGACAGCCAGCTCGAAGCCACCTACGAAGGTCCGGAGTGCGTGCAGCGCCGCCAGCTCTCCATCACCATGGCCAGCGACATCTTCCTGGCCTACTGCGACAACTACATCGCCGAGATGGACCGGGTGGCCGCGACCAATCCCGAAACCGGCGCGGCCACGGTCGCCGCCGGCTTCCGCCTGTGGCGGGCCGCCTTCGACACCCTGGCCGCCGGCAAGGACGCCGAGGGCAAAAAACTCTACCACAGCAACCGCCAGGCCGTGACCTTCCCCCTGGCCGACGCCCTGTGCCCGCTCCTGGCCAGCCGGCTCTTCATCCTCGACACCCTGGAACTGGCCGCCAAGGGGCCGGAAAACCCGGTGGTGGCCGAAGGACTCGCCGGCTACGTCGCCTTCTTCAGCGACCTAGCCAAGGTCCAGGCCGCCAAGGCCGCGACCGAGGCCGCCCGGGCCTGCGCCGGGCTGGTGCACGGCTACGCCCCCGAAGGAGCCGACCTGGCCGGCTTCGACAGCCTGCGCCAGGCCGTGGACGCGTCCCTGGCCGGCCTCGGCGCGGCCCGCGAACGCGCCGGCGCGGCCATCACCCAGGTGATGATCCCGGAAGCGCTCGATTACCCGATGTAAGAGAGAAGAGACGACATCTCCGGGGCTCCGCCCCGGGCCCCGCCGGGGGGGATCATCCCCCCCGGACCC
>CAZIJE010000224.1:0-3530 GCA_964539435.1 uncultured Desulfovibrio sp.
CTTCAACACCCCCCCGCCCCCCGGGCCTGCTTTACGTGATGCGCCGGCCGCAGCTGCGGCCGGCGCTTCACGTATCGAGCGGGGGGGACCGGAGGGAATCATTCCCCCCGGCGGGGCCCGGGGCAGAGCCCCGGTTTCTTAACCGAGCAGGCGGACGAACCCCAGGGAGCGGCCCGAGGCGTCGGTGCAGGGGGTGTCGTCGGGGCCGGGCGCGGCGGACTGGCCCGGGAGGGCGTCGCTTACGAGGTCGCCGGCCATGCCGGCATCCGGGTGGGCGAACAGCACCCGGCCGTCCGGGTCCACGACCGCGAACGCCCGGCCCATGGCCCGGGCCACGGCTTCGAGGATATGCCGGTAGAGGGCGGCGGCCGCGTCGGTGGGACACGGCCGCTCGCGCTGTCGGCGGGTGATGGCCATTTCGAGGTTGGCCTTGAGGTCGAGGAGCTTGACCGGCTTCTGGATGTACCCGGCCGCGCCCGTGGCCGCCACCCGGTCCATGATTTCCCGGTCCACGGCCGCGGTCAGAAAGATCACCGGCACGCCCTGCCCCTCGATCAGGGCCCGGGCGGCGGCCACGCCGTCCATGGAGCCGGCCAGGTTGATGTCCATGAGCACCACGTCGGGCGCCAGGACCGGGGCCTCGGCCACGGCCGCCTCTCCGGTCTCGATGACCGCGCACACGGCATAGCCCAGACGGTCCAGGATCTTGGCGGCGACGCGGGCCGACAGCGGATCGTCCTCGACGATGAGCACCCGGCGGCGGGTCGTCGCCTCCATGCGTCCTTCCCCGGAATCCATGGCGGTCCGTCAGCCCCTGGCCGCGAGGGTAATTTTTTTGTGGGCGTCCTGGATCTTGTAGTACAGGTCGTCCATTTCGGCCGGCTTCATGAGGTAGTCGAACGCGCCCTGCTCCATGCCGCGTATGGCCACATCCACGTTGGCATGGCCGGTCAGCATGATCACCTCCACCCGGGGATGGGCCTCCTTGATCCGGGTCAGCGTCTCCATGCCGTCCATGCCCGGCATCTTCACGTCGAGCAGCACCACGTCCACGGCGTTTTCCGCCAGCGTGGACAGGGCCTGCTCGCCGCTGTTGGCCGTCAGCACCTCAAGGCCGCGCCGGGACAGGCGCTTTCGCAGCGTGTCGACGTAGCTTTCCTCGTCATCCACCAGAAGCACCCGCACTGCCTCGCTCACGACCGTCCCTCCGATTGGACTTGACAAAGTCGCTCATCCATAGCCGCGCGGCATGGGAAAAGCAACCGCCGGCACCCGCGTTGACGCCGCCGGCCCCGGCTCCGATACTGCGGCCAAACCCTTCGGAGACGCCATGACCCCACATGCCCTCGACGCCCTGCAGGCCCTCGTCCGCCTGGCCGGCCAGGCGGTGCGCGACATCTACCGCACCGGCTTCACGGTGGAGGAAAAGGCCGACCGTTCCCCCCTGACCACGGCCGACACCCGGTCGAGCGCCATCCTCCTCGACGGCCTGGCCCGCCTGTTCCCGGACGTGCCCGTGATCTGCGAGGAAACGGCCAACGCCCCCTTTGCCGCGCGCCGGCACTACACCCGGTGCTTCGTGGTCGATCCCCTGGACGGGACCAAAGAGTTTGTGGGCCGGCGCGACGAGTTCTGCGTGCTGCTGGCCCTGGTCGAGGACGGCGAGCCGGTCCTCGGCGTCATCCACGCACCGGTCGCCGACGCGCTCTACTGCGGCGGCCCGGCTGTCCCGTCCTTCCGCCGCCTGGCCGGCGGCCCGGCCGAACCCATCCGGGCCGTCCCCCCGGCCCCGGGCCAACCGCTGACGGTCATGGCCAGCCGCTCCCACCCCGATCCCGGCCTGGCCGCCTACCTGGAACGGTTTCCCGGAAGCCGACTGGTCCACCGGGGCAGCGCCCTCAAGTTCTGCGCCCTGGCCGAAGGCAACTGCCACCTCTACCCCCGCCTCGGCCCGACCATGGAATGGGACACCGCCGCCGGACACGCCCTGCTCCTTGGCGCGGGCGGGGTCATGACCGGCCTGGACGGCTCGCCCTTTCGCTACAACAAGCCCGACCTGCGCAACGGTACGTTCCTGGCCCGTTCCTTTTCCGATGGCATTATTCCCGAGGACCTGCTACTCGTGAACGCACCATAAGCGAAGACCGGCTAGCGGGGACGGACTGCTCTTCACAGGGAGAAGGGGGGGGCCATGACCACGCGTCTGACGCTGTTTCTTTCCGGGACGGAACCAGAGTCCCGGAGGATGACGGCTGCGCTGCGTTCCTGGTGCGAACGCGAGCTTGGAGGGGACTACCGGCTGGATGTATTGGACATCCGTCACTGGCCGGGGGCCGCGGACAACATGCCGATCCTGGCCACGCCGGCCCTGGTGGTCGAGCCGCCGGGCCGGGTGACGGTCGGCGACCTGACCGACATCCCCGCGACCATGGCCGCCATCGGCCTGTCCGGCAACGGACCGTAGCCGGCCGGGCCTTGCGTGGCGTTCCTTATAAGATATGACAATATTTTATAAGGTTAGCATAACCAGTCAAGCTCGTTCCTTTCGAAGTTCCTGTGCGCGAATTTCGGGAACGCGACGCTAGCGCCCGGCCGGCTCCTCGTGGGTCAGGCAATGGATCGTGCCGAGGCCCCAGACCAGGTCCACGGCGCTGATCCCCACCACCTCCCGGCCGGGAAAGACATCGGCCAGGATGCCGAGGGCCTGCCGGTCGCGGACGTCGTTGAAGGTCGGGACCAGCACCACCCGCTCGCCGATGAAAAAATTGGCGTAGCTGGCCGGAAGCCGCTGCCCCTTGAAGACCAGGGCCTTGGGCATGGGCAGGTCCACCACCGTGAGCCTTGTGCCGTCGGCCAGGACCGCCCCGTCCAGGCGCTCGCGGTTCTCGGCCAGGGGCCGGTGGTTGGCGTCGGCCGGATCGTCCTCGCGGCAGAGGACCACCGTGTCCGGCGACACGAACCGGCACAGGTCGTCCACATGGCCGTGGGTGTCGTCGCCCGCGATCCCCTTTCCGAGCCACAGGACGTTTCGCGCCCCCAGCCATTCCCGGAACACGGCTTCGTAGTCCTCGCGGCCGAATCCGGGATTGCGGACCTGGACCGCCGGGTCGAGCAGGCACTCCTCGGTGGTCAGCACGTCGCCCCGGCCGTTGCCGTCCATGCCGCCGCCCTCGAGCACCACCCGCCGGCCCTGCCACACGGCCGGCACCACCTCCAGGCCCAGTTCCCGGCACACGGCCGGTCCCACGGCGTCGTCAAGGGCGTGGTCCGGATACTTGGCCCAGCCCGTGAACCCGAAATCGAGCGCCACCACCCTCCCGGCCTCGTGCACGAAAAACGGCATGAAATCGCGCGTCCAGCCCCGGTCCATGGGCGCGGTGAAATAGTCCACCAGTCCCTGGTCCGCGCCCGCGTCCCGCAGCACCCGCCGGGCCGTTGCCTCCTGCCGGGCGTCGCGGACCAGAAGCCGCACCCGCTCGCCGGCCGCCGTCAGCTTGCGCAGGAGACGCCGGTGTACACCGTGTGGATCT
>CAZIJE010000225.1:0-3478 GCA_964539435.1 uncultured Desulfovibrio sp.
CCCCCCCCCCCCCCCCCCCCCCCCCCCCCCCCCCCCCCCCCCCCCATTCTTCCTCTTCTTTCCTCCCCCCACTGTAAAGGAGCGAGCGTGTACTACGACGAAGCGGAGAAGCTTTCCCGGCTGGAGATCGAGCGGTTGCAGCTCATGCGCCTGCAACGCACGCTCAGGCAGGCGGCCAAGTCCCCGTTTTACGGCCGGCGGTTCCGGGAGCTCGGGATCGATCCCGAGCAGGTCACAAGCCTGGACGACGTTCGCCGGCTGCCGTTCACCACCAAGCAGGACCTGCGGGACAGCTATCCGGACGGGCTTTTGGCCATGCCGGTCAGCGAAATGGTCCGCATGCACGTCTCCTCCGGCACCACGGGCACGCCGACCGTCATCTACCACACGAAAAAGGACCTGGACTGGTGGGCCTCGCTCATGGCCCGGTGCATGCACATGGTCGGGCTGCGAAGGACCGACGTCTTTCAGAACATGTCCGGATACGGCCTTTTCACCGGCGGGCTCGGCATCCACTACGGCGCGGAGCGGCTCGGCTGCCTGACCATTCCGGCCGGGGCCGGCAACAGCCACCGTCAGATCAAGCTGCTGACCGATTTCAAGGTCACGGGCATCCACATCATCCCGTCCTACGCCCTGTACCTGTCCACGGTTTTCGCCGAAATGGGCGTGGACCCGAAGACGCTGCCCCTGCGCATCGCCCTGGTCGGGGCCGAGCCCTACACCGAGGAGACGCGCCGCCGGCTGGAGGCCCTCTACGGCATGAAGGCCTACAACTCCTACGGCCTGTCCGAGATGAACGGGCCGGGCGTGGCCTTCGAGTGCCAGGAGCAGCACGGCATGCACGTCTGGGAGGACGCCTTCCTGGCCGAGATCGTGGACCCGCAGACCGGCGAGCCGCTGCCGGACGGGGAGCTCGGCGAACTGGTCATGACCAGCCTCGGCCGCGAGGGCATGCCCGTCATCCGCTACCGGACCCGGGACCTGACCCGGTTCCTGACCGGCAAGTGCCCGTGCGGCCGGGTCCACCGCCGCCTCGACCGGCTCCAGGGCCGCTGCGACGACATGATGATCGTCAAGGGCGTCAACATCTTCCCCATGCAGATCGAGGGGATCCTGATGGCCATGCCCGAGGTCGGCCAGAACTACCAGATCATCCTGGAGCGCGAGGGTTTCATCGACAACATCCGCATCAAGGTGGAGATCCGCGACGAGTTCTTCGTCGAGGACATGCGCCAACTGGCCGTTTTGCAAAAGCGGATTGCCTCCAAACTGCGCGATGAGATACTGGTCACCCCCAGGGTGGAGCTTGTGGAGCGCAATTCCCTGCCCAAGTCCGAAGGCAAGGCCGCCCGGGTGATCGACAGGCGCGACGGGCAGGGGTGAGACCGCCTGGCCGCGGCGGACCGGGCGGACGGGGAGTGAGGTCATGAGCATCGTCGGCGTGAGTCTTTTTCTGCTGCTCCTGTTTGCCTGCCTGGGGCTCAACATCTTCGGCCTGCCGGGCAACTGGCTTCTGGTCGGCCTGGTGGTGCTCTGGGATTTCCTCCAGCCGGCCCCGCATTTCGGCTTCGGCTTCTACGCCCTGGTGGTCGGGGCGGGCCTGGCCGGCGAGGCGGCCGAACTCTTCGTCCAGCTGTTCGGGGCCAAGCGCTACGGGGCCACGGGCAAGGGCAACCTCGGCGGCTTTCTCGGCGCGTTTGCCGGGGCGCTTCTGGGCGCGCCGTTTTTCCTGGGCCTTGGGGCCCTTTTCGGGGCCGTTGCCGGGGCGTTTCTCGGCTGCTATGTCTTCGAGCGCGCCCACGGGCGCACGGACGCCGATGCCCGTCGGGCGGCCATGGGGGCCATGTACGGCAAGGTGTTCGGGATCACGGCCAAGATCGCCTGCGGCGTCGTCATGTGGACGGCGGCCGCCCGGCAGCTCTGGCCCGCGTAAAAAGGGAGCGGCATGATCACGGTGAGCGATTTCCCGAGCTATCGGGGCAAGATGGAATATGTCTGCCTGGGGTGCCAGGCCCGGTTCGACATCCGCGAGCTCTACTACACCTGCCCGCACTGCGGGGGCGTCTTTATCCTCGAAGACACCACCTTCGACAGCCTGCTCGAATACCCGGCCAGCTACTGGCAGTCGCTCTTCGACAAGCGGGCCGCCACCCGGGTCACGGCCCTTCGCGGCGTGCTGCGGTTTTACGAGCTCATGGCCCCGGTGGTGGAGGAGCGGGACATCGTCTACCTCGGCGAGGGCCACACTCCGCTGGTCGCGGCCAACGAGGCCCTGTCCGGGATCGTGGGCGCGCCGTTTTACTACAAAAACGACGGCCAGAACCCGAGCGCCTCGTTCAAGGACCGGGGCATGGCCTGTGCCTTCAGCTATTTGAAGCACCTGGTCCGGGTCAACGACTGGGATTCGGTCCTGACCGTGTGCGCCTCCACGGGCGACACCTCGGCCGCGGCCGCGCTCTACGCCGCCTATGTGGGCGGGCCCATCAAGTCCGTGGTCATCCTGCCCAAGGGCAAGGTGACGCCCCAGCAGCTGGCCCAGCCGCTGGGCAGCGGGGCCACGGTCATCGAGGTGCCGGGCGTGTTCGACGACTGCATGAAGGTGGTCGAGCACCTGGCCGACAACTTCCGGGTGGCGCTCCTCAACTCCAAAAACGCCTGGCGCATCCTCGGCCAGGAGTCCTACGCCTTCGAGGTGGCCCAGTGGTTCGGCTGGGACACCTACCGCAAGTGCGTGTTCGTGCCCATCGGCAACGCGGGCAACGTCACGGCCATCATGAGCGGCTTTTTAAAGCTCAAAAAGCTCGGCGTCATCCGCTCCCTGCCCCGGATCTTCGGCGTCCAGTCCCACCACGCCGACCCGGTCTTCCGCTATTACGACGAGGAGCCGGCCAATCGAAAGTTCGAGGCCGTGCCCGTCACCCCGTCCGTGGCCCAGGCGGCCATGATCGGCAACCCGGTCTCGTTCCCGCGCGTGGCCCACTATGCCAGGGAATATGAGAAGATCGGCGGGCCTGGCAGCTTCCAGGTGGTGCAGGTGACCGAGCAGGCCATCATCGAGGGCATGTTGCTCGCCAACCGCCACGGGCACATCAGCTGCACCCAGGGCGGCGAGTGTCTGGCCGGCTTGCTCAAGGCCCGGGAACTGGGCCTGGTCGAGCCGTCGGAAGTCTCCATCCTCGACGCCACGGCCCACCATTTGAAGTTCATCGGCTTCCAGGAGATGTATTTCGAGAACAGCTTCCCGGCCGCCTACGGCATCACCCCGGACCAGAAATACGTCAACAAGCCCCGCTCCATCCTGACCGACGCGGACAAGGCCGCGCTGTCGCCCGAGGACTACACGGCCAAGGCCGCGTCCGCCATTGTCGACGCACTGGGCCTGGCCAGGAAGGAGTAGGAGAAAGACGGGGAGATGTCTCCGGCGGGGGGGGGGGGGGGGGGGGGGGGGGGGGGGGGGGGGCGCGGCGCGGGGGGG
>CAZIJE010000226.1:0-3438 GCA_964539435.1 uncultured Desulfovibrio sp.
GAAGTAGGCCGAGGCGATGGTGGTGGCACCCTGCTGGCGCACTTCGAGGAGCTTGGCGTCGACCAGGAGCACGTCGGTCGGCGTGGGGGTCGGGTCCGCGGCCGCCTGCTTGCGCACGTCCTCCATGAAGGCCGGGGTGGCGAAGGCGGCGATGTCGGCCAGGTCCCGGGCGCTCCAGGACTTCTGGAGCCTGGAGAAAAGCGCCTTGGCCCCGGTCAGGAAATCGTCCGCGTCAAACCCGGCCGGCACCTGGGGGCCGGCCGGCGCGGCCGATCCGCCCGGGGCGGTCGCGCCGAGGTTGCCCCAGGCGCTGCCCGCGGCCTCGCGCATGGGGTTCTGGACCGGCCGCAGGGGCTCGGCCTCGTAGGTCCGGGCCATGGACGGCCCGGTCTGGGTCGCGGTCCGGCGGGATTTGAGGAGCTTGAAAAGCAGGAACAGGCCGCCGCCGATCAGGAGCAGATCGAGCAGGCCGGGTCCGCCGCCCATGCCGTGGCCCCCGCCGAAGAGCATGGAGCCGACCAGCCCGCCGACGAGCACGGGTGACTGGAGTTCAGACGTGTGCTCTTCCGATCTGCCGCCAAGCCCCGGCCGGGAGAACATGCCTCCCCCGGGATTGGCCGCGCCCATGGGATTTTGCCGGGTCGCCGACTGCTGGGAACCGAACGCGCCCGACGGCGCCCCCGTGTCGGGGCGGGTGGTCGAGGAAAACGACTGGCGGTTGCCGATGGAGCCGCCGCCGCCCAGGCGCTTGGCTGTAGCGAAGTCCACGGACGCGAAGAGCAGCAGAAAAACAGCCAACAAGACACCGGTGGCTTTAACCACGAAGATCCTCCTTGCGAAGCGTCAGGGGCCGGGCGCATCAACCGGCCACGGTGGCGCAAAAGCCTGTTCACGGTCCTTCTGCCGCAGGCGCGGACACGTGCACGGCGCACGCCACAGGCGCGCGCCGCAGGCAGCCGGCGCCGTTGTCACGGAAAACGACCGGCCTGCCACAGGCTTCGATGTCATTACATATCAGGCCGCAAGGGGGAGGCGTCAAGGGAAACCGGTCTACATGGAGCATTGTTTAGGCGCGAAGGAGACGGCGAAGGCCGCGACAAAGGGCCTGGCGGCAAAGGCCGCGCCGTTCCGGGGCCAGCGGATGCGAAGCGGGCCGCTGCCGTGCCGGGCCAGGACGGCGTCGGCGGCGAATTCCAGGACCAGCGGGGTGAGTTCATGGTCGCCGTCCCCGCAGATGCTGTCGCGCACCAGGGGCGCGACCTCCTGGCGGGAGCCGTCCGGCAGCCGGGCGGCCACGGCCGTGCGCACGGTGGCCACCCGGCGGACCGCTCCCCGGCCGTCAAAGACCAGGGAGTTGTCGTCCCCCGAGATGCCCACGGCGTCCGGATCGTAGGCCCAGACCGGGCCCACCGGCGTTTGGACCTCCAGGGGCCGGGCCGGCTCCACGGACCGCAGGCCGCCGTCCGGGTGAAAGGACAGGCCCAGGCGCACGGGCGCGTTGCCGACCGGGGTGCGCGCCACGACCTCCTCCCCGGGCCACAGCGTCAGGCTCCGCAGCCGCCCCTCGGGGTCGAAGGCCACGGCCACGAACCGGGCCGCCATGGGCCCGAGCGGCGTCTTCACCCGCAACGTCTCGGCCATCCCGGCCTCGTCGGCCTCGGTCCAATAGCCCGAGAGCTTGCCGTTTAAGGGAAAGACCCGGGCCACGGCCCCGTTGTAGTGAAAGGTGACGAGCTCGGCCGGGAGCGGACCGGCCGGGGTTGCGACCACGGTCCGGGCTTCCAGCGGCAGGGAGCGGACCCGGCCGTTGGGGAAAAACGTGACCGGCGGCTTGTGCATCCGCCGGTGGTCGTCGATGGTGTGCTGGGGGACCAGCCGGCCAAGGGACGTCTGCAGGGCCACGGGGCCGTCAAGGAAGACGGCGCGCGCGGTCCCGTCCGGATGCCGGTCCACCGGCCCGGCCACGGGCAGGGGACCGTAGGGGGTTTCCAGGAGTTCCATGCCCTCCGGAAAGCAACAACCAGGCCAGGAAAACAGCCCAAGAATTACGGAATGTTGCCAAAAACCCGTTTCGCCAAGCCCGACAAAACCGTCCGTGCGCCCTACAAAAACGTGCCTCCGGCCGGCGCGGCTAGTCTTCGAGAAAGGCGGCCTCGCTTCCGGCCACGGCCAGGTGCGGCCGGCCAGCGGCCTCGAACAGGGTCTTGCAGTGGACGCACAGGGTGGCGGTGGGCTGGGCCCGCAGCCGGGCCAGGCCGATCTCCTCGCCGCACTCCTGGCAGATGCCGTATTCCCCGTCCTTGACCCGGGCCAGGGCCTCGTGGATCTCGCCGATCAGCCGGCGGTCGCGTTCGCGCATGAGGAGGGCCATGTGCCGGTCCGATTCGACCGTCGCCCTGTCCGTGGCGTCGGCAAAGGCCGCCACGTCCCGGGCCAGGATGTCGAGGGTCTCGCGCGACTGGCCCATCAGGGTGTCGAGCATGTCGCGCAGCACTTGTTGGAAGCGGTCCACGTCAAGGTGTCCCATGGCGATCTCCACTCGGTGAAGGGTTGTCAGGGACCCGGCCCCGGGGCCTCCCGGAAACCGGGCCTACCCTGTCTGCCCCGCCCCGATGAAACGACGGTGACGGCCCGGTGGAGAGTGTGTGACGGCGACGCCGGGGACAACGCACCAAGCGGCAAAAACTGCCCGCGCCGGGAAGGGATTCTCTCAATCTCCAATGGATGCGAGGTGTTATAAAAATGGCCGCGATCTTGCTTTTTCCGGGGCAGACGGTCCCTTTCCCCGGAGGGGAGGCCGATCTTGCCGCCCGGAGGCGCACATGGCCACGACCATCACCTCGCCCAACACCAAAGACGTCGTGAATTGGGCCTACCAGTACACCCTGGCCTGCAACAAGCTGACCGCCGCCCAGAACGAGGCCAGTTACTCGGCCACCCGCAGCGAGGACATCGCCGCGGCCAAGGCGGATTTCAACGCCACCATGAAGAGCCTGGTGCCCGAGGAGGCGCAGACGAGCGTCCAGTTCCAGTACATGGACGCCCTGACCGCCTACCAGGCGGAGATGGGAGCGGCCGACAGCTATGCCGAGCGCGCGGCCGCAAGCCGGAATCTGACCATAGCCCTCAGCGCCATCACCCTGCCGGACGCCACATCCACCACCCTGGACGACCTGGCCACGGCCAACAAGACCCAGGTCTCCAATGCCATGGCCAACATCAAGTCCATGGCCTCCAACGCCGGCAAGGCCTGGCTCGAAGCCGCGGCCAAGGGCGCGAGCGCCCTTGATGCCAAGTCCGCCACGGCCACCGAATCCCTGAAGACCCTGCTTGAAAGCCTCGGCATGGACACGGCCGACATCACCGCGCCCACCTACTCCACCAAGGCCGTCTCCACCTTTGCCGCGGCAAAGGTAGATCGGAAGAGCACACGTCTGA
>CAZIJE010000227.1:0-3429 GCA_964539435.1 uncultured Desulfovibrio sp.
CGCGCGGGCCGGCCCCCCCCCCGCCCCCCCCCCCCCCCCCCCCCCCCCCCCCCCCGCCGGAGGCATCTTTTACCCGCTCAAGCCGAGGCCCAACGGATCAGGCCCAGGCTGTGGGAGTCGAGCAGCAGCGGGTGGTGCGGCAGGATGCGCACGGTGAAGCCGAACCGGCCGGCTTCGGTGGGGTTGATTTCGCCGACGTAGACGTTCCAGCCGTCGGGGGTGGTGTCCATGGTCCGCATGATGATGGTTTCGCGTTCCGCGAACTTGCCTTCGTAGTCCAGGCGGCCGGCGTAGATCTGAACTTCGACGTCCTGGGGCCGGATGCCGTCGAGGCGGACCTCAGCGGTGACCTTGACCGGATCGCCGACGTGGAGCTGGTCGGGCTCGTCGGCCGCGATGTTGCGGATGTCCAGGTTGCTCCAGTGGGTCATCATGTCCATGCGCCAGGAGGCCAGGTCCTTGGCGGCGGCGCAGTCGTCGCGGGTGAGGCGGTTGTAGTTCTCGAGCGCCGGCACGTAGGCGATGCGGGCGTAGTCCTCGACCATGCGGTGCGAGTTGTACAGCGGCGCGAGCTGGCTGATGGAGTCCTTCATCTTGCGGATCCAGTTGCGCGGCAGGCTGCCGTGGTGTCCCCGGTCGTAGAAGGTGGGGATGATCTCGTTTTCGAGGATGTTGTAGAGGGTCTGGCTTTCGACGAAGTCCTGGTAGCCGGCGTCCTCGTATTCCTCGCCCATGCCCACGGCCCAGCCCACGGAGTTGTCGGGCTTCCAGGCCTCGGCCCACCAGCCGTCCAGGGTGCTGTAGTTGAGCACGCCGTTGCACATGGCCTTCATGCCGCTGGTGCCGCAGGCCTCCAGTGGCCGGCGGGGGGTGTTGAGCCAGACGTCCACGCCCTGGACGAGGTAGCTGGCGATCTCCATGTCGTAGTCTTCGAGAAAGACCATGTTGAACCGGCACTGGCCGCTGTTGCACAGCTGCACCAGGTCCTGGATGATTTTCTTGCCTTCGTTGTCGTGGGGGTGGGCCTTGCCGGCGAAGACGAACTGCACGGGCCGCTGGGTATCGGACAGGATCTTGAGCAGCCGGTCCCGGTCGGACAGCAGCAGGTTGGCCCGCTTGTAGGTGGCGAACCGCCGGGCGAAGCCGATGGTCAGGGCCTGGGGATCGAGGACCTCCTCGGCGCTTTGCAGTTCCCGGCGCTTGGCCCCCCGGGCCAGGAGCTGGTCGCGCAGCCGTTCCCGGACGTAGCCCACCAGGCGTTCGCGCAGCCGTTCGTGGGTCCGCCACAGTTCGGCGTCGGAAATCAGGTGGGTCTGGGCGAAGACCCGGCCGGTGTCCGGATCCTCGCGCCAGTTGGCCCCGAAATAGCGGTCGTAGAGGGCGGCCATGTCCTGGGACACCCAGGTCGGCACGTGCACGCCGTTGGTGATGGCCCCGATGGGCACGTCCTCGACCGGATACTGGTTCCAGACCCGGTTCCACATCCGGCGCGAGACCACGCCGTGGAGCTTGGACACGCCGTTGTTGAAGCGCGAGAGCTTGAGCGCCAAAACCGGCATGCAGAAGTGCTCGGAGTCGTTTCGCGGGTCCTCGCGGCCCAGGGCCAGCAGGACCTTGAAGGCCAGGCCCAGGCGCTTGGCATAGTCCTCGAAATAGAGCTGGATCAGGTCCGGCGGGAACCGGTCGTTGCCGGCCGGCACGGGCGTGTGGGTGGTGAAGATGGAGCTCGAGGCCACCAGCTCCATGGCCGCCTCGAAGGACAGCTTGTGCTTGTCCATGAAATTGGCGATGCGCTCCAGGCCGGCGAAGGCCGAGTGGCCCTCGTTCATGTGGATGACCTTGGGCTTGAGGCCGAGCGCCTCCAGCGCCCGGATGCCGCCGATGCCGAGCAAATATTCCTGGCGGACCCGGGTCTCCAGGTCGCCGCCGTAGAGGCGGTTGGTGATCTGCCGGGAGCCGGGCTGGTTTTCCGGCACGTTGGTGTCCAGGAGATAGAGGGACACCCGGCCGACCTGGGCCTTCCAGATCTGGGAATAGACGCGCTCGCCGCGCAGGTCCACGTGGATCAGGATCCGGTCGCCCGCCTCGTCCTTGCACAGCGAAAGCGGCATCTGCTCGAAGTCGTAGATGGGATAGCGTTCCTGCTGCCAGCCGTCGGCCGTGAGGTATTGGCGAAAAAAACCCTGCTGGTAGGCGATGCCGATGCCGACCAGGGGCACGCACAAATCGCTGGCGGATTTCAAGTGGTCGCCGGCCAGGATGCCGAGGCCGCCGGAATAGACCGGCAGACAGGCGCTGATGCCGTATTCAAGGCTGAAGTAGGCGACCACGGGCTGGCCGTCCCGGTCGGGAAAGGGGATGGAGGTGGTCTTTCGGGACAGGTAGGTTTCCAGGGTCTGGCGCAGGTCGCCCAGGCGCTCCACGAAGAACTCGTCCTCGGCCAGGGTCTCCAACGTCTTCTGGGGCAGCCGGTTGAGAAAGCCCACCGGGTTGCCGGAACAGTCGCGCCACAACTTCCGGTCCACCTGGGCGAACAGCGACGCGATATCGTCGTTCCAGGAAAAGATCAGATTGTAGGCGAGTTCCCAAAGCGGCTTCAACTTGGCCGGCAACTTCGGCACAACACTGTAAACGCGTAACGGCTGCATACGATCCCCTTTCTTCAGACAAGGCCCGGGCGGCCCGAAACGCCGCTTCATCCGTGCCTAGCCGGCATCTACCAACAAGGGCCGGCAAAAGGCAAGGCCGGCCCCGAAACGTCACCGCCTTGAAACGCCTTTGAAAGATAGCATTATTTCAATAGGTTAAATTTCGTTTACAAATTCAGCAGAAGAGGTAGGTTTACCCCCCTAATTCATTGCCCGGAGGTTCCGTCCATGTCCGTCGCCACGAGCGTTCTCCGCGTCAAGTTCCTCCGGGAATCCAGCCGCCAGAATCCGCCCACCGTGTCCACGCCCGGCGCGGCCGGCCTGGACCTGCGCGCGGACATCGACGCGCCGCACCTGACCATCGCCCCCGGCGAGCGAGCCGCCGTGCCGACCGGCATCGCCATCGAGATCGACGCCCCGGGCGTGGCCGGCTTCGTCTATTCCCGCTCCGGCCTCGGGGCCAAGCACGGCCTGACCGTGGCCCAGGGCGTGGGCGTCATCGATCCGGACTACCGGGGCGAAATCGTGGTCTGGCTCCTCAACACGTCCGCCGAACCCCGCACCATCGCCCGCCACGAACGCATCGCCCAACTCGTGCTCGCGCCGGTCGTCAGGCCCGTCATCACCCCGGTCGACGCGCTCGGCGACACCGCCCGCGGCCACGGCGGCTTCGGCCATACCGGCACGGTGTAGAAGAGAAGAATGCCTCCGGCGGGGGGGGGGGGGGGGGGGGCCCCCCGGGGGACCAAAGCCCGCAGAACGGGCGAAGGGGACATGGGCA
>CAZIJE010000228.1:0-3169 GCA_964539435.1 uncultured Desulfovibrio sp.
CCTGCTTGCCCGGGCCAGCAGGTCGCGGCAGGTCGTTGCAACGGCCGTGGGGGGCGGCACGGGCACGTCCGGGCCGCGCAGCCCGGGCAGGGGCAGCGCGCCCACGGCCTCGGCCGCGGCCAGGCGTGGCTTGCCGGGTGTGGTCAGGGCCGTGGCCAGGGCCTCGCGCGAGATGCCGGCCAGGTCGGGCGGCCCCTTGGCCAGCAGGGTGACCAGGGCGCCGGCCGCCTCCCGGTAGAGGATGCGGGCCTGGGTCTGTCGGGCGTGGTCGTTTCGGGCCAGGAGCCCTTCCAGGGCGGCCACCGTGGCCGGGGCCACGGCCCGGGGGTCGCGCGCGGCCAGATCGGCCACACGCCGGGCGGCCAGGAAGGCGGCGGTGAAGTCCCCGTCCAGTCCGAAGGCCTCGAAGCCGGCTCCTGTCAACGCGGCTCCGATCCCTGCAGCGTGGCGAGCAGGGAGGCCAGCTCGTATTCGTCCAGGGGCTTGGCCACAACGGCCAGGGGCGAGGTTTCGGCCGCCAGCCGGCGGGTCCCCTCGTCCACGTAGGCGGTGACGAAGATGACGGGCACGTCCGAATCCCGGCGGATCAGCCGGGCGGTCTCGATGCCGTCCATGTCGCCGTGGAGGCGGATGTCCATGAGCACGAGGTCCGGGGCTTGGCGGCGAAAGGCGTCCAGGGCGGCCTGGCCGGAGGAGACCGAGGCCGCGACCACATGGCCGAGCCGCTTGAGCATGGCTCCGGTGGCCATGGCCGTTATGGCCTCGTCTTCCACGATCATCACCCGGGCCGTCATATGCCGACTCCCCCTGTCCCCTGCCATCCCACGCCGTTCCTTATGGTGATGGCCCCGGCCAGCCTGTTTGTCAATGCGCAAAAAGCGACAGGGAAAAAGCCGACCGACGGGCGTGGACACCGGCGGCCAGGAAAGACGTGGAGCGTTCCGCGCCGCCGGCCTGATGGGACGGGGGAAGAGCGGCTCAGGGCAAGACCAGGGAACACATGCCGTGTGCCGCGCGAACGAATAAAAAATGCAACGGTGTATCCTCGACTTTGAAAATGTGATCGACGATCTTCTTTTCCCTCGCTTCTCCTATCCTGTCGCACAACTTCCTGCTCGCCATCGCCCAAACTTCTTTGGCCCTGCTGCGCCTTTTTCCTTCCCGACCCTTGCAATTCCTGTTTTCCATGCAATACTGCACTCCCCTTTCTTCCCCGTGGAAAGGAGCCGGACCGCCGTAGCGCGGGCCTCGGGGAAGGGCGGCAGGACGGTGAAGGACGCGGCACAACTATCCCGGCCGACGCACAAGAGGAAACAGGCATGGCTGGAGAACACACCCAAACGAAGTTCACCGGCACCAGGGCCACGCAGACCATCAGCGTGCTGCGGCCCCGAGCCGAGGTCTACGCCTTCTGGCGCAACTTCGAGAACCTGACCTTCATGCAGGGACTCGAATCCGTGCGCGTCATCGACGACACCCACTCCCACTGGGTGGCCAGGCCCGACGACGACACGCGCGTGGAATGGGATTCGGAGCTCGTGCGCGAGGTCCCGGGCGAACTCCTGGAGTGGAAGACCGTGGAAGGCTCGGAACTGGTCAGCGGCGGCCTGGTCCGCTTCGCGGACGCGCCCCAGGACAAGGGGACCGAGGTCAAGGTCGACCTCTACTACGACGTGCCCGGCGGCGCGTTGGGCCAGACCTTTCTCAAGCTGTGGAAGGAGCACCCCGACCAGATGGTCAAGGCGGACCTGCGGCGGTTCAAGCAATTGCTCGAAACCGGAGAGATCGCCACCACCGACGGCCAGCCCAGGGGCTAGCGCCGCGTCCTGGAAAGGCGGTCACGCGAACTCCCATGGCAACTGGCTTGGATACCTTTTCTTAAAAAATACGGGTGTATTTTTTAAGGGACGCAACACGAGGCAAGGAGCGTTCCCATGAAGGCAGTCTGCTGGTTCGGTTCCAACGACGTTCGGGTGAAAAACGTGCCCGAGCCGAAAATCCTCAATCCCCGCGACGCCATCGTCAAGGTCAGCCTGGCCGCCATCTGCGGTTCTGACCTCCACCTCTACGACGGCTACATCCCGACCATGGAAAAGGGCGACATCATGGGCCACGAATTCATGGGCCACGTGGTGGAGGTCGGGTCCGAGGTCCGCGAACTCAAGGTCGGCGACCGGATCGTGGTCCCCTTCCCCATCGCCTGCGGCCAGTGCTGGTTCTGCAGGCACGGCCTGTGGTCCCTTTGCGACAACACCAACCCCAACGCCGGGCTCGGCGACGCCATGTACGGCTACGGCGGGGCCGCCATCTTCGGCTATTCCCACCTGCTCGGCGGCTATGCCGGCGGCCAGGCCGAATACGTGCGCGTGCCCTTCGCCGATGTCGGCCACGTCAAGATCCCGGACGGCATCCCGGACGAGAAGGTCCTGTTTCTGTCCGACATCTTCCCCACGGGCTACCACGCGGCCGAGGACTGCAACATCCAGAAAGGCGACATCGTGGCGGTCTGGGGCTGCGGCCCGGTGGGGCTTTTCGCCATCAAAAGCGCCCGACTCCTCGGCGCGAGCCGGGTCATCGCCATCGACCGGATCCCCGAGCGCCTGCGCCTGGCCGAGACCTTCGGCGGGGCCGAAACCATCGACTACACCCGCAGCGAGGACATCACCGAGGAACTGCGGCAGCGCACCGGCGGGCGCGGCCCGGACGCCTGCATCGACGCCGTGGGCATGGAGGCCCACGGCACCGGCTTCAGCTACGCCTACGACCGGGTGAAGCAGAGCCTGCGCCTGGAGACCGACCGGCCCTACGCCCTGCGCCAGGCCATCCAGGCCTGCCGCAAGGGCGGCACGGTGTCCGTCCCCGGCGTCTACGCCCAGTTCGCGGACAAGTTCCCCATGGGATCGGTGTTCGCCAAGGGCCTGACCATCAAGACCGGCCAGTGCCACGTGCACAACTACCTGAAACCCCTGCTGGAGCGGATCGTCAACGGCGAGGTCGACCCTGCGGCCGTCATCTCCCACCGGATCTCCATCGATGACGCCCCCGAGGCCTACCAGAAGTTCAAGGTCAAGGAAGACGAGCACATCAAGGTCGTCATGACGCCGTAGGGCATTTATGCCTCCGGCGGCCGGGAGGGGGTCACCCCCTCCCGGACCCTCCCGATATGTGG
>CAZIJE010000229.1:0-1998 GCA_964539435.1 uncultured Desulfovibrio sp.
CCCCCCCCCCCCCCCCCCCCCCCCCCCCCCCCCCCCCCGCCCCCCCGGCCCGCCCCGCCCCCCCCCCCCCCCCCCCCCCCCCCCCCCCCCGCCGGAGGCATCATGCCTCTTCGCCGCTCCGACGCCAGCCGGTGACCAGGGCCACGGCCTTGATGCCTTTTTTCTCGCCCGTGAATCCCAGGCCTTCCTCGGTGGTGGCCTTGAGGTTGACCTGGGACTTGTCGAGGCCGAGGAGCGCGGCCACGTTGACGCGGATGGCGTGGTTGTGCGGCGCGATCTTCGGGATCTGGGCGATGACGGTCAGGTCCACGTGGGTGATTTCCAGGCCCTGGCGTCGGGCGAAGAGGAGGGCTTCGCTCAGGAACACGCCCGAAGCCATGTTGTCGAAGTCCGGATTGGTGTCCGGGAAGAGCTGGCCGATGTCGCCGCCGCCGACGCAGCCGAGGACGGCGTCGGTCAGGGCGTGGAGCAGCACGTCGCCGTCGGAGTGGGCCAGGACGTCGGGCGCGCCGAGGATGGGAAAGCCGCCGAGCTTCATGGGCCGGGCCGGCTGCTTGCCGGGCTTTTGCGGGTCGGCGTAGCGGTGGACGTCGTAGCCGTAGCCGGTCACGGGCAGGGGCCGGGGCTGTTCGTTTCCAAGCAAGGGCAGGTCCTCGGGGTTGGTGATCTTGACGTTTTCCGGCGCGCCGGGAACCGTGTGCACGGTTTCGCCCAGGTGTTCGACCAGGCTCGCGTCGTCGGTGACCGTGAAGTCCTCGCCGGCATGGTCGAAAGCGGCCACAAGCAGGGCCAGGTCGAAGCCCTGGGGCGTCTGCACGGCGGCCAGGGCGCTGCGGTCGTGGGTGCGGACCACGGCTTCGGATGCGACTTCCTTGATGGTGTCCGTGACCGACAGGACCGGGATGACGGCCTTTTTGCCGTCGGCCAGGGCGGCGGCCACGCGGCCGATGAGGCCCGGATCGACAAAGGGCCGGGCCGCGTCGTGGACCAGGACCTGGCGGCAGTCCCGCGGCAGGGCGGCCAGGCCGTTTCGGACCGAATCCTGGCGGCGCGCGCCGCCGGCGGCGGTCACGACCGGCACGCCGGGGTTGTGGGCGGCCAGCAGGGCGTCGAGCTCCTGCCTGGCCGAGTTCAGGTCGGCCGGGGGAAAGACGACCACGATGCCGGCCACGGCCGGGCTTTTGGCAACGGAGGCCAGGGCGCGCCAGTAGAGGGGACGGCCCTGCAGGCGCAGGAATTGCTTTTTGACGCCGCACGAGGCGGCGGCCAGCCGGGTGCCGGAGCCGGCGGCGAGCAGCACGGTCCACAGGGACACGGGACATCCTTGGGTTCGGGGGTGAAAAAAGGGGGAGCCGGCCGATAAGCCGGGTTCTGTTCCCCGGAAGAACCGGGGCGGCCATCATTCCTCTAGGACCGTGATTGCTCACGGCCTCAAGCAACCTACCCGAGGGCACGGCCGGGCCAGCCTTGACGCCCTCCTATTTGGTTTTGCTCCGAACGGGGCTTGCCGAGCTTGCCGCGTCGCCGCGGCAACTGGTGGGCTCTTACCCCACCGTTTCACCCTTACCCGCGCCGAGGCGCGGGCGGTTTGCTTTCTGTGGCGCTCTCCCGGGATCGCTCCCGCTGGGGGTTACCCAGCGTCCCGCCCTGTGGAGCCCGGACTTTCCTCCCCGGACCTCGCGGTCCGCGACGATGGCCTGTCCGACTCCCCAAGACACCATAAGGTCCTTTGATTGTTCCGTCAAAGGGAGGGGAGAGCCGGGGCGGCGGCTTGTGCCCGTCCGGCCTGGGTGGTAGGAGGAAAGCGTGGGGAATGCCGGCGGGTTGCCGGCAAAGGGAGGGGCCATGCGGTGGGTGACGCGGCTGACGCGGGTGGTGCTGCTTCTGGCGGCGGTGTCGGGCCTGGCCTGCCCGGCCCAGGCCACGGACTGGAAATTTCTGGCCGCCCATGACGATAAATCCGTAGAGTTGTATTACGACCGCCATTCGGTGCGTGTG
>CAZIJE010000229.1:2008-3110 GCA_964539435.1 uncultured Desulfovibrio sp.
GGTCTATGCCGAGGACGAGGGCCGGGAGCTGGCGGCCGAACGCGGCGTGGCCGACGCCGTGGCCTTTGTGGTGGAACAGGTGACCCTGGACTGCCCCAACCGGCGGCAGGCCCGGACGAACGCGACCTGGTACGGGCGAAACGGCAAGGTCCTGGACCGCACCACGGCCGTATCCGGCCTGCCCTGGCGGCCCCTGCGGCCCGGGGGCCTTGGCGAGGCACTGTGCGAGGAACTGGACTAGCGGCCAGGCCAGGCTCCATGCGACTGATCCGTATACCCTGCCTCGTCCTTCTCGCGGTCCTGCTCCTGGGCCTGCCCGCCCGGGCCGACGACGCCGAGACGCTCTACGCCGACCTGCTGCGCCAGGCCGTCTCGGACGGGCTGGTCGACTACCAGATCCTCAAGGCCCGGGAAGGGCAACTCGACGCCTATCTCGCCGCCCAGGCCGCCGTGGATCCCGCCTCCCTGGACAAGGGTTCGCGGATCGCCTTCTACATCAACCTCTACAACGCGGCCACGCTTAAACTTATCCTGGAATACTCCCCCGGCATCCGATCCATCAAGGAGGCCGGAAGCCTTGTCCGGTCCCCCTGGAAACGCAAGTTCATCCGCCTTTCCGGCCAGACCGTCAGCCTCGATCATATCGAGCACGGCCTGCTGCGGCCCGAGGCCAGGGATCCGCGCATCCACTTCGCCGTCAACTGCGCCTCCAAAAGTTGCCCGCCCCTGGCCGCCGCGCCCTACCGGGGCGACACCCTCGACTCCGCCCTGGACGCGGCCACGCGGGCCTTTGTCAACAATCCCGGCAATACGTATTTCATGGGCGACACGCTCCACGTCAGCCGGATCTTCGACTGGTACGCCGACGACTTCGGCGGCGAGCCCGGCGTCTGGGATTTCATCCGCCGCCACGCCGATCCCGCCCTGGCCCGGCCCATGGACGGGGCCATGCGCCGCCGTCTGGTCTACGATCCCTACGACTGGTCCCTCAACGGCAGATGAGGCGAGGAGAAGGGGAGGAGGGGGGAGGGGAGGAGGAAGATGCCTCCGGCGGGGGGGGGGGGGGGGGGGGGGGGGGGCGGGGGCGCCGGCCCCCGCCGCC
>CAZIJE010000230.1:0-3086 GCA_964539435.1 uncultured Desulfovibrio sp.
CCGCTTTCAAAAGCCCTTGACTTCGGGCGGGTCCATATAGGGTCCGGGAGGGGCTGAGCCCCTCCCGGCCGCCGGAGGCATGCTTCCTCCCCTACTCTTCCTCGATGCCGTTCCGGTCGTCGATGACGCGCTTGGTCTTGCCGCAGCTGCGGGGCAGGGAGCCGGGGGGCAGGATCTCGATCCAGCCGCGCACGAGCAGGTGCTTGCGCAGTTCGATGGAAATGGCTTCGGACAGGTTCTGGTCCAGGTCGCTGCTGGCCGTGGGCTTGCGTTCGACCTTGACCACCATCTGGTCGCGGCCGTCGTGGCGCAGAAGGCGGATCTGGAATTCGCTGTCCACGTCCTTGAAGCCTTCGAGCACGGCCGCGATCTGGCCGGGGTAGATGTTGACGCCCCGGAACACGAACATGTCGTCCGAGCGGCCGAGGATCTTGTCGTGGCGCGGCAGGGACAGGCCGCAGGGGCAGGGCTCGGGCAACCGCCGGGTCAGGTCGCGGGTCCGGTAGCGGAGAAGCGGCGCGGCCTCCTTGCAAAGGCTCGTGACCACCATCTCGCCGACTTCACCCGGAGCCACCGGAGCCAGGGTGACGGGATCGAGGACTTCGAGGATGAAGATGTCGGCCCAGTAGTGGATGCCGTCGTGGGCCGCGCACTCCAGGCCCGCGCCCGGGCCGTAGAGTTCGGTCATGCCCGTGATGTCGAAGCTCTCCTCGATGCCGAGCCACTTCTCGAAGCGCCGGCGCATCTTGGCGGTGTGGGTCTCGGCCCCGAAGATGACCTTTTTGAGCTTGATCCGCTTGCGCAGGTCGCGCTTGTGGACCTCCTCGGCCAGGAGCAGGGCCATGGAGGCGGTGGAGCACAGGCAGGTGGACTGCAGGTCCTCCAGGAGCTGGAGGTGGATCTCCATGTTGCCCGGTCCGACCGGCACGGCCATGGCCCCGAACCGCTCGCAGCCGAGCTGGAACCCGGCCCCGGCCGTCCACAGGCCGTAGCCGACCGTGATCTGGACCCGGTCCAGGGTGGTCAGTCCCGCCAGTTCGTAGCAGCGGGCGAACATGTTTTGCCAGGTGTCGATGTCGCGCTGGGTGTAGGCCAGGATCTTGCGCTTGCCCGTGGTGCCGGAGGAGGCGTGGATCCGGACCACCTGGTCCTCGGGCACGGACAGCAGCGGCAGGGGGTAGCCCTGGCGCAGGTCCTCCACCGTGGTCACGGGCAGGCGGCCGAGGTCGTCCAGGGAAAGTTCCTGCCCGGGTTCGTAGCCGGCGGCGGCCAGGCGCTCGCGGTAGACGGGATTGCCGGCAAAGGCGTGGCGGCAGGTCCAGTTGAGGCCGTCGACCTGCCTTGCGGCCAGGGCTTCGGGGGAAATTTCGGGCAGGAAACGGTAACGGCTCATGGGGGGCTCCGGGGTAGCGAGATCGGTTGGGCCTCTTATCCGAAAACCGCGATAAAGAAAACGCCCGCCACCATCAAAAGCGCGCCGGGCAGGCGGTGGCCCAGGTCCGGCTCCCGAAAGACGAACGCCCCGAGGACCACGCCGAAGACGATGCTCAGGCGCTTGACCGCGATGACATAGGAGACCTGGGTCAGGGGCAGGGCCCGCATCTGGCAGTAGATGCCGACGGCTTCCAGCAGCCCGGCGACCAAAAGCGGCCACGGCCAGCCGGACAGCTGGCGCAGGACCTGGCGGGGCCGCATGGCCACGGCCGGCACCAGGGCCAGGGACGTGGCGGTGTAGACGGCCGCGCCCCACAGGGCCGGGGACGAGGCGGTCAGTCCCAGTTTGTCCAGGTTGGCCCCGACGCTCCAGATGGCGGCCACCAGGAGCATGAGCCGCGAGCCGGGATTGCGGACCAGCGCCCGGACCGGGCCAAGGAGGCCGTGACGCCGCTCCCGGAGGTTGAGGACATAGGCCCCGGCCACGACCAGGACGATGCCCGCGATCCCCCCCGGCTCCGGAAACTCTCCGACCGTCAGCGGCGAGGTGGCGAGCAGGAAAAGCGGGGTGAAGGCCAGCATGGGCAGGGTCAGGGACAGGTCGCCGCGCTTGAGGGCCCGGCCGTAGAGCCAGTAGGTCAGGCCGCCGAGGGCTCCGGCCACGGCCAGAAGCGGCCAGAACGAGGCCCCGAGGCAGGGGGCCGGGCCGCAGCCCGCGGCCAGCCACAAAAAGACCGAGGCCGAGGCGGTGTAGACCAGCATGGCCAGCCCGGCATCGGTGGCGGCCAGGGATTTCTTGAGGAACGCGTCCTTGACCGCCTGGGTCAGGGCCGTGGCGCAGGCCAGGAAAAACCAGATCATGGGTCGCCGTGGATCAACGTGTCGGCCGGGCGGCCGCGCGGCGGACCTTACAGGCCGGAGAACGCAAGGGCAACCCGCTCGCCCGGGGCCAGGCCGGAAACCACCTCCACCAGCCCGCCCCCGGGCCGGCCCAGGGTCAGCTCGCGCCGGGACAGGCTCCCGTCCGCCTCCACCACGTAGGCCACGTCCCGGATCGGGTCGTCCTCGCGGCGCACGGCCCGGTCCGGCACGACCACGGCCGTCCGGCCGGCCGCCGGCCGGATCACGCACCGGGCCGACATGCCCGGACGCAGCCGTCGGGCCGCCTCGGGAGTCAGGGCGGACACGGCCGTGACCGTGACCCCGTCCCCCTTTTGCACGGCCACGGCCTCGAGGCGCGTCAGCCGCCCCTGGAAAAGGACGCCCGGACAGCCGGGCACGGCGAATTCCAGGCCGTCGCCCGGAGCCAGGAGCCCGGCGCTCGACTCGGCCACGTCCATGGCCAGTTCCAGCCTGTCCGGGTCAAGCAGCGTCAGGACGTCGACCGTGGAAAGCCGGGCGGCCAGGGTCTCGCCCGGCTGGACCAGCACGGCCGCCACCAGGCCGTTGATGGGGCTTTCGATCCGGGTTTCCCGGCGCAGGGCCAGGGCGGCGTCCAGGACGGCCAGGGCGGCCCGGACATCCTCCCGGGCCTTGCGGCCGGCGGCCTCCCAGGCGTGGCCGGCGGCCCCCAGGGCGGCGGCGTCCCCGGCCAGCCTGGCCTCGGCCATGGCGGCCTCGGCCCGGGCCCGGTCATAGGCCAGGCCCGGCGC
>CAZIJE010000231.1:0-3016 GCA_964539435.1 uncultured Desulfovibrio sp.
GGACCCGCCGGGGCCGGCTGGCCGGGCGCGGGCGACGCCGGAACCTGGGCCGGCGGCGCGGCCGGCTGGGGCGAGGATGGGGGCGCGGCGGGCTGGGGCCTGGTTTCGGCCGGGGCCGGAGCGACTTCCACCGCCACCGAAGTCATGGGCTTTTCGGCGCGCAGGGCCTCGTAGACCGCGATGGGCAGGACGTTATTGGCCTTGGCCACGTCGGCCAGGGTCATGGACGGCTGGGCCTTGAGACCGGCGGCCTCGAGCCGGGCCATGGTGGCGGCCTGGTCCAGGCCATATTCCTCGCAGATGTCCGACAGCTTGCGCCGCCCCAGTCCCGGAGGCGGGTCCTTGGGCAGGCCGACCTGGACCCCGCCCGAGGGTTCCATGACCATCTTGAGGGCCTCGAACACCCCGCCCGGGGCCACGTTGTTCTGGCGGGCGATCTGGGACAGGGTCAGGGAGGCGCTGTCGGCCTTGATGTTTTTGAGCCGCAACAGCGCCAGGGCCTTGTCGCCGTCCATGCCCATGCGTCGGGCCACATCCTCCAGGGTCGAATTCTCGGCCATGGTGTAGGGCGGTTCGCCGTAGGTCTCCACGGCCCGGTCCTTGATGGCGCCGGACAGGTCGACGAGCTGGCGGATCGGCGGCACTCCGGCCAGGGAGCCGATGAAGACGGCCAGGGCCACGCCCAGGGCCAGGAAGAAGGGCTTGGTGAAGATGACCACCGCCCCGTCGGCGTCGCGCAGGTGGTCGAGCAGGGCGTCCCAGTTGAGCGCCACGTGGGCCAGGCCGGACAGGAGAAAGAGCAGGCCCAGGCCGAGGTGGGCCCCGTCCCAGTGCTGCCGGGACAGGCCGAGAAACGACCAGTTGGCCCAGGAGGCCACCCTGGCCGTGGGTTCGATGAAGACCACCAGGGCGGTCAGGGCCATGAAAAACAGGGAGAAAAAAAGGGTCAACGAAACGACTTTCTTGAGCATTATCAAAACTCCATGGCCCGCATGGAAGTTCGGGCATATCCGTTGTCCGCCCTCTAGCACGGCTCGCGGGGTTTGCCCACCCCGGCCCGGGGCCGCCCAGGGAGCGGCCCCGGCGTCCTGTTGACGACGCCTGGCAAAGAGGCTACCTCCCGGCCCCAAGACCGGCGCATCTGGCCGGCCAAATCCGGGGAGGCCGCCATGCGGGACCGCGTCGAAGCCGCGCTGGAGACCATCCGCCCGGCCTTGCGGGCCGACGGCGGCGACGTGGAGCTCGTCGAGGTCACGGCCGAGGGCGTGGCCAGGGTCCGCCTGACCGGGGCCTGCAAGGGCTGTCCCATGTCCCGGCTGACCCTCAAGCACGGCGTGGAACGGGTCCTGCTGCGGGACGTGCCGGGCCTCAACGCCGTGGAAGCGGTCCAGGATCCCGTATCCCGTTAAAAGGGGCGTTCCCCAAGCGCTCCCGTTGACCACTGCATACCCGCCCCCCTTTTCACGGACCGGGGGGACCGGGGGGAGGATCCCCCCGGCCGCCGGAGGCCTCTTCCTCCGGCCAAGGACTCCCTTTTTCCTTTGGAGCACGACATGAGCACCATCGTCACCCGGTTCGCCCCGAGCCCCACGGGCTATCTGCACATCGGCGGCGCGCGCACGGCCATCTTCAACTGGCTGCTGGCCCGCCACTTGGGGGGGAAGTTTCTGCTGCGCATCGAGGACACGGACCTGGCCCGGTCCAACGCGGACATGACCCAGTCCATCCTGGACGCCATGGAATGGCTGGGGCTCACCCATGACGGCGACATCACCTACCAGAGCCAGCGGTTCGACATCTACAACCAGTATATCGACAAGCTCCTGGAAACCGGCCACGCCTACTGGTGTTCGTGCTCCCCGGAGGAGGTCGAGGCCATGCGCGAGGCCGCCCGGGCCAAGGGGCTCAAGCCCAAGTATTCCGGCCGGTGCCGCGAGGCGGGACTTGGGCCCGGCGAAGGCCGCGTGGTGCGCCTGAAGGCTCCGGTCACGGGCGCGACCGTGGTCAACGACCTGGTCAAGGGGTCGGTCTCCTTTGACAACGCCGAACTCGACGACATGGTCCTGCGCCGGGGCGACGGCTCGCCCACCTACAACATGGCCGTGGTGGTGGACGACGCCACCATGGGCGTGACCCACATCATCCGGGGCGACGACCACCTAAACAACACCCCGCGCCAGATCCTGATCTACAAGGCCCTGGGCTTCCCCCTGCCCGCCTTCGGCCATGTGCCCATGATCCTCGGCCCGGACAAGAAGAAGCTGTCCAAGCGCCACGGCGCGACCGCGGTCATGGAATACGAGGAAGAAGGGTTTTTGCCCGAGGCCATGTTGAACGGCCTGGTCCGGCTCGGCTGGGCCCACGGCGACCAGGAGATCTTTTCCCGCGAGGAACTGGTGTCCCTGTTTTCGGCCGAAAACCTCGGCTCCTCGGCCTCGGTCTTCGACAAGGCCAAGCTCCTGTGGCTCAACGCCCACTACATCAAGGAGAGCCCGGCCGCCCGGCTGGCCGTCCTGGTCAACGCCTTTCTGGAGCGCAAGGGCCATCCGCCCCAGGACCTGGAGTACCTCGGCCATGTCGTCCCGCTGCTCCAGGCCCGGGCCCAGACCCTGGTGGAGATGGCCGAGAAGGCCGAGAGTTTCGTCGTGCCGGACGCGGACCTGGCCTACGACATGGCGGCGGTCAAGAAGTTCTTCACGCCCGAGGTCCGGGAACACCTCGCCGACGTGCGCCAGATCCTCGACGCCCTGTGCTGCTTCGACCAGCCGTCCATGGAGACGGCCGTCCACGCCTACATGGAAGCCAAGGGCATCAAGTTCAAGCTCCTGGCCCAGCCGATCCGGGTGGCCGTCACCGGCGGCACGGCCAGCCCGGGCCTGTTCGAGACCATGGCCGTCATGGGCAAAAAACGGGTCCTGGCCCGCATCGACCGGGCCCTGTCGCTGGAGGCGTAGCGGAGGGGAAGAGGCCTCCGGCGGGGGGGGGGGGGGGGGGGGGGGGGGGGGGGGGGGGGGGG
>CAZIJE010000232.1:0-2980 GCA_964539435.1 uncultured Desulfovibrio sp.
CCCGGACTCCCTGGAAGGGGTCTTTAGTCGGGTGGGTCCGGGAGGGGTCACCCCTCCCGGCCGCCGGAGGCATCTTCCCGTCCTATTCCCCAATCTCGGCGAACGCCGACCGGGCCGCGGCCAGGGCGTTTAGGGCGGCGGGAAAGCCGGCGTAGCCAGCCATCTGGATGAGGACTTCGACGATCTGCTCGCGGCTGACGCCGACGGTCCGGGCGGCTTTGATGTGCACTTTGAGTTGCGGTTCCATGGTTCCCCGGGCGGCCGCGGCGGCGATCATGGCGATTTCCTTTTGGGCCGGCGTCAGGATGTTTCGCGAGATGACGTCGCCGTAGGAGAAGTCGAGGATGAAGGCGGCCATGTCCGGGGCGATGTCGGCCAGGGCGTCGAGAACGTGTCGGCCGGCGGTCTGGCTGGTGGCGGCCACGGCCGCCAGGCCTCGTTCGCGGCGATCGGTCGCTTCCGGGGCGTGTGCTTTCGGAGGCGTCACGGTCAGGCCGCGTTCGGCAAAGACTTCGCGGGCGGCGGCGAGGGCGTTAAGCCCGGCCGGGAAGCCGGCGAACACGGTGGTGACATAAAGGATTTCGACCACTTCCTCGGGTGAAAGGCCGGCGGCCAGGCCGGCTTCGATGTGAAACCGCAGCTGCGGCGCGGCGTTGCCCAGGGCGGCCAGGGCCGCGATGGTGGCGGTCTGGCGCGAGGCCGGGTCCAGACCGGGCCGGGTGAAGACGTCGCCGTAGCCGAATTCCACGACAAAACGTCCCATGTCGGGCGCGATGTCGGCCAGGGCGTCCTGCACGGCCTGGGCCTTTCCCGGCGCCAGGGCGGAAAGGGCCGCCCATCCCCGTTGGTAGCGTTCGCTCATGCCGGTTCCTCCATGACTTGCGGTTGTGGTCAGGGCGAGTGCCAACAGCATCCAGCAAAGCATGCCTTTTTTGCGTTCCATGGTCGCCTCCTGATCGTTCGCCCCCAGGCTATCTCGTGGCGATCGAGAGGTGAAATACGGATTTACACGTCGATTGAGACGTGCAACATATCGATTCATGGAACTGCGGGATTGCGAGTGCTTCGTGGCCGTGGCCGAGGAGTTGCATTTCGGCCGGGCGGCGGCGCGGCTGCACATGGCCCAGCCGCCGCTCAGCCAGCGGATCCGGGCCCTGGAAGAGGAGCTCGGGGCGCGGCTTTTCGCCCGTACCAGCCGCAAGGTCGCCCTGACGCCGGCCGGGGAGGCCTTTTGGCGCGACGCGGCCGCGCTCCTGGACCAGGCCGGCAAGGCCCGGGAAACGGCCCGACGGGTGGCCTCCGGGCTGGCCGGCCGGATCGCGGTCGGGTTCGTCAATCCGGCCATGGACGCCTTCCTGTCCGACGCCCTGGCCGCGTTCCGGCGGGCCGCGCCGGATGTGGAGCTCGGGCTGCGGGAGATGCCCACGCGGGCGCAGCTCGACGCCCTGGCCGGGGGACGGCTCGATGTCGGCTTTGTGCGCCATGTCGGCCAGGACATCCCGGGCGCGGCCGTGACCGTGGTTTCGCGCGAACCCTACCTCCTGGCCCTGCCCACGGGCCATCCCCTGGCCCGGCGCGCCCGGGTGCCCCTGGCCGCCCTGGGCGACACGCCCCTGGTCATGCCGCCCCGGGACCAACTGCCGCTCCTGTACGCGGCCATGGCCGACGCCCTGGCCAAGGCCGGGGTCCGGCTCGTGACCGCCCAGGAGGCCGTCTCCAAGTTCACCACCCTGTCCCTGGTGGCCGCCGGCTGCGGCGCGGCCTTCCTGCCCGCCTCGGTGCGGGTCTGGCGACGGGCGGGCGTGGCCTTCCGCGACATCGACGGCGACCTGCCCCTGGTGGAGCTGGCCGCGGTCAGGCCGGCCGGCCGCGAAAACCTGGCTGTGGACCGGCTGCTGGCCGTTGTCCGGAACACCGGGACGGGAGGAGTCGGGAGGGACTGACCCGGCGCGGCCGCCGGCGTGGATGTCATGGCTGTGTGGGAGTCAAGACGTGGCCCTCGGACCAGGGGGCGCTTGCCACAGGAGGTCGGCCGGTGTAGCCCTGGGAAATGCGGCTGGGTGTGGCCGATGGCGGCCGATGCTGTCGGAGCGCGGGGGAGAGTGCGTCGTGGACGACATACTGGCCCATCTGGAAGTCGCCTTGCGGTCGTTTTTCGGCAAGGCCGTGGCGTTTTGCATGCACCTGGCCGGCCTGGCCCTGCGCCAGGCCGTGGAGTGGGCGGCCGTGGCCGCCGCCTGGCTGGAGGGGCTGGCGGCCGGGATCGCGGCGGCGCCGTGGTGGGTGACCGCGCCGGGCGCGCTTCTGGCCCTGGGCCTGGCGGCCGGGTATCTGCTGCGCCAGCGGCTCTATGACAACGTGCTGGTCTACCGTCTCCCGTGGCTGCGGCGGCGGGGGTTTTCCAGGCAGGCGTTCCGGGTGCGCCGGGGCGCGGTGCGGGAGACGCTTACGGCCATGGTCCGGCCGGTGCCGCTGCCGTCCCGGTTTCCGGACATCGCCCTGTTCGAAGCCGTGTCGGACCGGTATCTGGTGGCCTACGGACCGGCCGCCGGCGCGGCCGAGGACGTGCGGACCTACCGGCGGGACCGGCGGGCCGGACTCGCGGCCATGGGCCGGGACCTGATCGAGCATTTCCGGGCCAACGTCCGCCTGCTCCGGGCGGACGGCGAGCTGCGGGCCCTGTTCGCGTTCCTGGACGCCCGCGATCCGGATTTCGCGGCCTGCCGGCCGGCCCTGCCGGGCGAGGTCGTGAAAAAGGCGGCCCGGGAGGAGACCCGGACCGCCCTTGCCGCACGGGGAAACCGCGCTACGGCGTCAGTTGACGGCCCTTGACCCAGCCCTCGAGCGGCGTGCCCGGAACGTGCACGCGCACGAACGGGCCTTCCCAGCCGAGGACGCGCACCGGCGTGCCGTAGGACAGGGTGGTGACGGGCGGGCAGCCGTCGCCCGGACAGGCGCGCAGGGTGACGGCCCGGCGGGC
>CAZIJE010000233.1:0-2929 GCA_964539435.1 uncultured Desulfovibrio sp.
CAGGCCGGGCGCGCCGAGGCTGACCAGGTCCACTTCGTACACCGGCACGTTGAGCTGGAACTTCACGGGCTCGATATTGATGAAAACACGGCTTGCCAGCACCACGGTCAGGTGCAGGAAAACGGAGAAAATCCAGCCGAGAACGCGCATGGGGCACTCGTTGGGACGCGGCGGCGCGGTCCTATTTCTTTTTGGCGGCAGGCGCGGGCTTGGCCGTCTTCTCTTCCTCGGCCACGACGCCGAGCTTGTCCACGCCGGCCGTCTTGACCACACCCATGACCTTGACCACCGTGCCGTAGGGCACGGCCTGGTCGGCCCGCAGAAAAAGCTGCTTTTTCTGGTTGGTCACCAGCTGCCGGACCTGGCCCTCCAGGTCGGCCAGCTCCACCTGGTACTTGTCCAGGAAAAACGTGCCGTCGGCCTTGACGGTCAGGACCAGGCTCTCGTTGTCCTTGGGCAGGACGCTGACCGCCCGGGTCTGGGGCAGGTCCACCTCCAGCCCCTGGGTCATCATGGGCGCGGTGACCATGAAGATGATCAGGAGCACCAGCATGACGTCGACAAAGGGCGTGACGTTGACGTCCGCCATGAAGCGGCCCTTGCCGCCGACCTGCATGCCCATGGCCTAGAACCTCTCCGCCGGCTGCTGGCGGCGCGGCGCGGCGGCCGGCGCAACGGCCTCGCGCGGCGTCCAGGTCACCTCGCGCTGGATGCGGTTGAGAAACGCGCCCGCGAAATTGACCAGCTCGCCCTCGATGGCCGTCATGTAGCCGAGAAAGAAGTTGTAGGAGATGACCGCCGGGATGGCCACGGCCAGGCCGATGGCCGTGGCGACCAGGGCCTCGGAAATGCCCGGGGCCACGGCGGCCAGGGCGGCGGACTGCATGAGGCCGATGGAGTGAAACGAGTTCATGATGCCCCAGACCGTGCCGAACAGGCCGATAAACGGGGTGGCGTTGGCGCTTGTGGCCAGAAACGACAGCGAGCTCGACAGCTTGGACAGCTCCTGGGACACGCCCTGGCGCAGCACCCGGCGGATGTTGTCCATGGCGATGTGGCCCTTTTCCGCTGGATCGAGGTCGGCCTGCTCCATGCGGACCAGTTCCTCAAAGGCCAGGCGGCCGACGTTGAAGGCCGGGGACTGGCGCGACTGGCCCAGGGCCTGCATGGCCGAACGCAGGGTGTCGGCCTCCTGGAACCGGGTGTAGTCCCTGGCCGTGTCGCGTTTGGCCGCGGTCAGGGTGAAGAGCTTGACGAAAATGATGCTCCAGCAGCCAAGCGACATGAAGCCGAGGATGCCGAGGACAAAGATGACCGTTGGCGTGGCATTGGCCATCATGGTCCAAAAGCCGCCATGCGGCGTTAGCGCGTCCATTGCGACCCACCTGTGGGAAATGTAAGAAGTTAGGAAAGCACGAGATCGGCCAGGGCCGGGAGGGCGATTTCCGCTTTCGCGGCGATCCGGACGTCGGACAGGCCCTTGTAGGCGCTTTCCACGAGATTGATTTCCACCACAACCCCGCCCCTGGCCTTGACCTCCCTGGGCAGGAGATTGGCCGGGGCGACCTCCCCCGAAGTTCCGGCCACGATGATGCAATCGGCGGCCAAGGCCAATTGACCGCTTTTGTCCAGGGCGTCAAGAGGAATGGGCTCCCCGAAAAACACCACGTCCGGCCGGACCACGCCGCCGCAGGCCCCACAGCGCCAGGGAATGTCCGCCTCGGTCAGGGCCAGGGACCGGGCCGGATCGTGCTCCCGGCCGCAGCCCATGCAGGCGTAGCGTCCCAGGCCGCCGTGGAACTCCACCACGTTTCGCGATCCCGCCGCCTGGTGCAGGCCGTCGATGTTCTGGGTGACGATGCCGGCCAGGCGGCCGGCGGCCTCGAGCCTGGCCAGGGCCGCGTGGGCCGGGTTGGGACGGGCCTTGCCGGTCACGGCCAGGGCGTCGAGCAGAAAGGCCCAGACCCGTTCGGGCCGCCGGACCAGGGCCTCGGCCGTGGCCACCTCCATGGGGTCGTGGCGCTCCCACAGCCCGCCCGGGCTGCGGAAGTCCGGAATGCCGCTGGCCACGGAGACCCCGGCCCCGGTCAGGGCAATGGCGCGCCTGGCCCGGCCGAGCAGCCCGGCCGCCTTGCGCAGGGCCTCATCCACGGCCGCGCTCCGGTCCCCGGCCATGGCCCTTTCCACATTCTGGCTGTATTTTCTTGCACATTGCGTTATCCACGATAAAAGGCATCACATATCCACCCGATGCAGGAGGTAAGAGACATGCAACGCTCCATCCGCACCCTGTTTCTGTGCGCCGCCCTGTCCCTGCCCGTGATCGGCTTCGCCGCCGAACCCGCGCTCCTGGCCCAGATCCCGCCGCCCGGCCAGCGTCCCCCGTCCCCCAACGCGCCGGACCCCAGCGTCACGCCGCAGCCGGCTCCGGGCGCCCAGCACCCGGCCGTGCCTCCGACCACCACGCCGCGTCCGCCAAGGGCCAATCCCGCGCCGGCCCCCAAGCCTGTCGTGCCCACGGGCCCGGTTGTCGCGCCCCCGGCGCCGGCCGCGCCGCACCCCGGTCCCGTGGTCGCGCCTGGACCTGGCGCGCCGTATCCGGGACCTGTGGTCACGCCCGGGCCGTATCCGGGACCGGTGGTCACGCCCGGACCGCGCCCGGGCCGCAGCCGGGCCACGGCCGTGGCCCAGTGCAACCAGCAGCAGGCCGTCTGCGCCAACCGGTGCAACCGCCGCACCTACGGCCAGTCGCGAAATTTCTGCTACAACCAGTGCAACGCCCAGTTCGTCAATTGCACCACCCGGGCCAACACCCGGCCGTAACCCAGCCAGGAGACGCGTATGCAGCGCCCGTCCCTGATCGTCTTCCTTCGTGCGGCGGCCATGGCCGTCCTGGCCACGGCGGCCCCGGGCCAGGCCCAGCCGGTCT
>CAZIJE010000234.1:0-2928 GCA_964539435.1 uncultured Desulfovibrio sp.
GCCCCCCCCCGCCCCCCCGCGGGGGGGGGGGGGGGGGGGGCGCCCCCCCCCCCCCCCCCCGCCGGAGGCGTCTTTCCTCCTCCTGAAAGGAGCAACCATGAAACACCTTTCTCTCCTCCTCGTGCTGCTTCTGGCCCTGGGGCTTGGCGGCTGCGCGGCCAAGGGCAAGAAGCCGGCCGCTCCCAAGCCGTCGGGGTCGGGGTTCGCCTCGGCGGACGCGAAAAACGTGCACGCCTTCATGGCCAAGTATCCGGAGACCGTCATGGCCGGCGACGTGAAGGCGATTTCGCGGCTCTACACCGACGACGCGCGGATCGTGCCGCTCATGGGCAACGTGGTGCGGCCGGTCAAGGGCGGGGAACTGGCCAAGCGGCTGCCGGAGATCGTGGCCGCCGAGCGGCAGGCCAACCTGCGGATCGTCTTTCACGAGCCCATGCAGATCGAGACGAAAGGCGAGCGGGCCTCGGTCCAGGTGGTGGCCGACCTGGTCTGGCAGGAGCGGGGCCAGACGCGGCAGGCGGTCATGAACTGCTATTTCGGCCTGGCCCGCGACGAGAACTACCTGTGGAAAATACGCGAGGCGCACGCCGAGCCGGTCAAGCCGGGATTTTCCCTGCCGGCCCAGAAGCAGCCGCTCAAGCCCCTGCCGCCCCGGGACAAGACCCTCAAGGCCGGCAAGGGGTCGGTGCGCAAGATCAAGGGCGAGCCGGAGCGGCCGGCCCCTCCCCCGCCGCCAGCACCAGAAGCGCCGCCTGCCCGGCCAGACACGGGTACGCCGCCAGAACCGGCCGTCCCAGACGCCGGGCAAACCCCGACACCCCTTTTCTAGCCGTAAAGTCCCGGTAGTTGCGGCAATGGGCCGCGCCGGCCAACCGTTCGGCCACGGCGACGAGCAACCCCATGGCCGAGGGGCCGGGGGGAGCGGCGTAGTCGAGGACCAGCAGGCAGCCGCCGGGCCGGGTCACCCGGGCCATTTCCCGGCCCATGGCCAGACGGTCGGGCTCCTCGTTTTCGTGCAGGGCCAGGGTGATGGTCGCGGCGTCGAAGGCGGCGTCGGCAAAGGCGAGGCGGCGGGCGTCCAGGCGGACGAAGGGCGTTTCCGGAGCGGTGCGCCGGGCCACGGCCAGCATGGCCGGCGAGAGGTCCGCGCCCAGGGCGTCAAGACCGGCCCGGCGCAGGAGGGCCGTCTGTCGGCCCGTGCCGCAGCAGACGTCGAGGACCGTGCGCGCGCTGCAGCGCAGGAGGACGTCCCGGACCAGCCGGCGCAGGGGCGAGAGAAACAGGGCCGTGGCCGGGTCGTAGAGCCGGGCCACGGCCTGGTAGGGATCGCCCCTCAATGGTTGCGGCCGAAGATCTCGGTCATGGCCCGGAGGCGGTCGGCCAATCCGTTTTCGAACTGGTCTTCCACGGCCCGCCAGGCCCAGTTGCCCTTGGCCACGGACGGCATGTTCATGCGCGCCCCCTCGCCCAGACACAGCAGGTCCTGCATGGGCGTAATGGCCGTGTCGGCCCGGCTGCCCATGACCAGCCGGATCAGCTCCCAGGGCGTCTGCTCGGGCGTCACCTCCCGGCCGAGGTAGGCGTACAGGGCCTTTTTCCCGGCCTCGCCGGCCTCGTCGGCCCGGGACCAGCCGAGGGTGGTGTTGTTGTCGTGGGTGCCGGTGTAGGCCACCTGGTTGCGGTCGTAGTTGTGGGGCGCGTCGCGATTCTCGGCGATGCCCTCGCCGAAGGCGAACTGCAGGATTTTCATGCCCGGGAAGCCGAAGGTGGTCATCAGCTCCCGGACCTCGGCCGTGATCACGCCCAGGTTCTCGGCAATGATCGGCAGGGACGGGAACCGCCGCAGCATGGCCTTGAAAAGCGCCATGCCCGGGGCCTTGACCCACTGGCCCTTGACGGCCGTCTCCTCCGCGGCCGGTATCTCCCAATAGGCTTCGAAGCCCCGGAAGTGGTCCAGGCGGATGATGTCGTAGATCGCCATGTTGTGGCCCATGCGCCGCAGCCACCAGTCGAAGCCGGTGTGCTCGTGGACCGGCCAGTCGTAGACCGGATTGCCCCACCGCTGGCCGGTTTCGCTGAAATAGTCGGGCGGCACGCCGGCCACCAGGATCGGGTGCTTGTCCGGACCGAGCTTGAAGAGCTTGGGATTGGCCCAGACGTCGGCGCTGTCCTGGGTGACGTAGATGGGCATGTCGCCGATGACCAGGATGTCGTTTTCCCGCAAATGGCGGCGCAGGCCCTTCCACTGGGAAAAGGCCAGGTACTGGACGAAGCGCAGGTACTCCATCTCGTCGGCCTCGCGGCCGCGCACCTGGTCCAGGGCGTCGGCCCGGCGGTCGCGCAGCTCGGCCGGCCAGTCGGCCCAGCCCTGGCCGTTGCGTTCCCGCTTGATGGCCCGGAACAGGGCGTAGTCCTCCAGCCAGTAGCCTTCGGCCTGGCAGAACAGGCGGAATTGCGCGTCCCCGGCCAGCCGGTCGCGGTTGCGGGCAAAGGCCGTGCGCAGGAGCTTGTCCTTGAAGGCCTCGGTGCCCTCGTAGTCGGCCACGGCCGGGTTGGCCACGACATACCCCGACTCGATGTCCGCCGCCTCCAGCCAGCCGTCCGTGACCAGCAGTTCCGGGCTTATGAGCAACGGATTCACGGCAAAGGCCGAATCGCTGCTGTAGGGCGAGTTGCCGATGTAGGTGGACGTCGGCGTCAGGGGCAGGATCTGCCAATAGGACTGGGCCGCCCGGGTCAGGAACTGGGCGAAACGCCGCGCTCCGGGACCGAAGTCGCCGATGCCGAACCGGGAGGGAAGCGAGGTGATATGTAACAGTACGCCGCTGGCTCTGCGTTGCATGGTTCACTCCTTTTGCCGGAGAGTAGAAGAGGAATGCGGGGGAGGGAACCCCTTTTTTGCAAAAAAGGGGTTCCCTCCCCCGCATT
>CAZIJE010000235.1:0-2895 GCA_964539435.1 uncultured Desulfovibrio sp.
CCGGACCGTAGCCCGCGCCGCCGGCCGGCGTCCCGGATGGCCCAGCCGGACCCGATGGACCGGAGGGGCCGGGCCCGGGGCCGGAACGGCTGGTCGGCGCGGCGCACGATCCCAGGTTCTGCAGCGGGAGCAGGCGCGGCAGGTAGGCCATGTTCAACAGCAACAGCTCCAGGGACAGGGCCGGCTCCAGGCTGGTCAGCACCCGGCGCTGGCCCTCCAGCGTCATCTGCCAGCAGGCGTGGATGTGGGCGGCATCGAATTTCGCGGCCCAGTCGAGCCACAGCCCGGCCTCCTCGGCCGGCAGGTCCACCACGGCCAGCCCTTTTTCCCCGGCCTGGCGGAGCAAAAACAGGTTGCGCCACATGCCGGCCAGCTCGCGCAGGAAAAAGCCGATGTCCAGGCCCTTGTCCAGGACCTGGCGCAAAAGCGCCACCACGGCCGGGCCGTCCTGGCCGTGGACGGCTTCGATGAGGCCGAAAAACACCTCCTGGCCGGCCAGACCCAGGACCCCCCGGGCGTCGGCCTCGGTCAGCTCCGTGCCGCCCAGGGCCAGGACCTGGGCCAGAAGCGACATGGAGTCGCGCACGCTCCCGGCCCCCCGCCGGGCGATGAGGCTGACGGCCTTTTGTTCATAGGCCACGGCCTCGCGTTCCAGAAGCCCGGCCAGATGGGCTTCGAGCTCGGGCTGGGCCAGGCGCTTGAACAGGAAGTGCTGGCAGCGGCTGATGATGGTGGCCGGAAACTTGTGGGGCTCGGTGGTGGCCAGGATGAAGGTGACGCGGGCCGGCGGCTCCTCCAGGGTCTTTAGCAACGCATTGAAGGCCTGCATGGTGAGCATGTGGGCCTCGTCGATGATAAAGACCTTGTAGCGGCTGTTTAAAGGCGCGTAGCCCACATCCTCCTTGAGGCGCCGGGCGTCGTCCACCTTGCCGTGGGTGGCGGCGTCGATCTCGATGACGTCCGGCGAGACCCCGGCCGTGATCTGGCGGCACTGGGAGCAGGCGTTGCACGGTTCGCCCGTGGGCGCGGTCTCGCAGTTGAGGGCCTTGGCCAGGACCCTGGCCAGGGTGGTCTTGCCCACCCCGCGCGTGCCGCTGAAAAGGTAGGCCGGCGCAATCTTGTCCTCGGCCGCGGCCCGGGACAGGATCCGCTTGACGGCCTCCTGGCCGGCCACGTCGGCGAACCGCTGGGGCCGGTATTTGGCGGTGAGGCTGGTGGTGCTCATGGAAAGTGTCCGGGCGGCCTGGCGGAAACGGCCAAGCCGCCCGGGGGGATTACAGACTGTAGCGGGTCAGCCAGTGGTCGTAGGCCGGATTTTCGCCCTTGACCACCTTGAAGAAGGCGGCCTGCAGGGCCTTGGCCACGGGGCCGGCATGGCCCTCGCCGATGACGCGGCGGTCCAGTTCGCGGATCGGCGTCAGTTCGGCGGCCGTGCCCGAGAAGAACGCCTCGTCGGCCATGTACATCTCGTCGCGGGTGAAAAGCTGCTCCACCACCTGGTAGCCCAGTTCCCGGGCCAGGGTGATCAGGCTGTCGCGGGTGATGCCGGCCAGGATCGAGGTCAGGGGCGGGGTCTTGATGACGCCGTTTTTGACGATAAAGACGTTCTCGCCGGTCCCTTCGGCCACGTAGCCGCTCGGATCGAGCATCAGGGCCTCGTCGTAGCCGTCGGCCAGGGCCTCGGTCTTGGCCAGGACGGAGTTGACGTAGTTGCCGGCCACCTTGGCCTTGGTCATCATGACGTTGACGTGGTGGCGGGTGTAGCTCGAGGTGCAGATGCGGATGCCCTTCTCCAGCGCTTCGGCGCCGAGGTAGGCGCCCCAGGGCCAGGTGGCGATGGCGGTGCGGATGGGATTCTTGCCGGGATTGACGCCCATGGCCTCGCCCGAACCCACGAACGCGATGGGCCGGATGTAGCCGGCGGGCATCTTGTTGGCCGCAAGGGTCTCCACGCAGGCCTTGGCCACCGCTTCCCTGGTGTGGCCGATGGTCATGTTGAGGACCTTGGCCGAGCCGAAGAGCCGGTCCACGTGCTCGTTCAAGCGAAAGACCGCCGACTTGCCGTCCGCCGTCTCATAGGCCCGAATGCCCTCGAACACGGAAAACCCGTAGTGCAGGGCGTGGGTCAGGACGTGCACGTTGGCCTGATCCCAGGGAATAAGCGCGCCATCCATCCAGATGAAGTCAGTACGTAGCCCCATGTTCCTTCCCCCGTTGCGCCTGGCCTGTTCCGGAACCATCCCGGAACCCTCCGCCATGCGATTCGAATGCCTGAATTGTAAACATGGCAGTTTAGACGCTTTGGAGGGGGGGGTCAAGATCGCGGCGGCGGACGCAGGACCAGACGCCGCATTTCAAACGGCAACATGGAGGTCGGCTACAGGGCGACCGCGCCGGTACGCCCCGCGCCCGTGACCGGAACGATCGCCGGACCCGGCAGGGAAGCCTGGCCGTTTCCGCCGCGCAGTTCCTCGATCAGTCCCCTGAGGACCTGGGCCTGATCGGCCAGATCGGCCACGGCCGCGGCCGAACGGTCCATGGCCGCGGCCGTCTCTCCGGACACCCGGCTGACGTCGGCGACAGAGGCTTCGATGGCCTCGCTGGCCGCCGACTGTTCTTCCGAGGCGGCGGCAATGGACCGGACCTGGTCCGAGGCCGTCTCCACCAGGGAGACGATGGCGGCAAGGGCCTGGCCGGACTGGTCGGCCAGGGAGGTGGCCGACTCGATGGCGTCCACGGCCTCGCGCACGCCGCCCACGCCCTTTTGGGTGCCGGCCTGGATATCCCGGATGGCCTGGCCCACCTCGGCCGTGGCGGCCATGGTCTTCTCGGCGAGCTTTCTGACCTCGTCGGCCACCACGGCGAAGCCCCGGCCGGCCTCGCCGGCCCGGGCCG
>CAZIJE010000236.1:0-2863 GCA_964539435.1 uncultured Desulfovibrio sp.
TCTTCAGGCCGGCGCAGGGCGTTTAGCTTGTCCACGAGGTAGGTTTCGAGCTCGCGCCGGTCCTTGCGCAGCCGGACCAGCTCGTTTTCCAGCAGGCGCATCTTTTCCGTCAGGCAGGCGTTTTCCGACCGCACGGCCGCCAGTTCTCCGGCCAGGGCCGCGGCGTCCAGGCCCGCCGTCGCGTTCGCCGGCGGCAGGGCCTGCCCCAGGTGGGCCAGAAGCGACCGGGCGATTTCCGCCCCGAGAGTGGCGGCCAGGGCCAGGGCCTCTTCCCCCCCGAACGCCCCGGCTTGCGGCGCGGCCGCAGCCGCCGCGTTTTCGGGCTCCGGCGGCTGGTGGGGGATGTTGACCGGATAGCGCCGGACCAGTTCGGTCCGGGCGTCGGCCGCGGACAGGCCCTGGCCGAGCAGCCGGCCGATGGCCCGGAAGATGTCCACGGCCTCGGGCCGGAACCGCTTGCCCCGCCCCTGGCCGACGCTCGGCAGGACGTCGTCGAACCGGTTCTTCCAGTAGTGGAGCGTGGACTCCGGCATCTCCAGGAGCTTGGCGATGGCGGCCACGGAGTAGAGGCGGTTTGCTGCCACGTGATTCCTCCGGCAGACCGAATCCGGCCAGCGGCGCGCCCCTTCCGGCCGCAAAACGGCTGCAATCCCCGGCGCCTGACTCCGGAAGCGGGCGGCTGGCCCGACATGCACCCTAGGATCGCCCCGTTCCCGGTGTCAAGGACAGCCGCCTTGCCTCCTCCTTCCGTCTGGCGTACAGAGTGTTTCGTCACAGAACCGCCTGTGACGCGGACGCGCGCAATCGTCGCCGCGCGCCCGCGCATTCTCCATGGAGTCGTAACCCGGGCTGGCTAGAAGCGGAACAGCGACGGACGGACCCGTTCCGTCGCTTCCCACGCCGTCCATCGAGGTGATGACATGGATATTCCCGCCCGCTCCCGATTGTTCGCCCTGACGCCGTCCGTCGGCGGGGCTTTCCTCCGCCGGGTCGTGGCCCTGGCCGAGCCGGCCCTTGGCAGGCTGCTGTCCCTGGACCCCATCGAAGCCCTGTACCGGAGCGTGCCCGCCGGCCTGTCCGGCGGCGCGTTCGTGGACGCGGTCCTGTCGGCCATGGACGTGCCAGTGCGGGTCGCGGCCGAGGAACTCGACCGCATCCCCAAGACCGGTCCGGTGGTGGTGGTCTCCAACCACCCCTTCGGCGGCCTCGAAGGCCTGGTCCTGGCCAAGATGCTCTTGGCCGTGCGTCCCGACGCCCGGATCATGGCCAATTTCCTGCTCTCCCGCATCCCCGAGCTGCGCGACCTGTTCGTCTTTGTCGATCCCTTTGGCGGCGGTTCGGCCACGGGAACCAACATCCGGCCGCTCAAGGAGTGCCTCCAGGTCCTGCGCGCCGGCGGCCTGCTCGGCGTCTTCCCGGCCGGGGCCGTGGCCCACCCGCGCCTGGACAACGGCCGCCTGGCCGTGGCCGATCCGGCCTGGAGCACCACCGTCGCCCGGCTCGTCCGCAAGACCGAGGCCACGGTCGTGCCGGTCCACTTCGGCGGCCGCAACAGCCGCCTGTTCCAGGTCCTCGGCCTGGTCCACCCCCTGCTGCGCACGGCCATGCTGCCCCGGGAATTCGCCAACAAGCGCGGCGTCACCGTGGAGGCCCGGGTCGGCTCGCCCATCGGCTACGCCCGCCTGGCCCGCCTCTCCAGCTGCGAGGCCGACGCCGACGAATGCGTCACCCGCTACCTGCGCCTGCGCACCCAGCTGTTGCGCGACCGGCCCCACCGGCCCCGGCGGCGTCCGCCCCTGTTTCCCCCCAAGGGCCTGGCCCGCCAGGAAGCCCTCATCGCGCCCGTCAGCCCCGACCTCCTGGCCGACGAGATCGCCGGCCTGCCGGCCGAGGCCGTGCTCCACCAGAGCGGCGCCTTTTCGGTCATCGAGGCCAGGGCCGAGGCCATCCCCCTGACCCTGCGCGAGATCGGGCGGCTGCGCGAACTGACCTTCCGCCGGGTCGGGGAAGGCACGGGCAAGGCCTGCGACCTGGACGCCTTCGATCCCGTCTACCGCCACCTGTTTCTCTGGAACGCCGAAAAGCGCGAAGTGGCCGGGGCCTACCGCATCGGCCGCACCGACGAACTGCTGGCCGCTGGCGGCCCCCAGAGCCTCTACACGAGCACGCTGTTCGTGCTCAAGGCCGCCTTTTTCGCCCAGATCAGCCCGGCCCTGGAAATGGGCCGGTCGTTCGTGCGGCCCGAATACCAGAAGAGCTACTCCCCCCTGCTCCTCCTCTGGAAGGGACTGGCCCAGATGGTGGTGCGCGAACCGCGCTACCGGGTCCTTTTCGGCCCGGTCAGCATCACCAGCGACTACAAGCACGCCTCCCGCCGGCTCATGGCCAGCTACTTCGAAGGCAACGTCACCAACCCCCTCCTGGCCCGCCACGTGCGGCCCAAGACCCCGCTGCGCGGCCAAACCTGGCTCGCCCGGGCCGCCCGGACCCTGGTCGCCGACCTCGACGACCTGCTGGCGCTCATCGACGACATCGAAGCCGACCGCAAGGGCATCCCCGTGCTCCTGCGCCAGTACCTCAAGCTCGGCGGCAAGATCCTGGCCTTCAACGTGGACAAGGGCTTCGCCGACTGCCTCGACGGCCTCATCGTGGTGGACCTGCTCCAGGCCGACCGACGGCAGCTCGAACGCTACATGGGCAAGGACGGCCTGGCCTCCTTCACCGCCTTCCACGAAGCCGGCGCTGTCGCCGGGCAGGACCGGTGCGCGTAGGAGGGAAGAGGCCTCCGGCGGCCGGGAGGGGGTCACCCCCTCCCGGACCCACCCGATATGGGTGCCGCGTTTGCCCGGCTGCAAAGCCAGCC
>CAZIJE010000237.1:0-2702 GCA_964539435.1 uncultured Desulfovibrio sp.
CAAGGGGGTCCCTCCCCCGGACCCCCTCCCGCCCCCAAAACTTTTTACCGGGCGTCGTTGCGCGAGGAGACGTCCGGCGTGGATTGTATACTTCTTTTTCCAAAAAAAGAAAAGCCGGCAGAGAAGGGCTTCCTTGTCTTCCCGTCGAGGGGGACCGGGGGGGATCATCCCCCCCGGCCGCCGGAGGCCTCTTCTCCGCCCTCGCTACATCGGCCCGAAAACGGCGGTATAGCGGGCGGTGAATTCCTGCCAGGTGAAGCGGTGTTCCTGGGTGCCGTGGCGCTCGACGGCGTAGGCGGCGGACACCGAGCCGAGCTTGGCCGCCTCGGCCGGGGCCTTGCCCATGGTCAGGCCCTTGATGAAGCCGGCCCGGAAGGCGTCGCCCGCGCCGGTGGGGTCCTTGACGTCGGTCACCGGGCAGGGCGGGATGACGGTTTCGGTGTTTCCCTGGCGAATGACGGAGCCGTTTTCGCCAAGGGTGGTGATGACCGTGCCGGCCCGGCCCACGATCTCGGCCAGGGTCAGCTTGGTGGCGTTTTCGATGAGCTGGAGTTCGTAGTCGTTGGAGATCAGGTAGGTCGCGCCGGTCAGCATCTCGGTCAGCTGGTCGCCGGTGAAGGCGGTGATGTTCTGGCCCGGGTCCACCATGACCGGGATGCCCTTGGCCTTGTAGCGACGGGGATACTCCTGCATGTCGGCCAGGTTGCCGGGGGCGACGATGGCGATGGCGTCGGCCGGGTCGCAGTCGTCCACCGGGTATTCGGCGCTGTACTTCATGGCCCCGGGATTGAAACCCGTGATCTGGTTGTCCGAGCGGTCGGTGGTGATGTAGGCCCCGGCCGTGAATTCGCTGTTCACGCGGCGGATGCCGTCGATGGAGATGCCGCAGTGGCGCAGCCAGGCCTCGTAGGCGGCGAAGTCCTTGCCGGCGCTGGCCACGATGGTCGGGTCCACGCCGAGGAGCTTCAGGCAGTAGGCGATGTTGCCGGCCGTGCCGCCGAACTTTTCCTCCAGGCCCTCGACCAGGAAGCAGACGTTTAGAATATGGATCTTGTCGGGCAGGATGTGGTCGGCGAAGCTGCCGGGAAAGCTCATGATGCGGTCATAGGCCAACGAGCCCGAGACGAGGATGCGCATGGGCGGGTTCTCCTTCAGGGAATTGGGGCTTGGGGGACGGTTTCGTCGTCGATCCAGCGCAGGTAGTCCGGCAGGCCGGCCGCAATGGGCAGGACCACGACGCAGGGGACCTCGTAGGTGTGGAGCGCCTTCACCCGGGCGGCCAGGGCGTCGGCCAGGGCCATCCGGGTCTTGGCGATGAGCACGGTTTCCTGCGCGGTCTCGACGGCTCCTTTCCAGCGGTAGACGGAGCGCATGCCGGGCAGGATGTTGGCGCAGGCGGCCAGCTTTTCCTCCACCAGGGCGCGGCCGATGCGTTCGGCCTGCTCGGGCGACTCGGTCGTGATGTAGACGAAGGCGGCGGACATGGCTTCCTCCTTCTCCGGGCGGGCGTCCTTTGTGGGGACCGCCTTACACGAGGGGCGCGGCTTTGCAAAGCCGGGCCGGCGGCCGGGGGAAAGGGCCGGAAGCGGCCGGGGCTGTATCAATCCGGCGAAAGCGGCTAGGGTGGGAATGGTCGCGGCAGGCGTCGCCCGCAAAGGAGCCAGGAACGGGACATGAAACGGCGGACCCTTTTTCTCGAGATGTACCAGGCCATGTTGGACGCCCTGGGCCAAAGCCGCTGGTGGCCGCGGGAGAGTCCCTTCGAGATCGCGGTGGGCTCCATCCTGACCCAGAACGTGAGCTGGCAAAACGTGGAACTGGCCATGGCCAACTTGAAGGCCGGCGGCGCGTTCACGGCCGAGGCCCTGTACGCGCTGCCGGTGGAGGAACTGGCCCGGCGGATCCGGCCGGTCCGGTATTTCCAGGTCAAGGCGGCCAGGCTTCGCAATCTTCTGGCACTTATCGTGCAGGACCTGGGCGGCGACCTGACGGCCCTGGCCCGGATGGACCTGGAGGCCGCCCGGCGGACGCTTCTGGCCGTGCGGGGCGTGGGGCCGGAAACCGCGGACAAGATCCTGCTTTTTGCCCTGGGGTTTCCGACCTTCGTGGTGGACGCCTACACCGTGCGCATCTGCGGCCGGCACGCGCTGATGGCCGAGGACGCCCTGTACGACGACCTGCGGGAGATGTTCATGGACGCGCTGCCGGAAGATCCGGCCCTTTTCGCCGAATACCACGCCCTGCTGGCCCGGGTGGGCTATGCCTGGTGCAAGCCCAAGGCTCCCCGGTGCGCGGGCTGTCCCTTGGCGCCGTTTCTGCCATGAAACGGCGCGTCTGGCTTTTGGCCATCGTCATTGCCTTGGCGGGCGCGGCCCTGGCCTTCGGCCGGGAGCCGGCCCGGCCGCGCCATGGCGAGGCCGTTTCGCGGCCGGCCGGTTTCCGGGAGACAGGCCGCGTCGCGGCCGAACTGCTCGCCGGGCTGTGGACCCTGCAGGTCGACGCCCTGGCCGGCCGGCCGACCGGCCGGGACTGGGCCGCGGCCGACCGGCGGGCCGTGTGGACCCGGGCGCTCCTCCTGGCGGCCGTCCCGGCCCGGACCGCCACGGGCGTCGCGCCGGCCACGGCCACGGACGCGGCCTGTGTTGCGCCCCAGGCCCGCCGGCCGCGAGAACCGGCCCAGGCCCTGGGAACGGCGGATGCCG
>CAZIJE010000238.1:0-2644 GCA_964539435.1 uncultured Desulfovibrio sp.
CCCACAGACCGGGAGGGTCCGGGAGGGGGTGACCCCCTCCCGGCCGCCGGAGGCGTCTTCTCTTCTCGTCCCGTCTCTACGACCCGGCGCCGGCGGGCCCGGCAGGCGGCGGGGGCGGCGGGTTGGGGCCGGCGGGCTTGGGCGGGACGAAGCCGTAGTTCCATGTGGTGATGGGGCCGCCCATGTCCATGGCCAGGGTGGCGGTGATGGCGGCCAGGGGGTCGGTGGGCATCCGATTCTTGCGGGCGAAGATGATGTAGTCTTCGTTCAGGCCTGTTTCCATGGTGCCGGTGTGGGCCATGGACCAGAGGCGTTCGCCGTTGCGGACGTCGATGACGTCGCAGGTGAACGAGACGCCGGAGTCGCCCCGGGTGCCGCCGGACATGACGTAGGTGAACTTGCCGACCACGACCACGTCGAGGCCCAGCTTGCGGGCCAGGGCCACGGCCTGGGGCGTGGTGCCGTTGCGGAGGTTGGCCTCGTAGAGGAGCTTGGGAAAGACGCGGTCGCGGGTCCAGGTCTGCCAGACGATCCGGGTGAGTTGCTCGCCGAGCTCCTGGGAGCCGGCGATGTCCTGGGTGACCTGGAAGGGCACGACCAGGGCGGAGACCGGGGCGGGAGGCGAGCGCATGGGCTCGACGTAGACTTCCGGGTTGTCGCGCCGGGTGTAGTTGTCGATGTAGACGGTGTGCTTGTCGGCCAGCTTCGGCTCCACGGCGCAGCCGGCGAGGAGGAGCAGGCCGAGGAGCAGACTGGGCAGGGTGCCGGCGAAGGGCTGGTGGCGGCGCATGGGGACCTCCGGACGGGTTATTGGCGGGTGGTGGTGACCACGGGGGCGTCGGAGAGGGTCTTGAGGAGCTGTTCGCGGGAGGACAGCAGGCTTTCGCGCAGTTCCAGGCGTTTTTTCGAGGGCAGCAGGCGAAATTCCGGGCGGCTGGTCATGCGTTCCAGTTCCAGCATCTCCTTGCGGATCCGCCGGGCCTTGAGGAGGAAGGCCTGTTCCTCGGGATGGGCCTTCCCGGCCAGTTCCGCCAGTTCCGCCAGTTCGGCGGCCATGTTCCGGAAGGTCTCGGGGTGGATTTCCCGGGCCATCCGCCGCTGCTCGGCCAATCCCTGCATTTTTGTCCGCAACCATGCCAACATGGGCTCACTCCGTCATCGCCGCCGCCGGGCTTTCGCGCGGTCCCGCCGCAACCGGTCCTGCCAGCCAGGACCGCATCTGGCCATGATCGTTGTTGCGCTTCCGGCGGCCGGCGTCAAGGGGGAGACGGACAAAGCCCCGGTCAGCTGCCGGGAGCGAGATTTTGCAGCATGGCCAGCAGCAGGAACAGGTACAGGGACCATTTGATGAAAATGGCGGCCAGGGTCTGGGTGTAGGCTCCTTCGTGGACTTTTTTGAGGCCGATGGCCTGGAGGGCCATGTACCAGACCAGGATGACAGGGGACAGGATCTGGCCGGCCACGGGCACGGCGGACAGGACCGTGGGCGCGGCGCTGTAGCACATGACCCGGAAGGTCTCGTTGAATCCTTTTTTGGCGCTGCGGAAAAGGAGCAGCAGCAGGTGGGTCAACCAGGCGTCGAGGTAGATGCCGAGCGCAATGGCCAGGGGCACCAGGAGCAGGGCGACCAGGAAACCGAGGCCGGGCGCATGGGCGATGGCGGTGAGGCCTCCGGCCGTGCCCGTGTCGCCGAGGCGGGCCCGCAGTCCGGTCAGGGACCAGAGGAAATCGATGACCAGCAGGAACTCGCTGATCAGGAGGTTGAAAACCATGGCCTTGGCCTTGGGCCGGCCCTCGGGCATGGCGCCGAAGAAGGCGGCCGGCGCGAGCAGGATCTTTTTGAGCGTCAGGAACAGGCCCGGGAAAAAGCCGTAGGCGTCCAGGCGCTCCCAGGGGATGGGATCGGTGACGGCCTCGCGGGGCGCTTCGGGCTCGTCCGGTCCGTCCTCGGGCCCGGCCCGGCCTTGCGCCTGCGCGGCCTTGCGCCGGGGCTCGTCGTTCATGGCCTGCAGCCTGGCCCAGATGTCGCGCACGCCGTCGGAACGGCCGGGCCGCGTCTCGGCCGCGTCGCCCGCGTCGTCGGCGTCCGGCGTCAGGGACGCGGGGCCGGCATCCGGCCGGTCGGGCGCGCCGGGCTCCTCCTGGACCGTGTCGCGGGGAACGGACCGGCGGACCGGGGGGGCGTCATACAATCCGGATGCGGCATCGGCCCCTGCGGCATCCTCGTCCGGCATAAACGTCTCGGCCTCCGGCACTGGCCGTGAGCGGGGCGGTTCGGTCCGGCGGGCGGCGACAGGAGCGTGGGCCGCCGAGGCACGTCGGGGCACGGTATCGTCCCGCGTATCGAGTTCGGAAACGTCTTCGGGGTCCCGGGCGTTGTCCAGGGCGTGACGGAAGTCTTCTCCGCGCCAGTCGGCGGCCGTTGTTTCCGTCGCGTCGCGGCCGTACCGGTCAGCAGCCGGGTGCCCGGCCTCGGGTCCGGCCTCGGAGCGGGCGGCGCGCCGGGAGCCGGGCGTGTCCATGGGGTGCGAATCCTCGAACAGGTCGGGGTCGCGGGTCGCGGGGCGGGACGGCGCGGCCGGTTCCGGGGCGCGTGGCCGGCGCGGCGGCGCCAGGTCCTCCTCGGGCTGGAGTTCGCGGGCGT
>CAZIJE010000239.1:0-2587 GCA_964539435.1 uncultured Desulfovibrio sp.
AGGGTCCGGGAGGGGCTTAGCCCCTCCCGGCCGCCGGAGGCATCTTCCTCTTCCCTTCCCTTCGCTTCGCTTCTCTTCTCTATCTACATCCCATCTTCCTCCGCCATCTCCTCCACGTCGGGAGCCGGCGGCGGCGTGTATTCGGCGAATCCCAGGTGTTCGCGCAGCTTGCCTTCGATCTGGTCGCGGATGTCGGTGTGTTCCTGGAGGAAGGTCCGGACGTTGTCGCGGCCCTGGCCGAGGCGTTCCGAGCCGAAGGCGAACCAGGCTCCGGACTTGTCCACGATGCCGGCCTCGACGCCCATGTCGATGAGCTCGCCCTCGCGGGAGACGCCGGTGCCGTAGAGGATGTCGAACAGGGCCTCGCGGAACGGCGGCGCGACCTTGTTTTTGACCACCTTGACCCGGCAGCGGCTGCCGTAGGTCTCTTCCTTGTCCTTGAGGGTCTGGATGCGGCGGATGTCCAGGCGCACGCTGGCGTAGAACTTGAGCGCATTGCCGCCGGTGGTGGTTTCCGGGCTGCCGTAGCCGGTCATGCCGATCTTCATGCGGATCTGGTTGATGAAGATGACCGACGTCTGGGACTTGTGGATGGTGCCGGTCAGCTTGCGCATGGCGTGGGACATGAGCCGGGCCTGGCCGCCGACCTGGGTCTCGCCCATCTCGCCTTCGAGTTCGGCCTGGGGGATGAGGGCGGCCACGGAGTCGATGACCACCACGTCCACGGCTCCGGAACGCACGAGCAGGTCGGCGATGTCCAGGGCCTGCTCGCCGTAGTCGGGCTGGGAGATGAGCAGTTCCGGGGTGTTGACGCCGAGCCGGCGGGCGTAGTTCACGTCCAGGGCGTGTTCGGCGTCGATGAAGGCGGCCGTGCCGCCGAGTTTCTGGGCTTCGGCGATGATGTGCAGGGCAAGCGTGGTCTTGCCCGAGGATTCGGGACCGTAGATTTCGGTGATGCGTCCCTTGGGGATGCCGCCGATGCCAAGGGCCAGGTCGAGGCCGATGGAGCCGGTCGGGATGGCCGGAATCTTCACATGGGCCGAGTCCTCAAGACGCATGACGGCGCCCTGGCCGTGCTTGCGTTCGATGGTGGTCAGCGCGGTGGCGAGGGCCTCGTTGCGGAATTCTTCGGGGGATTGGGCAGGCTTTTTAGCCATAACGCCGTGTTCCTCGCTTGGTGTTGGGGACGTAAAGGGGGACCGTATAGCAAAATCCTTGCCGTACGGCAACTTCAGAGACTTGCGGCAACGCGCCGCCGGGAGAATGTATCGAGGAAATATAAGGCCGGAACCGTAAAAAGAAAGGTTGAAGGCCCCTTTTACGCAAGAAAATTTTCCCCGTGCCGCAATGCCGGGGATGCGGCCGGACCGCTTTTTTGGCCCTTGCCTTGCCCGGCCGGACACCTTAGCTACGCCCCATGAAATCCTACCACGCCCTGGCCCTTTTCTCCGGCGGCCTCGACAGCATCCTGGCCGCCAAGACCGTGGCCGCCCAGGGGCTCGACGTCCTGTGCCTGCACTTCGTCAGCCCCTTTTTCGGCAAGCCGGCCAAGATCGACCACTGGCGCGCCGTCTACGGCCTGGACATCGTCCCGGTGGACGTGTCCGACGCATACGTCTCCATGCTGGCCGCCGGCCCGACCCACGGCCTCGGCAAGTTTCTCAACCCCTGCGTGGACTGCAAGATCCTCATGCTGCGCCGGGCCAAGGCCCTGTTGGCCGACTACGGGGCCTCCTTTCTCGTTTCCGGCGAGGTCCTCGGCCAGCGGCCCATGTCCCAGCGCCGCGACGCCCTGGACATCATCAGCCGCGACTCGGCCACGCGCGGTCTTTTGCTGCGGCCGCTGTGCGCCAAACGGCTGCTCGAAACCGAAGCCGAAACCTCGGGCCTGGTGGACCGCGAACGGCTCCTGGGCATCAGCGGCCGGGGCCGCAAGGACCAGATGGCCCTGGCCGCCCACTACGGCCTGACCGAAATCCCCACCCCGGCCGGCGGCTGCCTGCTGACCGAAGAGGCCTCGGCGCGCCGCTTTTTCCCGCTCTTCCTCCACCACCCCGCCCCCGCGCCCGCGGACTTCGACCTGGCCAACATCGGCCGCCAGTACTGGGCCGGCGACCGGTGGCTGGCCATCGGCCGCAACCAGGCCGACAACGCCCGCCTCGAAGAAGCCATCGGCCCGAGCGACCTGGTCTTCAAGGTCCGCTCCCTGCCCGGCCCCCTGGGCGTGGCCCGACGCCTGCCCGGCGCGGTCTGGGACGCCGCCGCCGTGGCCGACGCCGCCGCCTTTGTCGCCTCCTTCAACCCCAAGGCCCGGGCCACCTCCGGCGACGTGAAAGTGGACGTGGCCGGCGGCGACCACGCCCCGGTCATCGTCGCCCCGAACCGCGAGACGCCGCTTTGCTGGCGCGAACCCACCTGGGACGACGTGCGCGAGAAAAAACGCGACCGCTTCAAGATCTGCGGCGTCGGCGGCCGGTAGAGGGAAGAAGAGGAAGATGCCTCCGGCGGCCGGGGAGGATCATCCCCCCCGGACCCCCTGGACGGGTGGGTCCGGGAGGGGTCACCCCTCCCGGCCGCCGGAGGCATC
>CAZIJE010000240.1:0-402 GCA_964539435.1 uncultured Desulfovibrio sp.
CGGCGCGTTCGCGGCCTTCCTGCCCCAGGGCGGGGACCAGGCCGGAGGCCCGGCCCCGGCCGCTGCCGCCGGCTCCGGAGGACCGCCCCCGGCCGGCGACGCCGCGGCCTCGGCCTACGCCTGCGAGCCCCTGGCCGGCCCGCCCGGCATCTACTGGATCCGTTTCCGTCCGGCCCCGCGCATCCTCCATACGGGCAACGATCCCATCCGCATCCTGGCCGACCTGGACTCCCTCGGCCTGGTCCGGGTCCTGCGCCACGGCCAGATGCCCGACCTCGACGCCTCGGACTTCGAGCCCGAGGAGGCCTACGGCGTCTTCGACATGCTGGTGCGCACGCCGTGCGGCAAAAACAGCCTCCAGGACGCATTCATCTTCGTGGAGGGCGACTCGGACGTGATCAT
>CAZIJE010000240.1:412-2575 GCA_964539435.1 uncultured Desulfovibrio sp.
ACGAGGGACCGCTTCGCGGCGACGACCTGTCGGCCCTCCTGGCCGCCGTAAACGGCCTGGACACGGCCCCGGCCGAGGTGGTGCTGGACACCCTGGGCCGTGCCCTGGCCGCGATCCTGGCCACCATCAGCGAGGCCAAGGCCCATGTCCGGTCCAAGGTCGCCCGCCTCTCCGGGGCCGAGGCCGGAACCCAGCGCCAGGCCGGGCCGGCCGCGGCCGCGACCCTGCGCGTGGACGCGGCCCGGCTCGACAGCGTGGTCAGCATGGCCGGGGAACTGGTCATCCTCCAGTCGCGGCTGCGCCAGGCCGTCCAGGCCCGGGACATCGACGCGGCCGCGGCCGTGGACGAGGACCTGGAGCGCCTGACCGACGCCATGCGCGACGTGGCGCTCGGGCTTCGCATGCTGCCGATCGGCACGGTCTTCAGCCAGTTCACGCGCCTGTTGCGCGACCTGTCGGCCTCCCTCGGCAAGGACGTGGACTTCGAGGCCCTGGGCGGGGACACCGAGCTCGACAAGACCGTCATCGACCGGATCAAGGACCCCCTCGTCCACCTGCTGCGCAACAGCCTCGACCACGGCGTGGAGCCGCCGGCCGTGCGCGAGGCCGCAGGCAAGCCGCCGCGCGGCCGCATTACCCTGTCGGCCAGCCATTCCGGCGGCAACGTGGTCATCAGCATCAGCGACGACGGACGGGGCATCGACCCGGCGGCCGTGCGCCGCAAGGCCGTGGAGCGGGGCCTGCTCGCGCCCGAGGCCGAGGTTTCGGACAAGGAGCTTTTCGACCTCATCTTCGCCCCGGGCTTTTCCACGGCCGAAAAGGTCTCGGACGTCTCCGGCCGGGGCGTGGGCATGGACGTGGTCAAGCGCAACATCGAGGCCCTGCGCGGCACGGTGGAGGTGGAAAGCGCGCTTGGCCGGGGCACGGTGGTGACCATCCGGCTGCCCCTGACCCTGGCCATCATCGACGGCTTCAACGTCGTGGTCGGCCGGGACTCCTTCATCGTGCCCCTGGTCACCCTGCGCGGCTTCCAGGAACGGTTCGTGGAGGGCGAGGTCCGGACTGTGGAAAACATGGAGCGCATGGGCGACCTGATCCCGGTGGTGAGCCTGCGCCGCCTGTTTTCCGTGCCCGGCGAGCAGCCGGGTTACGAACGCGTGGTGGTGACCGAAGTGGAAGGCGAAATGGTCGGGTTCTGCGTGGACCGGGTGGTCGGCCGGCAACAGGCGGTGATCAAGAGCCTGGACGACTGTTACCGGCACCTCAAATGGATCTCGGGCACGACGATCAACGGCGACGGCAGCATTTCGCTCATCCTCGACGTGCCGCAACTCGTCCGCTTCGTGCGCGGACAGGAAGACTCGCGCTTGCACGCGGCCAAAGCCTCCCGTACAATAGCCCAGTAAGCCGGATCACCGCAAGGAGCTGCCTCCCATGGAACTGACCCGCCGCGAGGACGATGCACGGCTTGTCCTCGAAATTTCCGGAAAATGCACCGTGGAGCATGCCGCCGCCCTGCGCCAGGCCCTGCTGGAGGCCGTGGGCGCGGGCAAGGGCCTGGCCCTGGACGTGTCGGATGTCGCGGAAGCCGACGTCACGTTTCTGCAACTGCTCCTGTCCACCGCCCTGACCCTGGCCCGCGACGGCCGGACCCTGGAACGCTCGGGTCCGGTGTCGGAAGCGGCCGGCCAGGCGGCCCGGGTTTCCGGCTTTGACCAGACGCCCCAACTTGCAACCTTTTTCGCCGATGAGGATCGCGATGGCTAAACGAATCATGACCGTGGACGACTCGGCGAGCGTGCGGCAGATGGTGGCCTTCACGCTCAAGAAGGAAGGCTATGACGTGATCGAGGCGTCCGACGGCAAGGATGCCCTGTCCAAGCTCTCCGGCGCCGTGGACATGGTCATCACCGACCTCAACATGCCCAATCTCGACGGCATCGGCCTCATCAAGGGCATCCGGGCCCAGGCCGCCTACAAGTTCATTCCCATCGTCATGCTGACCACGGAATCCCAGGCCGGCAAGAAGGCCGAAGGCAAGGCCGCCGGGGCCACGGGCTGGATCGTCAAGCCCTTCACCCCGGACCAGCTCGTGGCCGTGGTGAAAAAAGTATTGCGCTAGTTGGCCGGGGCTCTGCCCCGGGCCCCGCCGGGGGGGGATGA
>CAZIJE010000241.1:0-229 GCA_964539435.1 uncultured Desulfovibrio sp.
GCCGCCCTGGCCCGCGGCCAGGCCGCCCTGGAGGCGGCGGCCGACCGCGACGGCCGGGCCGTGCTGGAGGTCGGCGAGGACCAGACCCTGCGGCTGGACCTGTCCGAGGAGACCCGCCAGGTCGAAAACGACGTCCTCTACCTGGAAGACGGCCGCGAAGCCCTGCTCAAGCACCTGGGCCGGCGGCACCACGCGTTCCGCGACGCCCTGCGCCAGGGACTGCGCGAGA
>CAZIJE010000241.1:239-2451 GCA_964539435.1 uncultured Desulfovibrio sp.
CCCGGCGGTCAACCTGCTTCTGTGCGACGCCGACGCCGTGCTGCGCGCCCCGGGCCAGCGGTTCGCCACGGCCGTGCAGCCGGCCTGGAACGCCGTGGCCCTGGCCCGCTACGCCATGGCCCGGGCCCGACGGCCCGTGCTCTGGACCGAAGCGCCCCTGTCGGGTCCGGGGCTGGCCGACCTGGCCACCCTGCCGCCCCGCACCTTCGCCTACGCCGCCTCCCTGGGACGCCAGATCGTGGACCCGGACGGCCGCGAAAGCGCGTCGCCCCTGTCCCTCCAGAAATCAAGCCTGCTCGAGTCCATCAACGCCCGGCTGGCCATGCTCCTGGCCGATCCGAGCTGGCGGGCCTTCACCTACCTGGGCTCGGGACTCCAGTTCCGGCGCGGGGAAACCGTGGTCGCCCGCCAGGACGCCCTGGGCACGGTGGGCGAGGACGCCTCCCTGGAACTCCTGGAACACGTCCACAACATCGTGGACGCCGTGGACCCCGAACGGGAGCACTTCCGGGTGGAGGACGACGGCCTGGACGTGGCCGTCACGCCGACGGCCACCAGCCAGGAAGCGCCGTGCGCCTTCACCCCGGCCGAGGGCTTGCGCGCCCTGGACCAGGCCCTGTCCCTGGACCTCGGCCACGGGCCGCACCTGGCCTGCTGCGCCGGCCCGTCCGGCCTGGCGCTTCTCGAAGCCCTGGCCGGCCAGGCCTCGGACCTGCGCTGCGTCTTCGTCACGGACCGCGACGACCTGGCCGCCAGGGCACGGCAGCTCTGCCCCAAGACCGCCGTGGTCGCCCACCCCGACCTGGCCGCCGCCCTGCTCTCGGCGGCCGCGCCGTAGACGTGGGAAAAAAACTGGGGCGCTGCCCCAGGCCCCGCCGGGGGGCATGATGCCCCCCGGACCCCCTCGAAGGGAATCAAGAGCGCTATTCCACGGCCTTGGCGTTGGCGAGCCACTGTTTGCGGTAGAAATACAGCGTCATGCCGAGCACGGTCAGGCCCATGAGCCCCATCAGGGCGTAGATGCCCCACGCTTCGGACTTGAACGGCAGGTTGTCGAAATTCATGCCGAAAAATCCGACCAGGAAATTGAGGGGCAAAAAGATCGTGGCCACCAGGGTCAGGTACTGGCCCACGGCGTTCATGCGCAGTTCGGACTTGGTCATGGACAGGCCGACCATTTCCGACAGCATTTCGCGCAGGGTCTCCACCGCCTCCAGCACCTGGTAGACGTCCTGGCGGATGTCGTTCCACAACACGTCCTTGCCGGCGTCGCCCACGCCCGTGGTGTCCGGCACGTACCGGAGCAGGACCTCCCGCAGCGGCCACAGGGACCGGTGCAGGAACAGCACCTCGCGCTTGAGCCGGTACGTCTCCAGCAGCGTGCCGCCGTTGCCGCCGGACAGCACTTCCTGCTCCAGCTCCTCGATGTCCTCGGCCAACCGGCCGAGCGTCAGGATGTATTCGTCCAGGATCGCCGACACCAGGGCATGGGTCAGGTGTTCCCGCCCCCGCTTGGCCAGCCGGCCGCCACCCTTCTCCAGCCGCGAGGCCAGCGCGTCCCACAGGTTCGTCTCGCACTCCTGAAAGGTCAGCACGAACCCATCGCCCGACACCACGCAGACCTGCTCGGCCAGGACCCGCTGCTCCTTCTCGTCGTAACGCAGCAGCCGCAACAGCACGAACTCCAGGGCGTCGTAGTCCTCCAGCACCGGCCGGTGGCCCGTGGCCAGCACGTCGTCCACCAGCAGCGGATGCATGCCGAACCGCTTGGCCACGGTCCGCACCAGCCCCTCGTCGTGCACCCCGATCACCCGGACCCAGTTGACCCGGCCCTCCACGAGCTCGGGATCGCCCTCCTCCAACTGGTCGTAGCGCCGCACGGTCACGGACGTGGCGTCGCAGGCATAGACCACCACGTACGGCGTGAAGGTCTGTTGGAGCGGGTAGGCGGATCGATCCTCGGTCAGCCCCTGGGCCCCGAGCGCGCGCTTCTTGAAACGGTCCAGCATGGCGGCTCCTTGTCGGTCGCGTCCGGCCGCTTCCCGCAGCCGCTTCTTCCATACCCGCCCCGGCCTTGGCCGGGCAAGGGGGAGGGAGGATGGAAGGATAGGTGGATAGGGGAGGATGGGAGGATGCCTCCGGCGGCCGGGGGGGATCATCCCCCCCGGACCCCCTGGAAGGGGAGCGGGGAATGGGGACGCGGGTGGGATGG
>CAZIJE010000242.1:0-2409 GCA_964539435.1 uncultured Desulfovibrio sp.
ATCGGCGGCCTGTGGCCCTTCGCCTCGGGCGAGGTGGCCATGCCCGCCGACGAACGGGTGCTGTTCCTGCCCCAGCGGCCCTACCTGCCCATCGCCCCCCTGGCCGGAGCCCTGGCCTACCCGGACGCGCCTGAAACCTACGGCACCGAGCGCCTGGCCCAGGCCCTGACCGACTGCGGCCTGGGCCACCTCGTCCCCAGCCTTTCCGAGGAGCGCCACTGGTCCCAGGAACTCTCGGCCGGCGAGCAGCAGCGCGTGGGCATCGCCCGCGCGCTGGGGCTCGCCCCGCGCTGGCGGTTCTGCGACGACGCCAGCTCGGCCCTGGACGAGGCCTCCGAGAAGGCCCTTTACGGCCTGCTCGTCTCACGCCTGCCCGATACCGCCATCCTGAGCATCGCCCACCGGCCGGCCCTGGCCGCCTTCCACCAGCGCGTCGTCCGCTTCGCCCCCACCGGCCAGGCGACCGGCGCGCCCTACCGGCTGGCCGAAGGCCCGGCCGTGGCCGAGCCCCTGCCGGCATGAACGCGCTCCACAACCTGGACCTCTTCGCCCAGGCCACCCTGTCCATCGTCTTCGAGGCCCTGCCCTTCCTGCTCCTGGGCTCCCTGGCCTCGGGCCTGGTGGAAGCCTTCGTGCCCCGGGAAAAAGTCGAACGGCTGACGCCGAAGGGACGGCTTTCGGCCACGCTCTTCGGTCTGGCCCTGGGCGCGGCCACGCCCTGCTGCGAGTGCGGCGTGGTCTACCTGGCCCGCCGGCTCATGGGCAAGGGACTGCCGCCGGGCGCGGCCCTGGCCTTCATGTTGGCCGCGCCGGTGGTCAATCCGGTCTCCATCCTGGCCACCCTGGTCGCCTTCCGGGGCGACCCGGTCATGGCCCTGTGGCGGTGTCTGCTGGTGTCGGTGGCGGCTCTGGCCGTGGGCCTCATCGCCGGCGGCCAAAAGACCGCAACCCTGCTGCGTCCCCTGGCCGGCCGTGAACCGGCCTGCGGTTGCGGCCACGATCATGGCCACGTCCCTGTCCAGCCGGCCGAGTCGGGCGCGCTGTTCGGCTCCCTGGCCGACGCCCTGCCTGTGGCCGCGCTGCGGCCGCGCCGCCGCGACCAGGCCGTCTCGGCCCTGTCCCACGCCATGGCCGACTTCCTGGACATGGCCAAGGTGCTGGTCTTCGGCTCCATGGTGGCCGCGGCTTTCAAGGCCTACGTTCCGGCCTCGGTGGTCATGGCCATGGAAAACGACCTGGCCCTGGCCATCCCGGGCATGATGGTCCTGGCCGTCGGCCTGTCGCTCTGCTCCCAGGCCGACGCCTTCGTGGCCGCCAGTTTCTCCACCTTTCCCCAGGCCGCCAAGCTGGCTTTCCTGGCCCTTGGTCCCATGCTGGACCTCAAGCTCCTGCTCATGTGGCGACAGGTGTTTACGCCCCGGCTCGTGCGCCTGCTGGCCTGGCTGCCGGCCGTGGTGGTCTTCGTCGCCTGTGTCGCCCTGGGCCTTGTCACCGGAGGCGCGTCATGACCGGCCGTCCGCTCCTTCGTTCCCTGGCCGCCCGCATCGACGGCGTGGCTGTGTTCGGCCTGGCCGGGTATCTCCTGTGGTTGGCCGCCTGGGGCAACTACTGGATGTTTCTCAACCCCAAATTCAGGCCCCTGACCGTGGCCGCCGCCTGCGTCCTGGCCCTGCTCGGCGCGTTCGCCGCCGTCCGGCCGGTGTCCCGGCCGAGCCTTGGCCGGGTGGCCGCCTACCTCTGCCTCCTGGCCATGATCGTCCTGACCCAGGCCGCCGTGCCGGCCCTCTCCGACAGCCTGGACAGCGACCCCTTCAACGTGGCCCCGAGCCTGCCCGATCCCGGCCCCGGCGAACCGGCCCCCACCCGCATGACGGCCCTTGGCAGGGAATACGTGCCCATCAACACCGGCGAGCTCTACGACATCGCGGCCAAGGGCCCCGGTCCGGCCTTCGACCGGCCCTACGCCATGCGCGGTTTCGTCCACCGCTCCCCGGATCTGGACGCCAAGGGTGAATTCGTCCTTTTCCGCCTGGCCGTGTGGTGCTGCTTTGCCGATGGCACGGCCGTGGGTTTTCGGGTGCAGCTGCCCAGGGAGGCTGCGCCGCCGCCCGACAAGAGCTGGGTCGTCGCCTACGGCCGCCTGGCCGATCTCCCGGCCGACGACCGCCGGGAATACAAACTGCCGGACATGGCCTTCTCCTCCATTGCCCCGGCCGCCCTCTTCGCCGCCGACCACCTGGATCCCGCCCCGATCCCGGCCGAACAGGCCTACATGTACGAATGGCGTCCGACGGAGCCGTACGCCTACTAGAGCAGGCCCGAGGCCGCCGCGTGTACGGTAGAAAAGGGGAGAAGATGCCTCCGGCGGCCGGGAGGGGCTAAGCCCCTCCCGGACCCTCCCTGGCTGGG
>CAZIJE010000243.1:0-2361 GCA_964539435.1 uncultured Desulfovibrio sp.
GGCGGCCCACAGGACGGGAGGGCCCGGGAGGGGGTGACCCCCTCCCGGCCGCCGGAGGCGTCTTTTCCCCGCTACTTTTTGATCTCCAGCGCCTTTTCCATCATGGCTTCGGCCGTGCTCACCACCTTGGAGTTGGACTGGAAGGCCCGCTGCAGGGTGATCAGGTTGACCATTTCCGTGGCCATATCCACGTTCGAGGATTCCAGGGAGTAGCCGGCAATGGCGTCGTACACGCCGGAATTGGCCCGGCCGATGGTGGCCGCTCCGGACTCCGTGGTCGCGGACAGGAGGTTGTTGCCCTCGCGGCGCAGGTCGGTCGGGTTGCGGAAGTCGGCCAGGGCCAGCACGTAGAGGTCTTTGGTCCGACCGTTGGAAAAGGTGCCGGAAATCACGCCGTTCTCGTCGACATTGGTGCTGACCAGGGTCCCCGAGGCATAACCGTCCTGGGACTGGCTCTGGGTGTAGGACGAGGTGGCGTAGTTGGTGGTGCAGGCCACGGCGTTGCGGGTGTTTGACGGGTTGTACCCGACATTGGCCGCGGCCGTGACGCCGATGGCCGCGGCCGTGGCCGGCGCCGTAGCGTTCCAGGCCTTGTCCGAGGACGACAGCCCGGTCTTGAACTGGATGGTCTGGGCCGACAGGATGTTGGAGGCGTTGGAGGTGGAACGGAAGGTCGCGCTCATGGTCGGCACTCCAGAACTGTCGATGGGTGCCAGGGTCCAGGAGGACAGGTTCGTGGCGTCGCCGCCGGACGGGGTGAAGGCGGTCTGGTTTTCCAGGACGCCCTGGGCCGAAAAGGTCAGGGTGCCGATCATGAGGACCCCGGCCTTGGACGTGCCGCTGGCGGAACTGCCGTCGTCCTCGGGTGGCACGGCCACCATGTATTCCCAGTATTCCTTGCCTCCGGTGTCCGTCACCTTGGAATAATAGACCGTGAGGGTGTGGGCTCCGCCCTCGGAGTCGTAGACCTTGATGTCCGAAGAATAAGACGACGACGAGACCGGAGGCGAGTTCTTGGCGTCGTAATTCTTGAACATGGTAAAATAGGGATCCGTGGCGTCCAAAGCGCCGGGATCGTTCATGCTGTCGAGGTTGGTGATCATGCTGACCGAGCCCGTGGCCTGGGGAGCGATGGAAAAATCCTTGATCCGGATGTCCGTGACCGGGCCGGTGGTCGGCACCTGCGATAAAATCGTGCCCGAACGCTTGGCCGCATTCACGGCGTCCTGGTCCACGGCCCAGCCCTGCACCTCGTTGCCGGTGGGAGTGACGAGGTAGCCGTTGGTGTTGAAGTTGAAGTTTCCGGCCCGGGTGTAATACTGCTTGTCTTTATTCGGATCTTTGACAATGAAGTAGCCCCGCTCGCCGTCGATGGCCATGTCCATGGACTGGCTGGCGCTGGCCAGGCCGCCCACGCCCGTGCTCATGGACACGGAGCCGACCTGGACGCCCATGCCGATCTGGCTGTTGTCCGTGGTGCTGCCGGCAAGCTGGCTCATCATGTCGGCAAAGAGCATGCGCGTGGACTTGAAGCCAACGGTTTCGGAGTTGGCCAGGTTGTTGCTCGTGTTGGCAATGCCCTGGCTGTAGCTGACCATGCCGGAAACGCCGGTCCATATCGCGCTCATCGTCCACCTTCCTTTCCATGCCCGGCGGCAGGAATTTCCCTATCGCAGCCACGCCCGGCTCCGGGGGCGCGGAGGCGGGGCGTCGGCTTCGGGCAAGCCATCGCAACGGGGCCAAGGGCTGTCCCTGGGCCGGGGCCGGTTCTGCTCTCTGGCGGGCTGAACCAGGGCCGGGAAAACCTTGCCGCTTGCCGCAGATATTGCAGGACCCGGACCAGGCCGTTTGGGCGGCGATCCGGAGCGCACCGGGGAAAGCGGCGGGAACGTGAAAATCCTGTTGACAAGAAACCGGCCCGGGCATAGACATGCTCTCCCACGTCGGCGAGAGCATGACTTTTCGGAGTCGAAGCCGCGACGACGCGGGGTTTGAAAAAACGTGTTGACGGGCCTTGCGGGGATGCGTAGAAGCACACCTCCGCGTGACGGGAAGCCGTGACACGGACCGGGCCGCGCAGGCGGACCGGGGTCGAGTGAAAAAAGGTGTTGACGGTGACCGGGCGGAGGCGTAGACACGCTCCTCCGCACGACGGGAAGCCGGCGACGCGGGCCGAGAGACAACGGTTTCTCGGCGGACCTGAAAAAAAGTGTTGACGGGCCGGACGCGGTCGGGTAGATAGCCCGACTCCGCGAACGGGAAACCGGGCACGGGCCGGGACGCGGAAGCGAAACGGCGCAGGTTGAAAAAAAGGTGTTGACGGGCCGACGCGGGTAGCGTAGAAACGCTCCTCCGCGAACG
>CAZIJE010000244.1:0-2329 GCA_964539435.1 uncultured Desulfovibrio sp.
TCTGGGAGGGGGTGACCCCCTCCCGGCCGCCGGAGGCATCCTGCAATGAAAAAACTGCGCGTCATCGTCAACGCCGTGCCCCTGGCCACGGTCAATACCGGCATCGGCCGGTACCTGCGTTGCCTGTACGCCGCCCTGGAGCGGGGGTACGGCAACCGGCTGGAGATCGGCTATTTCGACGGCCGGCGGGTGCGCGACGTCCCGCCCCGGCCGCCGGAGAATCTGGCCCGGCGCTCGCGGTGGACGGATTTGCTGTGGAAGCTGCCGCCCCTGGCCGCCCTCGGGGTCAGGCTGGCGCGGCACGCCCAGCGGGAGATGGTCTTCTGGCGGGCGGCCCGGGGCTACGACGTCTACCACGAGGCTGCGTTTTTCCCGTTTGCCGTGCCGCGTGGGGTGCGCACGGTCTTCACAGTCCACGACCTGTCGCTTCTGACCCTGCCCGAGCACCATCCGGCCGAGCGGGTCCGGTATTTCCGGATGTTTTTTTTCAAGAGGCTGCGCCAGGTCTCCCGGTTCATGGCCGTGTCCGGGTTCACCCGGGACGAGATGGTCCGGGTGTTGGGACTTGATGCCGGGAAGATACGGGTCACCTGGAACGCCCACGAGCCGGACGTGTTTCATCCGGTCGACGGGCCGTTGCCGGCGGGTGTGCCGGAGCGGTTTTTTCTGTTCGTCGGCACCTACGACCCGCGCAAGAACATGCATGTCATCCCCAAGGCCCTGGCCCTGTCCGGCCTGGACGCGCCCCTGGTCACGGCCGGCTGGACCGGCTGGTCCCGGGAGCGGATGGAGGGGGGCCCGCCCGTGGAGCTCGGGTATGCCGACGACGCGGTGCTGGCGGCCCTCTATTCCAAGGCCCTGGCCCTGGTCTATCCGAGCGTGTACGAGGGCTTCGGCCTGCCGGTGCTGGAAGCCATGGCCTGCGGCTGTCCGGTGGTGACGTCGCGGCTGTCGAGCCTGCCCGAGGTGGCGGGCGAGGCCGGGCTCTACCTGGACGATCCGTCTGATCCCGTGGAGATGGCGGCGATGCTGCGCCGGGTGGCCGGGGACGCGGCCCTGCGCGCGGAAAAGGCGGAGCTGGGCCTGGCCCGGTCGCGCCTTTTTTCCTGGGACGAGACGGCCCGGCGCACCTTTGAGGAATTTGAAAAGAGCCTGCAAGAAGGAGCCAAGCGATCATGAAGGACAGCCTGGGCATATACTATTATCCCAATCCCACGGAAAAGCGGGTGCGCATGTACGTCCGCAAGCGTTTCGGCCAGGTGGAGTTTCGCCTGTGGAACCGGGAGCACCCGGAGATCTGGGACCGCCACGACTGGGTGCCCTACGACGCCATCGAGGAGGCGGCGGCCGAGTACAGGAAGCGCAAGGCCGGCACCGACCCCCTGGAGATGTACGACGTGCAGGTGGCCGAGCGGATGCTGGCCGACGAGCGCGGGGCGGACGCGTGAAGCCCGACTATCGCGTCTATGGCGAGGCCCGGGGGCTTGCGCCCGAGGCCTGGGCCGCCCTGGCGTCGGTCTGCCCTTTCGAGGAGGCGGACTACCGGGACGGGACCCTGGCCTTCGAGTACGAGGGCCGGTGGGTGGACGCGGACGGGTTTCTGGAGGCTCTGGCCGAGGCCCTGTCCCCGGACGGGGAGGGCCACGCCGACGTCATCGACAACGACGCCTGGACCATCACCCGCTATGTCCTGTCGCCCGGCACCTGCGAGTCCCGGACCTTCGGCATCGACGACGTGCTGGACAGCACCACCAAGGGCGAAGGCAACGCCTAACTCCCGAAGGCGCCGGCCGAGGTTTGTCCGCATCAAATTCCGATGATAATGCAGCTGGTTGGGCGGAATGTCGAAAAAACTTCGCTAAGAGCGGTTGACGGGCCGGGTCCGGATGCGTAAATACCCTCCTCCGCCGCACGGGCCAGCCCGGTGGCGGAACGAGGGGCAGCGGCCCCTCGGGAAAAGTTGAAAAAACGTGTTGACGGGCCGTGCGGGGATGCGTAGAAGCACACCTCCGCGTGACGGGAAGCCGTGACACGGACCGGGCCGCGCAGGCGGGCCGGGGAAAAGTGAAAAAAGGTGTTGACGGTGACCGGGCGGAAGCGTAGACACGCTCCTCCGCACGACGGGAAGCCGGCGACGCGGGTCGAGGGACGATGGTTTCTCGGCGGACCTGAAAAAACGTGTTGACGGGCCGGACGCGGTCGGGTAGATCGCCCGACTCCGCGAACGGGAAACCGGGCACGGGCCGGGACGCAGAAGCGAAACGGCGCAGGTTGAAAAAAGGTGTTGACGGGCCGACGCGGGTAGCGTAGAAACGCTCCTCCGCGAACG
>CAZIJE010000245.1:0-2316 GCA_964539435.1 uncultured Desulfovibrio sp.
CCGAGGCCGAGGTCGCGGCCGGCCTCGACGAGACGGCCAGGCTCGTGGAGAACAAGGCTTTTCCTGCCGCCGGCGCGCGCCTGGAGGCGGCCAAGGGCCAGGGGCCGCTGCCGGCCGCCCTGGCCGGACGGGCCAAGGACCTGGAGCGGCGCGTCCAGGCGGGCCTGGCCCGGGAGACGGCGGCCAGGGGGGAGCAGGCCCGCCGCGACGCCTCCCCGGCCAAGGACGTGGACGCCGACCGCCGGACCCGGTGCGAGGGGCTTGGCCGCGAGGCTGCGGCCAAGCGGGCCTCGGGCGACCACGCCGGGGCCATCCGCGACTACCAGACCCTCCTCAACCAGTGCCCGGACACCTGCCAGGCCTACAACAACGTGGGCGCGTCGCTTTTTTCCCTGGGCTACGCCGCCGAATCCCTGCCGTGGTTCACCGAGGCCGTCAAATGCGCGCCGGACGAGCGGCTCTACCGGGACAACGCGGCCCTGACTCAGAAACGGCTGGCCGAGCAGTCGGCCAGGCCCAGGCCCGAAGCGGCCGGGACCTGCGCGGCCTCCTTCGCGGCGGCCGAATCCCGGCGCGACGGCGGCGACCTGGCCGGGGCCATCGAGGGTTACCGGGCGGTGGTGGCCCGGTGTCCGGATTTCTGCGCCGCCTACAACAACATGGGCCTGTCCCTGCACAAGCTCGGCCGGGCGGCGGAATCCCTGCCGCTGTTCGAGCAGGCCCTGCGCTGCAACCCCAAGGACAACCTGTTCAAAGACAACTACGAGTTGACGGCCAAGCGGTTGCGCATGGCCGAACGCCGGCCCTGACCGTTTCGGCCGTTGCCTTTGGCCGGGCCTCGGCTATGCTTTGGCCATGGAAGACAAGACCCAAGCGGACAGGCAGGGGGGCGGCGGGGTGGTGGCGCCGCCGGAGGTCGACGGCTGGCGGCTGGACCGGGCCACGACGCTCTTGTGGCCCGAAACCGGGCTTCGGGGGCGGCGGCGGCTGATCGAGGCCGGGGCGGCGCTGGTCGACGGCCGGGCGCGGGGGCCGGCCTACCGGGTCCGGGCCGGGGAACGGCTGGAAGCGGTGGCCCTGGCCCGGCCCGAGGGGACGTTCGCCACGGCCGACGTGCCGGTCCTGGTCGTTGCCGGAGACTACGCGGCCGTGTCCAAGCCGGCCGGGCTTCACAGCGCGGCCATTGCCCACGGCGGCGGCCAGAGCCTGGAAGACCTCCTGCCGCACCTCTTCCCGGACCGCTCTCCCATGCTTCTGTCCCGCCTGGACCGGCTGACCACCGGCATCGTGCCCCTGGCCTTCGCCCCTGCGGCCGGGGAGGCCTACCGGGACCTCGAGGCGGCGGGGCGGGTGGAAAAGACCTACCTGGCCGTGGTCCACGGCGTGATCCGCGAACCGTTTGCAGTGGATTTCCGCCTGGACGCGGCCGACCGGGCCAAGACCCGGGTCCGGTTCAAGACCGAGTCCGATGCCCTGCGCCACACGCATGTGGCCCCGGTGGAGGTCTGCGACGGGCTTTCCCTGGTGCGGTGCTGCATCGCCAGGGGGGCCAGGCACCAGATCCGGGCCCACCTGGCCGGGGCCGGCCATCCCCTGGTCGGGGACCCGGTGTACGGGCGCGGGGAGGGGGAGCGGCTTTTCCTGCACTGCGCGGCCCTGCGCAGTCCGGTCCTTGACGCGGACGACGCCCCGCCGTGGACCCTGGCGGAAGCGGTCACGGCCGGAGAGTGCGGGGCGCGCAAAACGTGCGGGGAAGCGGCGGACTGACGGTTTGGTCAGTCCGCGTCGGCGGACAGGGCGTCGAGCAGGCCTTCGATGATCTCGTAACGCTGGATGAGGTAGGTGCCGGACTGGACCCGGCGCTTGAGGTCCTCGATGCGCCGGGCCCGAAGGACCGGATCCTCCCGCTGGGCGGGATCGTGGCCCGGGGGCCGGAGGGGCTTGTCTGGAACGGTCATGGCAAACGTCCTTGTCTGCTTGCCCGGACCTGCCGGGCGGGTTTTCTGTCGCAGGTCTTATCGGTCCGGCCGGAGCCGAACTTTACCAGCCGGGAAAAGTTTTCCCGGGACCGTGAAAACCCTTGCGCCCGAAAGTCGTCTTGTTTATAAAAACAAACATGACGCAACGCCACACATCCGACGCCGGCGGCGGGGGCTTCGAGGGGTTTTTCGCCCGGGCCGCCAAGGCCGCGGGCATCGCCTCCCAGGCCGACCTGGCCGCCCTGATCAAGGTGCACCGTTCGGCCGTGACCCAGGCCAAGAAAAAGGACGCCGTGCCCAAGGCCTGGGTCCTGGCCGTGTCCCGCCGGACCGGGGC
>CAZIJE010000246.1:0-2267 GCA_964539435.1 uncultured Desulfovibrio sp.
GGAGGGGGTCCGGGGGAGGGAACCCCTTTTTGCAAAAAGGGGTTCCCTCCCCCGGTTCTCCCTGACAACCATGTGGGACAAGGAAACGGCCAGGCGGTACGATGCCTGGTTCCAGACGCCGCCGGGCGAGTTCGCCCTGAAGCGGGAGATCCGGCTGCTGGAGCGCATGACGGCCGGGTGGCCGCGTCGTGGGCAGCGGTTGCTTGAAGTCGGTTGCGGTACGGGCATTTTTCTCGATGTCCTGCACAGCGCCGGTTTCGACGTGACCGGGCTCGACGCCTCGCCGGACATGCTGGAGGCGGCGCGGGTCCGCATGGGGGGCCGGGCGGACCTGCACCTGGGCGATGCCTCGCACCTGCCGTTTGGCGACAAGGAGTTCGATTTCGCCGTGTTGTTCACGGTCCTGGAGTTCTGCAAGGACCCGGGGCTGGTCCTGCGCGAGGCCGGCCGGGTGGCCCGCAAGGCCGTGCTGATCGGCTTTCTCAACCGGTTTTCCTGCTACGGCCTGTCCATGATGTTTTTTCCGGTCAAGGGGCGGGGGCCGCTGCGCACGGCCACGTGGTTCACGCCCTGGGGGATCAACCGGCTGGTCCGCGAGCATCTGGGCCGGCCGCCGACCCGGGTCCGGTCGGTCCTGCCGGGGCCCAAGGCGACCTGGAGCGAGGCCGTGCCGTGGCGGCAGCTCAACGCGCCGGTCCTGTCCCTGCCCATCGGCGCGTTTTGCGCCTGTTCCGTGAGCCTGACCGGCGAGCCGGTGCTGACGCCGCTGCCGGCCTTCAAGGCCAAGGCCTGCCTGGGGTGAAGCCCCTTTTGACAAGCCTTCCCGTCTCGTCTAGGATTTTCCCTCTTTTTTAACGACGCGTCTCGCGCGCCCACCGGGAACCGCCTTCATGGACAAGATTCAGAAAATCAAGGGCTTTGCCGACCTTTTTCCGCCCGATTCCACGGTCTTCTCCTTTATCGAGCAGACCGCCCGCGACGTGTTCGGCCGTTACGGCTACCACGAACTGCGCGTGCCGGTCCTCGAACGGACCGAGCTCTTCGCCCGCTCCATCGGCGAGGAAACGGACGTGGTGCAAAAGGAGATGTACACGTTTCCGGACCGCAAGGGCCGGTCGCTGACGCTGCGGCCCGAGGCCACGGCTGGGGTCATGCGGGCCCTGGTCGAGGAGAAGCGGGCTGGCGAGGGCCTGGCCAAGTTTTTCGCCTATGGACCCATGTTCCGGTACGAGCGGCCCCAGAAGGGCCGCATGCGCCAGTTCCACCAGATCGACGTGGAGGCCGTGGGCTCGCCCGAGCCGCTGCTCGACGCCGAGGTCCTGCTCATGCTCGACGCCTATCTGCGGGCCCTCGGGCTTACGGAACTGACCATCGAGCTCAATTCCCTGGGCTGCTCCCAGTGCCGGCCGGTCTTTCTCGACGTGCTGCGCGAGTTTTTGAAGGGCATGCACAAGGAGAAGCTCTGCGACGACTGCATGCGCAGAAAGCTCACCAACCCGCTGCGGGTCCTGGACTGCAAGGTGCCCCAGTGCAAGGAGTTCACGGCTGACGCGCCCAAGATCACGGACCACCTGTGCCCGGACTGCGCCGACCACTTCGCGGCCGTGAGAAGGATCCTCGACGCCTCGAACCTGGCCTACGTCCTCAACCCCCGGCTGGTGCGGGGACTCGACTACTACGTGCGCACCACCTTCGAGATCGTCTCCGGCCACATCGGCTCCCAGTCGTCCGTGGCCGGCGGCGGCCGCTACGACGGACTGGTGGCGTCGCTCGGCGGGCCGGACGTGCCGGGCGTGGGTTTCGCCTGCGGCATGGAGCGTCTGGCGCTTCTCATCGACAATGTGGCCGAGGCCGCGCCCGACTTTGTCCTGGCCGTGCTCGACCCGGCCGGCCTGGAGCGCGGCCTGCTCCTGGCCCAGGATCTGCGCCGGGCCGGATTCGCCGGCGAGACGCCCTTTGCCGCCAAGAGCGTCAAAAGCCAGATGCGGGCCGCGGACAAGTCCGGCGCCCGGTTCTGCCTGGTGCTCGGCACGGACGAACTGGCCCAGGGCACGGTCGTGGTCAAGAACATGCGGGCCGGCGGCCAGGAAACCGTCAGCCAGGACATGCTCCCCGCCTTCCTGCGCGCCCGCCTCGAAGAGGCGCAGGCAGAATAGCGGAGAAGAGAAGATGTGGGGGCGCCGCCCCCACGCCCCCGCCGGGGGGGCTCCTCCCCCCCCGACCCCCCCCCCCCCCCCCCCCCCCCCCCCCCCCCCCCCCCCCCCCAT
>CAZIJE010000247.1:0-2187 GCA_964539435.1 uncultured Desulfovibrio sp.
AGCAGGGCATCACCATCGACGGCATTGCACGCATCGAGTTGCACGACACCGCCGAGCTCCCGGCCGAGGACCGCGGCCACCTGGCCGGGCGTGGCCGGATAGGCCCCGGCCAGGCAGGCCGCCGCCACGGCGGAAAGCCCGGCCAGGACCAGGGCCAGGGGAAAGCCCGTCAGGCCGCGAACAAGGCCTTTTGCCATCAGTTGCCGGCCAGCCGGGCCATTGCGGTCTTGAGGTGGTCCATCCAGACGGCGGCCACGGCCTCGCGGTCGGCGTTGCCGGACAGGACGGGCGCGGCCTCGATGCCGGCGGCCTTGAGTTGGGAGGCCAGGGAATCCTTTTCCGGGCCGGCCATGTCGTTTCGGGCGTGGTCGCCGGCCACGGCGAACAGCGGCAGGAGCCAGGCCTTTTTCACGCCGCGCGCCTTGAGGTCGGCCACGGCGTCCTCGAAGGAGGGCGTGCCCTCGACCGTGGTCACGAAGGCATTCCTGTCGCACCGCCACAGGGCGTATTGCAGGGCCGGATAGGCCATGTCGGCCGGGTGGTCGGTGCCGTGGCCGACAAAAACCACGGCCTCGCCGGGCTTGCGCTCCCGGGGCGCGGCCGCGACCAGGGCCTTGGCCACCCGGGGGAAGTCGTCCCTGGAAAAAAGCAGCGGCGCGCTCACCTCCACCTTGGAAAGGCCCTTGGGCAGGCCGGAAAAGGCGGCGGCCGTGCGCACCAGGTCGTCGTATTCGCGGCCGGGGATGGTCTGGAGGGACAGCAGGGCCACGTCGGTCACGCCCTGGTCGGGCAGGGCGGCCAGGGCCTCGGCCGGGGAGGGGATGTTTTTCCCTGCCTCGGCCAGCTTGCGGCGGATCTTGGCCGCCGTATAGCAGAGGGTGACGGGCACGCCGGGATAGGCGGCCCTGACCCGCTCGACCATGGTGTCGAGGGCCGGCGCGGCCTCGGGCACGGTGGTGCCGAAGGCGGCCACGACAATGGCCCGTTTCGGCTCCTTCTTGCCCTCATGGCCGGCCAGGGCCGGGCAGGCGAGACACAGGGACAGGCACAGCGTCAGGACGGTTCGCGACAGGCGAAGCATGGGTTGACCTCCACATCGATGGAGGGCTCTTGAAGAAGGGGAGACGCGGTCTGGCCGCGTGGCGGCGTCAGAAGGAGCCGCGTTCCCGAAGCCCGGCCGGCAAAAGCCCTCGTTGCCGACGGGTTGGCCTTGACCGGGCAGGTCTTCCGGCTCGTCCCATCGGCCCCGGCCTTCCCGGGAAGATTCCCAGTGGCGCGCGGGGGAGCCGACTTAGAAAGGACTGACGGCGGCGGGACCGCTCCCGATTTGCACGGGATTCCCTATTAAGCCCGTAAGGGCGCCCAGGTCGCTTCCGGGGCAGTACCGGGGGGCGGGGGGGCTGTCAAGGCGTGCGCGTGGGCCTTACCACGCCCCGGTTCACCAGGGCCTTGTAGTCCGCTTTCTTGGTCAAAAGCGTGGGCACCCGGAGGCTTTCCAGGAGCTGGAGCATGTTCTGGACCGCCGAGGGCTTGGCGTTTTTGCCCATGACCACGATGGCCGCGTCGCCGGTCACGGCGATCCGCTCGGCCACTTCCCAGGCTCCGGTGACGGCCTTGCCGCCGTCCAGGCGGTAGGCGTCTCCCTCCACGTCGATGACCCCGGCCGGGGCCGTGGCCGGCCACCACAGGGCCAGGGCGACCAGGAGGACGGCCGCCACCTGGCGGGTCGGGAAAGGGACTCGGTATCGGCTGCGGTATCTGGACATGACGGTCATTTGGGGTTAAGGATTTTTTTCACGAAATACATCCGTACGGGGGAGGTTCACCGTGAAATTCGATTTCTCCGGGCTCATCGTGTTGTTCGGCATGGCCGCCATTTTCGTTTCCCTGCTGGTCATCAAGTCCCAGCAGAATTCCAAGCCCAAGGACGAGGACTGGTAGAGCCGGACCCTGTTGGCCGCGTTTTTTGCGGCGCGCGGCCCTGGCTGCGCGCCGCTTTCGGCGTTTCGTGGCCGCCGCCGTCCAGTCCATGAGGACCGGAAACCCCACCCCTGTCAACGTCTCTTTTTCTCTCCTTCACACACTGGCCATCGCACCCTATCCCCTTTCCCCCATCCAGGGGGTCCGGGGGGGATGATCCCCCCCCGGCCGCCGGAGGCCTCTTCCCCTCCCCTCCACTCCACTCCA
>CAZIJE010000248.1:0-2152 GCA_964539435.1 uncultured Desulfovibrio sp.
CGCGGGGCCCCCCCCCCCCCCCCCCCCCCCCGGGGGGGGGGCGGGCCCCCCCCCCCACGCTTCTCTTTTCCCGTCTCACCACCGGCCGGGCATGGCCGACAGCCAGGCCTGGGGCACGTAGGGCTTGAAGTCCTTGCCGATCTGCCACAGCCGGGTGAGCCGGCCCTCGATGACGATGGACCGGGGCCGCAGCCGCAGGTTGCGGTAGTGGCGGGGGACCTGGAAGCGGTTGTTTTTGGACAGCACCACGTCCAGTTCCGCGTCCCGGTCGCGCACGACCAGGGCTTCGGGGAAAAATATCGTGTGCTTCAGGCGCTTGGAAAACATGGTGAACAGCGTGGCGTGGATGGCGGAAAACGGCTCGGCCGAGAGCCGGGCCGTGGGCGCGGCCACGTTTTCGTTGCCAACGAAAGCGATGGGGCCGTCGGGCAGGTCGGCGTAGGCGGCCGGCAGGCGGGCGTCGGCCACCCGGACCTCGCCGATGCCGAGCGACCGGAAGATTTCGTTGGTGCGGGCGGCCACCCCGGCGTCGAGCTCCACGCCGAAGAGCCTGGTCTCGGCCACGCCGTTGCGCTTGGCCTGGAACCAGGCCGCGGCCAGCAGAATGCCGCTGCCCGTGCCGAGGTCGAGGCCGAGAAACGGGTCCTGGACCTGGGACGGCGGCAGGGGGCGGTTGGCCACGGACCGGAAAATGTGGGCCGTGCGCGGCAGATCGGCCAGCATGCGCAGCGGAAAGGCGCTGTAGCTCCCGGCCAGCGGCACCTCGCCGTCCGCGCCCGACTCGGACCACAGGTCGTAAAACCGGCCAAGCAGGGTGCTGATCTCCGTCAAAGGAACGGCATGGGCTGCGGAACCGGGATAGAGCGAAGCATGGAAATACTTGAGCAGAAAGCTCAGCACGTCGGCGTCGGCCATGGGCGCGGCCGGGTTGGCCAGGCGTTCGAAATCCTCCCGCAGCGGGCCGGGACGGTAAATTTCTCTTGCAATAACGGGCTCTCGGCCGAGAAGCCGGGCGGCGGATTCCATTTTCGACGACGGGGAAGCGGCGTCGGACTGTCGGGGCATGGGCGCTCCTTCCTTGGAATGGCGGTCGACACGGCGGCAAAAATCGCCGCCTCGGCGTAACCTCTGCAGGTTTGATGCCGTCCCGGCCAGAGCCGGCCCGCAGGCAGCGGTTGAGCCCGGAGGGCAAAAGGGGTAAGGCCCTCGCGTGCTCCAACATACCTTCGTGCATCTGCCCGGTCTCGGCCCCTCCACCGAACGCCGCCTCTGGGCGGCCGGCATCCACACCTGGGACGATTTCCTGGACGCCGACACGCCGCCCCTGGCCTCGGTCAAGGTTCCCATGTGGCGCGACGAGCTCCTGGCTTCCAAGGAACGCCTGGCCGCCGGCGACGCCGACTGGTTCGGCGAGCGCCTGTCTCCGGCCGACGCCTGGCGGCTCTTTTTCGAATTCCGCGAGTACCTCGCCTGCGTGGACATCGAAACCGACGGCACGCCCCAAAACGAGGTCACGGCCGTCTCCCTCTACGACGGTCAAAACACCGTGCGCACCTACGCCCACGGCAAAAATCTCCACGACTTCACCACCGACATCCTCGAAAGCAAGGTCCTCGTCACCTTCAATGGCCGCTGTTTCGACGCGCCCGTCCTGCGTACCCACCTGCGAGCCGTCCTGCCCAAGGCCCACATCGATCTGCGAAACGTCCTGACCGGCATCGGCGTTAAGGGCGGGCTCAAGAAATGCGAGGCCCGCTACGGCGTGGACCGGGGCGACCTGACCGGCGCGGACGGCTACTTCGCCGTGGTCCTGTGGCGCGAATACACCCGAAGCGGCGATCCCGCGCTCCTCGAAACGCTCCTTGCCTACAATGCCGCCGACGTGCTGGCCCTGCCCGTGCTCCTGGCCCACGCCATCAACGAACTCCTCGAAACCACCCCCTTCGCCGACCGCTACGCCCTGCCCATCCCCAAGCCCGGCTGCAACCCCCACGCCCCGGACCCTCGCGTGCTGCGCAAGCTCGCCTGGGCCTTCTCGCGCAAGTAGGCGCGAGAGGGAGAGGCGGGAGAGAGGCGGGAGAGAGGGGGGAGAGAGGAGAAGATGCCTCCGGCGGCCGGGGGGCGTCACGCCCCCCGGACCCCCCGAGCGGGG
>CAZIJE010000249.1:0-2124 GCA_964539435.1 uncultured Desulfovibrio sp.
CGCGCTCCCCGCCCGGGGGGTCCGGGGGGCGTGACGCCCCCCGGCCGCCGGAGGCCTCTTCTCCTCCCGTCTTCTACGCCAGCAGCGCCACCAGGGACGCCACGTCCGGGGCCAGGTAGTCCGGCCCGTGTCCGGCCAGTTCGGCCAGGGACACCCGGCCGCTGGCCACGCCGGCGGTCAGCGCGCCGGCGGCCTTGCCCGTGGCCAGGTCCATGGGGTGGTCGCCGACCATGAGCGACCGGGCCGGGGCCGCGTCCAGGACGGCCAGGGCCTGCAGGAGGTGGCGCGGGTCGGGCTTGACGTGGCGCGCGTCGTCGCGGGCCAGGATGACCCCGGCGAAGTCCGGGGCGTCGGGAAAGACCGCGTCCACGGCGGCGCGGCAGTTGCGGGTGATGATGCCGACGCGGATACCGCGCCTAGCCAAGCCGGCCAGGGCGGCCCGGGTTTCCGGAAAGAGCCGGGCGCGGCGCGCGGCCTCGATCTCCATGTCTTGGATGCCCTGGGCCGCCTCGGCCAGAAACCGGCCGGCGTCCACGGCCGACACGCGGCGGATGCGCGCGGCCAGGTGTTCGGCGTATTCCAGGGCCGGCAGACCGTCTGGCGGCGGCACGGCGTCCAGGTAGGCGGCGGCCCTGGCGGCCACGCCGTCCTTCATGGCCGTGAAATCGAGGACCAGTTCGGCCAGGGTGCCGTCGAAGTCGAAGACAACGGCGTCGAGGGACGGCGGGGACGGAGAAAACGGGCGGGGTGGCGTCACGGGGGGCCTTGCCGGCGCATTGCCGCGCGGGCGTGCTGCGGTTATGGTCACCGGGTTTTAGACGGGGCGGCGTTTCTTGACAACCCGGCTCGGGCCGGGGGCGCGGCCGAAACCTTTTGCGCACCACCCACCATGACCACAACCCACGACGCCGTCATTGTCGGCGCGGGACCGGCCGGTTCGACCGCGGCCCGCGTCCTGGCCCAGAAAGGCCTGAACGTCCTTCTGCTCGACAAGGCCCCCTTTCCCCGCGACAAGCTGTGCGCCGGGCTTTTGACCTGGAAATCCGTGGACGTGCTGGAACGGGTCTACGGCGATACGGCCGAGGGCCTCCTGGCCTCGGGTGTCTTCAATGCGGCCACGCCCGGCTACCGCATCCGGTTCCGCGAAAAGACCATTGCCGCCGGCGAACTGTTCTATCCCTTCCATTTCACCGTGCGTCGGGTCTTCGACAAGCACCTCCTGGACCAGGCCGTGCGGGCCGGGGCCGACGCCCGCCTGGGCTGCCAGGTCACGGCCGTCGATCCCATGGCCGGACGGGTCCGCCTGGCCGATGGCCGGGAATTCCTCGGCCGCCACGTCATCGGCGCGGACGGCGTGGCCAGCGTCGTGCGCCGGGCCTGCCCGTTTTCCAGCGCCTCCTGGCGCGAGGGCATGGGCGGGGGCATGGAGTTTTACCTGTCCCGCGACGACGCCCGCCTGTCCGGCCCGGTCCACAAGGACCTGCTGGCCGCGTCGCCCACGGTCTACGCCGGCTTCCTGCGCGCCGGCTACGGCTGGATCTTTCCCCACAAGGACCGGCTGGCCATCGGCATCGGCGGCCACAGCGTGCGCCACGGCAAGGAATTTCGCAAAAAGTTCCGGGAGTTCCTGGAGTTCCTTGGCCTGCCGCCGGAACTGGCCGACACCGCCAAGGGCCACGGCCTGCCCTATGGCAACTACCTGGAAAAGCCCTGGCACGGCCGGACGCTTCTGGCCGGCGACGCGGCCGGACTGGTGGAAACCCTTTTCGGCGAAGGCATCTACTACGCCCTGCGCAGCGGCGAACTGGCCGGCGAGGCCGTGGCCGCCACCCTGACCCGGGGAACCGACCCCGCCGCGGTCTACGCCAAGGGCCTCAAGCGCGACATCCTGCCGGAACTCGTCTGGTCCCGGAAACTGCGCCGCGTCCTCTACGCCAGCCAGTCCTGGGGCTTTTTGCCGCTGTTGTGCTTCGTGCGCGGCGGCGGCCGGCTGCTCGGCGAAATGGTCCACGGCATCCGGTCCTACCGTCTGCTCCTGCCAAGGGCCAAGGGACCGGCGTAAGGGGAGAAGATGCCTCCGGCGGCCGGGAGGGGTGACCCCTCCCGGACCCACCCGTCCAGGGG
>CAZIJE010000250.1:0-2117 GCA_964539435.1 uncultured Desulfovibrio sp.
CCCCCGACGGGGTCCGGGGCAGCGCCCCGGTTCTCCCCTACTTGGCCGCGGCCGCCTGGTCGGCGGTGAGGCCGAAGCGGCGGGAGCGGGTCTGGTAGTCGGCCAGCACGGCGTCGAGGTGCTGCGGCGTGAAGTCCGGCCAGAGGGTGTCCGGGAAGGCGAATTCGCTGTAGGCGGACTGCCACAGCAGGTAGCCGGACAGGCGCATTTCGCCGCTGGTGCGGATGATCAGGTCCGGATCGGGCTGGCCGGCGGTGTAGAGTTCCGCGGACAGGCGCTCCTCGGTCACGTCTCCGGGAGCCACGCCCTGGGCGACCAGCCGGCGACAGGCCCGCAGGATTTCCTCGCGGCCGGAGTAGTTGAGCGCCAGGTTGAGCGTCATCTCGGTGCAGTGGGCGGTCTTGGCGATCACGTGCGTGAGCACCTTGCGGGTGGCCAGGGGCAGTTCGGCCAGTTCGCCGAGGACCATGAACCGGATGGACTGGGTGAGCAGGGTTTCGAGTTCGCGGTTTAAAAACCGCACGAGCAGGTCGAACAGGAACTTGACCTCGTCGGCGGGCCGGCCCCAGTTCTCCTTGGAAAAGGTGTACAGGGTCAGGTGCCGGATGCCGAGTTCCCGGCACCGGGTGACCACGCCGCGCGCGGCGTCGGTGCCGGCCCGGTGGCCTTCGCTGCGGGGCAGCCCGCGCATGGTGGCCCAGCGTCCGTTGCCATCCATGATGATGGCCACGTGGCGGGGAAGCGTCTGGCGGTCTGACACTAGATCTCCATGATTTCCTTTTCTTTCTTGGCCAGGGCCTCGTCCGCCTTGCCAATGTAGGCGTCGGTGAGCTTTTGGACCTCTTCCTGGCCCCGGTGCTGGTCGTCTTCGCTGAGGCTCTTGTCGTTTTTCTTTTTCTTGAGGGCCTCGTTGGCGTCGCGCCGGATGTTGCGGATGGCCACCTTGGCCTCCTCGGCGTACTTCTTGGCCACCTTGGCCAGGTCCTTGCGCCGGTCCTCGGTCAGCGGCGGGATGGAGATGCGGATGATCTTGCCGTCGTTGACCGGGGTGAGGCCCAGGTCGGACTTGAGGATGGCCCGCTCCACGTCGTTAAACGCCTTGCGGTCCCAGGGCTGGATGGTGATGGTCCGGCTGTCCGGGGTGGAGACCGAGGCGATCTGGTCCAGGGGGGTGGGGGTGCCGTAGTAGTCCACGCGCACGCCGTCGAGCAGGCTGGTGGTGGCCCGGCCGGTCCGCAGGCGGGCGAATTCCTTGTCCAGGGCGGACAAGGCCTTTTTCATCCGATCTTCGGCGTCGCCAAGTGCTTCACGCATGCTATTCGCCTCCTCTGACCACGGTGCCGGCCGGTTCGCCGGAGAGCACCCGGGTCAGGTTGCCAGGGGTGAACATGTTAAAGACCACGATGGGCAGATTGTTGTCCATGGCCAGGGTGATGGCTGTCGCGTCCATGACCCGGAGCCGCTTTTCCAGCACGTCCATGTACGTGATTTCGTCGAATTTGACCGCGTCGTCGTGCTTGACCGGATCCTTGTCGTAGACCCCGTCGACCTTGGTCCCCTTGAGGATGGCCTCGGCCTTGAGCTCCATGGCCCGCAGCGCCGCGGCCGTGTCCGTGGTGAAGTACGGATTGCCGGTGCCGGCGGCGCAGATGACCACGCGTCCCTTTTCCAGGTGCCGCAGGGCCCGGCGGCGGATGTAGGGCTCGCAGACCTCCTGCATGGTGATGGCCGACATGACCCGGGTGGACAGGCCCTGCTTCTCCAGGGCCTCCTGCACGGCCAGGGCGTTTAAGACCGTGGCCAGCATGCCCATGTAGTCGGCCGAGGCCCGGTCCATGCCCGCGGCCTGCTCCGAGACGCCGCGAAAGATGTTGCCCCCGCCGATGACCAGGGAGATCCTGGCCCCGGCGGCTGCCGCCTGGACGATGTCCCGGGCGAAGTTGGTGATGGTCTGGTTGTCGATCCCGAAGGGACGGCCCCCGGCCAACGCCTCGCCGCTGATCTTAAGCAAAACCTGGGAAAACCGCAAATTCGACATGGAGCACCTCGTGGTCAGGATGGGAGCCTCCGGCGGCCCCGGGGGGCGCGGGCCCTCCAGGCCGCCGGGGGGCACCTGG
>CAZIJE010000251.1:0-1500 GCA_964539435.1 uncultured Desulfovibrio sp.
CCGCCTTCCCCGCGAACCCGGCGAAGCCGGTCAGCGGTTCGCCAGCTGCTGGCGGACCCAGGCCACGATCTGCTGCGCGGGCATGGCCCCGGACTGCCGCGCCGTTTCCCGGCCGCCCTGGAACAGGACCAGGGTGGGAATGGACTGGACCCCGAGGCGGGCGCCCAGGGCCTGGTGCTCCTCGGTGTTCACCTTGCCGAGCCGCAGGCCCGGCCCCAGGAGCGCGGCGGCCTGCTCGAAGGCCGGGGCCATCATGCGGCAGGGGCCGCACCAGGGGGCCCAGAAATCCACGAGCAGGGGCAGGCCGTCGCGGGTCAGGAAGCGTTCGAACGAGGCCGGGACCAGGTGCAGGGGGGCGTGGCCGCCCGCCAGGGGCAGGCCGCACTTGCCGCACACGGCCTGGGCCAGCCGGGCCGGGTCGGCGCGGTTCACCGCGAAACAGGTGGGGCAGACGAGGGTGTTCATGAGCGGAAACATAAGCACGCCAAGGCAGGGAGCAAGACATTGCCCGGCGGTTCACAAGGCGTGGGAGCGAGCCCTTTTCCCTGCCTTTCCGTGAACCCGGCGAAGCCGGACCGGCGCGTATCCAGACGGACGCGGGGGTTTGGCCCTTTTTTCAGCAACGCCGCGAGCGCGGAATTTTCAGCGCCCTCCCCAAAGGGCCGCCCAGCAACTCCGGCCAGGAGCGCAGCGGCTTCCCGGGAGCGCTCAAAAAACGCGAGCGCAAGGCGCGAAAAAAGGCCAAGCCCGACGCGTAGTATGACCTACGCGAGGGTTTGGCCCTTTTTTCAGCAACGCCGCGAGCGCGGAATTTTCAGCGCTCCCCCAGCTTGCCCAAGTCTATCGTCAGCGTCTCCTTGTCCCGCCGCACCTTGACCACCAGCGGGGCGCCGTCCTTGTAGGCCTTGGCCCCGGCCAGGTGCAGGTCCGTGAGGGAGTCGAGCTCCCGGCCGCGGATGGAGACCATGCGGTCGCCGGGCCGCAGTCCGGCCTGGTCTGCGCGCGAGCCGCGCTCCACCTGCGCCACCTTGAGCCCGTCGCGGGTCTCTTCCAGGACCATGCCCATGCGCGAGACATAGACGTTGGGGCAGAAGTAGAAGACGTCGGCCGCGCCGGGCTCGAAGCCCTCCACCCCGCGCCAGGGCGTGACGGCCAGGACCTTGGCCCCGTGGTCCAGGGTGTCCAGGCGCTGGGCCACGCCCCAGCCGAAGTCCACGTGGCCCGAGCCCGCCACCACGACCACGGGCCGCTTCCAGGCCGTGCGCGCCCAGTGCGCCCGGGTGGCCATCTGGGTGTCCCACAGGCTCTGGACCAGGAAGAAGCGCTCCACCTGGGCCGGGTCCGTGACGTCGCGGCCCTCGTGCCGGAACATGACCTCCTTGAGGAAGCCCTCCTGTTCCGCTGGCTGGCGGATGATGTGGGCCGGGATCATGCCGCGCTCGTCGTCGGTGAGGACGTCCAGGCCCTCGCGCGAGACCTTGCGCACGATCTGGGGCGGGG
>CAZIJE010000251.1:1510-1815 GCA_964539435.1 uncultured Desulfovibrio sp.
CTGGAGACCTGGCCGGTGGCCATGCTCGGCCGGGTGCTGCCGCGCCACCTGGAACAGGCCGCGGTAGAGCTCGAAGGTGTAGCCCCAGCGCTCGTCCCAGTCCAGGCGCTGCTCCAGGTCGTCCACGCCGATCCTGCCCGCGTTGAAGGCGTCCAGCACGCCCTGGCGGTCGTCGGCCACCATCTCCAGGCCCAGGACCGGGGGATTGGGACCCGTGGCCAGGGCGCGCAGCAGCTCCTGCTCCACGGCGTGGTCGCAGGCGCTCTTGTGGCTTTCGCCGATGAGGATGTAGTCCGCGTCCCTGG
>CAZIJE010000252.1:0-1774 GCA_964539435.1 uncultured Desulfovibrio sp.
TCCGGGAGGGGGTGACCCCCCTCCCGGCCGCCGGAGGCATTCCCCCGGCGCATATTGCGCAACCTCGCGTAGCGATGTACCAACGCATGAAACTCCAAAGCCGCGCCAAGGCGGCCGAGGGGGGAAGATCGTGATCGACGTCAAAGCCCTGCTCGAGGACATCAAGGCCGCGCCCTACGAGGAGATCGTGGTCGAGGCCCCGCATACCGGCACGGTCCGTTTCGCGGACATCGAACCCGGCCGCCGGGTGGTCGGCGTTTCCGGGACCTACGAGGAGAAGCCGGGCACGCTTTTGGCCAAGCTGACCCGCGAACACAACGACAAGCCCCTTTTCGCCGAAGCCAAGGGGGTTGTCGGCGAGGTCCGCCGGGAGCTGGAGGGGACCTTTGTCGAGGCCGGCACGCCGCTTCTGGTCATCCGGCACTTCCTGTCCAAGGACGAGGTCATCGCCTCGATCCTCAAAAAGGTGCTCCACCTCTTTACCGCGCCCGAGCGGGCCAAGTACTATTTCATCCCGAGCGTGGACAAGAAGATCAAGGCCTCGGGCCCCCGGTCCGTGACGGTCAGGCCCGGGATGGAGCTTTTCATCGTCTCGCGCATGAAGCGGGAGAAGCCGCTGGTTTACGAAGGCCCGGAAGGCATCATCTACGCCGTCTATTTCCAGTACGACCAGAACGTGGACCAGGGCGCGCCGCTGGTTGGCGTATGTCCCGAGTCCCAGACGAGCCTCATCCAGGACGTGGTCAACCGGGTGCGCACGGACTGGGAAGAGGGGGAGTAGCCATGGGCAAATTCCTGCAAGTCCGGGTGACCGTCGGGACCTACAACGAGGCCGCGGCCGAGGATCGCTATCCCCGGCTCTACGCCCTGGCCTGGCCCGCGGCCGCGACTCCGGCCATGGGGCCCCGGGGGCTTGTCCAGCTGACCGACGCCCTGGACGACCGGGTTCGGCTCGGCGACCTGCCGGCCTCGGACCGGGCGGCGCTTCTGCCCGGCGTGGAGCGGGCCATGGCCGTCAAGGCCGCCCTGGAGGCGGCCTTGGCCGACCGCGACCCCAAAACGGCCGACCGGCTGACCTACGATCTCGAGGATGCCCTGGCGGAGCTTGAAAAGCTCGCGCCCAGTGATTAATTTTTTCCCATCCATTCGAAGGAGGCCAGCATGGCCGGAAGCATCAACAAGGTCATCCTGGTCGGCAGGCTCGGCCAGGACCCCAAGCTCACGTATTTGCCTTCGGGCAGCCCCGTGGCCGAGATGAGCGTGGCCACGGACGAGTCCTACAAGGACCGCGACGGCAACAAACAGGAAAAGACCGAGTGGCACCGGGTCAAGGTGTTCGGCCGGTCGGCGGAATTCTGCAACAACTACCTCTCCAAGGGCCGGCTGGTCTATATCGAGGGGACGCTGCGCACCCGCAGCTGGGAGGACCAGCAGGGCCAGAAGCGCTACATGACCGAGGTGGTGGTGACCGGCCCCGGCCACACCGTCCAGGGTCTGGATTCGCGCGGCGGCCAGGCCGCCGAGGCCCCCATGGGCGACGAGGGCGGCTTCCAGCCCCGGCGCGCCCCCCAGCAGGGCGGCGGCCAGCGCGGCGCCTACGGCAATCGCGGCCAGCAGGGCGGCGGCAACCAGCAGCACTATGACGACGAGCCCGGCCCGGCCTTCCCGTCCGAAGCCTCGGGCATGGACGACGTGCCGTTCTAGCCGGGGGGGCGGGAAGCGCCTCCGGCGGGGGGGGGGGGGGGGGGGGGGGGGGGGGGGGGGGGGGGGGGGG
>CAZIJE010000253.1:0-1749 GCA_964539435.1 uncultured Desulfovibrio sp.
CGGGCCGCGTCGTCCAGGCCGTCGAGGAATTCGTCCAGAAACAGGAACAGCGGCCGGCTGGCCAGGGCCCGGGCCAGGAGCACCGCCCGGATCTGGCCGTTGGACAGGGCCTCGACCCGGGTGTCGGCCAGGGCCGCGATGCCGAGCCGCGCGAGCGTCTCGTCGAGGGTCGCAAGCTCGGCCCGACTCGGCTTCCCCTGCACATAGACCGCGTCCCGGGGACCGGCCAAAATGACGTCCCTGGCCGGCAGGTGGCCGCACAGCCGCTTCGTCGCCCGCTGGATCTCGGGCGAGACCAGGCCGAACCGGTGCCGCAGGCCGATGGGCGAGGCCCGGCCCGGCCCGTCGCCCGTCCGGTACAGCCGCGCGCCGCGGCCGTCGTCGTCCGGCCAGATGTCGCCGCGCAGGAGCCGCAGCAGCGTGGATTTGCCCGAGCCGTTGCCGCCGAGCACGAGCCATGTCTCGCCCTGGGTCATGGCCAGGGACACGTCGGCCAGGGCCGGCTGGGTCCCCAGGGTGACCGAGGCGTGGTCCAGGGTGATGCGCAAGGGTGTTTGGTGCATGGATGCAAAAAGGAAAAACGGGCCTCCCGAGAGGAAGGCCCGTCCTGTTGGCGTGCAGGTTCGTGCGCCTAGAGCAGACCGGCCTGGGACAGGGCCGCCTTGAGCTTGTCCAGGTTCTGGGGCTGCAAGGGCACCATGGGCAGGCGGGTCTCGAACGGGAACCGGCCCATTAGGTCCAGGGCCGTTTTCGCGGGCACGGGATTGGTTTCGAGAAAGGCCGCCCGATACAACGGGCTCATGGCGTAGTGCAGCTCCTTGGCCTTTGTCAGGTCCCCGGCCGCCACCGCGTCGCACATGGCCGACATCTTCTGCGGCACGAAGTTCGACACCACGGAGATCACGCCCCGGCCGCCGATGGCCATGGTCGGCAGGGCCGTGAAGTCGTCGCCGGACAGGACCATGAAGTCCTCGCCGCAGAATTCCAGGACCCGGGACACCTGGTTGAGGTCGCCGGTGGCCTCCTTGACGCCCACCACCTGCCGGATCTCCTTTTTGAGGACGGCCAAGGTTTCGGGCAGGAGGTTCACGGCCGTGCGGCCCGGCACGTTGTAGACGATAAAGGGCATGTCCACCCGCTCGCCAATGGCCTTGAAATGGGCGATCAGGCCGGCCTGGGTGGGCTTGTTGTAGTAGGGCGTAATGAGCAGCGCGCCGTCGGCCTTGGCGTCCTTGGCGTCCTGGGTCAGCTCTATGGCCTCGCGGGTGTTGTTGGACCCGGCCCCGGCCAGAACCGGCACGCGGCCTTTCACCTGGTCCACGCAGATGCGGATCACCCGTTTGTGCTCGTCGTGGGAAAGCGTGGCGGATTCGCCCGTGGTCCCGCAGGGAACAAGGCCATGGATGCCCTGCTCGATCTGCCACTCGATGAAGGCGCGGTACGCCTCCTCATCCACCTCGCCGTTTCGAAATGGCGTCACTAGTGCCGTGATTGCGCCCCGAAACTCCATACGGACCTCCTTGGAAGAATAACCCCGACATTTCCTAGAATGTTTTTCGCGGCCCGGCAAGCCTGACGCCGTGGGAGAGGAGGATGCCTCCGGCGGCCGGGAGGGGCACACCCTCCCGGACCCTCCCTGCCTGGGGCGCCGTGCCGGGCCGGCACCCCCATCGAGGGGGTCCGGGGGGCATCATGCCCCCGGCGGAGAGGTCCAGGAGAGGCAGCGCCTCTCCTGGCCGCCGGAGGCAT
>CAZIJE010000254.1:0-1721 GCA_964539435.1 uncultured Desulfovibrio sp.
CGCTGGTGATGGCCGTGGCGAGGTCGGAAAACTGTTCATCCATGTAGTCGGCACGGATCGTCTTTTGACCCGCGTTGTACTCCGTGGTGAAGTTGTGCAGCGGAGTGAAATTGCCGTTGGCATCCCTGGGCATATCTATTCTCCTTCACGCATGCGGTTGAGATAGGCGGGGTAAAGGGCTTCCTGCCGGGTCACGGGGACAGCCCCAAGAACCGAGGCTATCTTGGCCTTTGCCTTTCCTGCCGCGTCCAGGCCAAAGGACATGCGGGCAAGGTTGGCTGGGTTGCGCAGGGCTTGCGCGGTAGCCATGCCAACACCAGCGCCAAGGGCAGCGCCGGGAGGGCCAGCGATGCCGCCGCCGATGGTGGCTCCTGCACCGGACCCAAGCCACTGGCTCAAGCCTACGGGGTTCCAGTTCTGGGTGCGGCCCACGGCCTTTTCGATGACCGGGGACAGCTCGGACAGTTCCCCCAGGCGCTCGTTCATCTCCGTGACGCCAGGGACGTTGGCGGCCACCTCTTCCTTGAGCCCCCGAGCAAGGGCCTTGCGGGCTTCCTTCTCTGGCCCGGTCAGGTCCCCGTAGGCGTCCTCAAGCGCCCTGTAGGTGGCCTGCTTGACCTCCTGCGCCCTCGGCGTGGTCATGGGCTCCTGCATGTGCGTGTTCTTGAAATCGTCCAGCACACCCTCGATTGTGGCCTTTGCGCCGCTGGGGGCCACGGTGTTGCCGTGAACCTTCCCGGCCTGTTCGCGGGCAAGCTGGAAAACCCGGTTCAAGTCCACGTTCTGCTGGGAGTCGGCAACCGCCCCGGCCACGTCCTGGGCAATCTGCGCCTTGGTGTCCCGCAGCTTGTCGAAACCTGCCTGGGTCGGCAGGACCCTTTCCCTGATACCCGTCTGGATAACGGCCTGACGCTCGGCAGGGGTCAGGGTGGTGGACGGCTTCACGGCAGCGCCGTAGAGCTTTTCAGCGAGGGGGACGCCGCCGCTGGCAGAGTCCAGAAGCACTGACCCGGCTTTGCGCACGGGGTAGCTGGCGGCTTTTGCGGCCTGCCCCATGACCGCCAGCGGGTCGGCAATCTCTCCAGCCTTGGCGGCCACCGTCCCTGCGGTCTTCGCGGCCTCGGCAACCCTTCCGGCGGCTCCGGCCTTCTCGGCAATCCCAGCCCCGGCGCGAAGGCCGCCAGAGAGGCCCGTCATGACCGTGGAAAGGTCCCCAAGAACGCCCACGGGGTCCTCGGCAACCGCCCGCTTCACCTCTTCCACGCCGCCATAGCGATCCTTGAAAAACTTGTTCATCGCATCGGCATATGCGCGGTTGTCCCGGGGGTCGTACTGCATGATCCCGGGGAAAGCCTTCTGGAGATACCCGGAGCCGGTGCGCACGATCCCCTTGCCGGTTTCAATGGGGGACGTGACCGAGTTCCAGATGTCGCGCACAAAGCGCGCTGCGGACTTCGGCGTATTGCCCACGGCCTGATACAGCGCCTCCCCCCAGGTGCGGGAGTCCGGCTGTTCCGGCGCGGATTCCTTCTGGCCGCCGCCGTAGGTCTGGATGTACCCGGCAATCTCATCTTCCGGGACGCCAGCCGCCATCATGGCCTTGACGTTTTCCTGGAGGGTAGCCATTACTTGCCGCCTCCGTACTTTCGGATCAGGGCCGCAGCCGCGCTGTCGGGGTCCATGCCGCCGCCCTGGGCCTGGGGCTGCGCCTGACCACCAAT
>CAZIJE010000255.1:0-1686 GCA_964539435.1 uncultured Desulfovibrio sp.
CCGGCGGCCGGGAGGGGGTCACCCCCTCCCGGACCCTCCCGAATTGGGGAAAAGGAGGCGGCCCGCCTGCCTGGACGTTTTCCGCCGGGCGCGTACTCCTTGCCACATCGCCCGGGCTGTGTTTTTCTGCCGGACAGACGTGAAGGCATCCAGGCTTGCGAAAGCGATTGACAAGCCGGGCCGCCCGTGGTCTTGCTGCCGGTCCGCGTTCCCGACGCCCGTGATTGTCCCGTAAGCGGCCGGAGCGTCACCCCGTATCCATTCCCCCCTGAGGAGACGCCATACCCATGCCCCCCATCGTGGCCATCGTCGGACGGCCCAACGTCGGCAAGTCCACCCTGTTCAACCGGCTGGCCAAGCGCCCCAAGGCCATCACCCACGACCGGCCCGGCGTCACCCGCGACCGCCTGGAGGCGACCGTGGAACTCGGCCACCGCATCGTCACCCTGATCGACACCGGCGGCATGGACTTCGACGCCCCGGAAGGCCTCGAACGCCAGATCGTGGTCCAGGCCGAAATCGCACTCAACATGGCCGACGCGGTCCTGTTTCTCGTGGACGGCAAGGCCGGCCGCACGGCCCTGGACGACGAAATGGCCGAGCGGCTGCGGCGCATCGACAAGCCCGTGGTGGTGGCGGTCAACAAGGTGGACGGCGCGGAAAAGATCGCGACCCTGACCGGCGACTTCCACGCCTGGGGCCTGCCGCTCATGCCCGTGTCCGCGGCCCACGGCCACGGGGTCGGCGATCTGGCCGACGCCCTGGCCGACCTCCTGCCCGAGGACAAGGGCAAGGACGAGCCCCGGGCCGAACCCGTGGAGGCCGGCATCCGCCTGGCCGTGCTCGGCCGGCCCAACGCCGGCAAATCGTCCCTGGTCAACGCGCTCTTGGGCGAGGACCGGATGATCGTCAGCGAGGTCCCCGGCACCACCCGCGACGCCGTGGACGTGGCCGTCATCCGGGGCGGCCGGCGCTACGTGTTCGTGGACACGGCCGGCGTGCGCAAACGGACCCGCATCACCGACGGCGTGGAGCGCTACAGCGTCAACAAGGCGCTCGGCAGCGCCAAGCGGGCCGACGTGGCCGTGGTGGTGGTCGACGCCACCGGCGGCGTCGGCATCCAGGACAAGCGGCTCATCTCCTACCTGGACAAGGAGCGCACGCCCTTTCTGGTGGCGGTCAACAAGATCGACCTGGTCCCCCAGAAAGACATGATCGGCCTGCGCAAGGACATCGAAAACGAACTGCGGATGTGCTCCCACGTGCCCGTGGTCTACATTTCCGCCGCCAAGGGCAAGGGCGTGGGCAAGATCCTCCCCCTGGCCGAGGAGATCTGGAAAGAGTGCCAGATCCGGGTGGGCACGGGCGCGCTCAACCGGGCCATGCGCGAAGTGCTGGAGAAGCACCAGCCGCCGCTGGTCAACGGCCGGCGGGCCAAGTTCTACTACCTGACCCAGGCGGCCACGCCGCCGCCGACCTTCGTCTTTTTCGTCAGCGACACCGAACGGGTCCGGGATTCCTACGCCAAATACCTGGAAAACGCCCTGCGAAAGCTCTTCAAGATCAGCATGGCCCCGGTCAAGGTCGTCTGCAGGGCCAGCCACAAGCCCAAGGACGAGAAAGAGAAGAAGTAAGACGCCTCCGGCGGCCGGGAGGGGGTCACCCCCTCCCGGACCCTCCCGTCCT
>CAZIJE010000256.1:0-1653 GCA_964539435.1 uncultured Desulfovibrio sp.
CCCCCTGGACGGGTGGGTCCGGGAGGGGTCACCCCTCCCGGCCGCCGGAGGCATCTCATTTCTTCCTCCAACTGCCGCGCATGGTCCTGCGCATCCAGCACATGGCCTGGCTGGCGCTTCTGGCCCACAAGGCCCGGAGCGCCTTTGTGGTGGCCGCCGTGGCCATGGGCATCGCCGCCCTGACCGTGATCGTGGCCTCGGTGGACGGCGCGCGGCGCAAGGCCCTGGAGATCGTGGAATTTTTCGGGCCGGACGCGGTCATGGTCCTTGGCGGGGACATCGAAAACAGGCCCGTGGGCCAGCGGACCAACACCCTGACCTGGGCCGACGCCCGGGCCATTGCCCGGTCCCTGCCCGGGGCCTACGCCGTGCTGCCCATGCGCTCGGTCCGGTCCGTCACCCTCAAGTACGGCGGCAAAAACCACGAGGCCCCGGTGGTGGTCGGGGCCACCGAGGACTACGCCAAGACCTGGAACTGGCCCCTGGCCGAGGGCCGGGACCTGACCGAGGAGGACGTCACGTACGGGGCCAAGGTGGCGCTTATAGGCGACGAGCCGGCCAAACAGCTTTTCGGCGACGCCTCGCCGCTCGGCCGCACGATCCTGGTCAAGAACCTGCCCGTGCGGATCGTCGGCCGGCTGTCCTACCGGGGCCTTTCCGGCGGCGGCTCGGACGTGACCATCGACGACCGGATCATCATGCCCATCTCCACCCTGACCCAGCGCTTCAACCTGGACCGCAAGTACTTCCGGGGCCTGAGGATCAAGTTCCACGACCCGGAGTTGATCGACGTCCACAAGGACAACCTGCGGTCCCTGCTCCGCCACCTCCACAAGCTGCCCCCCACCGACCCCGACGACTTCACCATTGTCGCGGCCAGCGAGATCCTCAAGTTCCTGACCGCCTTCACCGGCGGGCTGGTGGCCTTTCTCGGGGTCACGGCCGGAGTGGCCATCGTGGTCGGCGGGTTCGTGCTGGCCAACCTGATGTTTCTGAGCGTCAGCGAGCGCAAGGTGGAGATCGGCCTGCGCAAGGCCGTGGGCGCGAGCTCCCTGGCCGTGACCCTCCAGTTCCTGTCCGAGGCCCTGTACCTGACCCTGGCCGGGGCCGCGTGCGGCGTGGCCCTCGGCGTGGCGCTCGGCGAATCCCTCTCCCGGCTGGGGCTCCTGGAACTGCGGCTCTCGGGCAAGATCTTCGTCTTCTCCCTCCTGGCCGCCCTGGCCATCGCCCTGGTCTTCGGCCTCAAGCCCGCCCGCAAGGCCGCCTCCCTCGACCCCATTGAAGCCTTGCGCGGCGGCGGAGACTGATCCGCCGCGCCCCTTCGGGGCCGCTCCGGACCGGCCGCCGCGTGACGCGAAAACGCGCGCGGGCCGCCGGCCCCGCATGGGAGTCCGGCGGCCCGCGCGGCGCTGCCTGTTTTTCCGGCCGTCCGGCCGGCTAGGTGGACGAAGACGTGCCCCGATAGGCCGGAGACTTCTCGATCAGGTCCGTGAGCAGCAGGACCATGGACAGGTACCGCTTGTTGGCCGGCGTGATGGCGGACAGGATGAACTGATAGAGAAACGTCAGCCCCAGCAGCAGGGTGTAGAACGTCCATGCGCCCAGGAATTTGCCAAAGACCAGGCTGCCATCGCTGATCGGCGCGGTCAGCAG
>CAZIJE010000257.1:0-1581 GCA_964539435.1 uncultured Desulfovibrio sp.
GGTGTGCGGGGGAGGGTACACCTTTTTGCAAAAAGGGGTCCCCTCCCCCGCCACAACCATGCGACGCATCCTTGCCATCGACTACGGACAGGCCCGGGTGGGGCTGGCGGTCACCGATCCGGAGGGACGGGTCGCCTTCCCGTTGCGGGTCGTGGCCTGGGAGACCCGGGACGGCTTGTTTCGGGAGCTGCTTGACGTTATCGAGAGCCAGGACGTCTCCCGGATCGTGGTCGGCTACCCGGCCAGGGCCGGGGGCGACGAAAGCCTGACAGGCCGGCAGGTCCGCAAGTTCGTGGCCCGGCTGGGCCGGCGCACGCCCCTGCCCATCGATTTTGCGGACGAGGCCCATTCGACCGAGGAAGCGGCCGAGCAACTGCGCGAGGCCGGGCTGTCCGGCCGGGAGCTTCTGGCCCGGGTCGACGCCCAGGCCGCTGCCGTCATCCTCACGCGCTACCTGCGCGGCGGAGCGTTATGCTGCGATCCCTAATCCTCGGATTTTTCCTCTGCGTGCTGCTCGTCGGCGGCCTTGTCGGCTACCGCGTCTACGAATTCCTGTCCGTGCCGCCCGAATCTCCGGGCCAGCCCAAGATCGTCTACATCGAACCCGGCCAGTCCTTCGAGGCCACGGCCAACATGCTCGTGGCCGAAGGAGTGCTGCGCGACGCCGCCGGCTTTCGCCTGCTGGCCAAGGCCACGGACAAGGGCAGCCGGATCAAGGCCGGGGAGTTCGAGGTCAGCACCGGCTGGACGCCCATGCGCCTGCTCGACTACCTGACCACGGCCAAGGGCGTGCAGCACCGCCTGGCCGCGCCCGAAGGCCTGACCATGCGCCAGATCGCCCGCCTGGCCGAGGAGGCCGGCCTGTGCTCGGCCGCCGCCTTCCTGCGGGCCGCCCGCGACCCCGAGCTCCTCAAGAAGTACGACATCCCGGCCGAAACGGCCGAAGGCTTCCTCTTCCCCAACACCTACATGTTCACCCGCAAGCGCGGCGACGACGGGACCTATGTGGTCGAAGCCATGCTCAAGGAGTTCTGGAAGCAGGCCGACATGGTCTGGCCCACGTCCAAGCCCGGGGGCAAGGAACTGCTCGCGGCCGTGACCCTGGCCTCCATCGTGGAAAAGGAGACCGGCCTGGACGCGGAGCGGCCGCGCGTGGCCGGCGTGTTCCTCAACCGCATGGCCAAGAACATGCTGCTCCAGACCGATCCCACCATCATCTACGGCCTGGGCGAGAAGTTCAACGGCAACCTGACCCGCGCCCACCTGGAAGACCCGACCAACCTCTACAACACCTACGCCCGCCCCGGCCTCCCCCCGGGCCCCATCTGCTCGCCCGGCCTCAAATCCCTCCAGGCCGTGACCGCCCCGGAACTCCACGACTTCTACTACTTCGTGGCCACCGGCGAAGGCGCGCACATCTTCAGCAAGACCCTCGACGAGCACATAAGCGCCGTCAACAAGTACCAGCGCTCCCGCAAGAAACAGTAACGGGAACGTGGGGGGAGATGCCTCCGGCGGGGGGGGGGGGGGGGGGGGGGCCCCCCCCCCCCCCCGGGGGCACCGACACGGTGGCGGAGGGGG
>CAZIJE010000258.1:0-1551 GCA_964539435.1 uncultured Desulfovibrio sp.
CCGCGCCTGGGGCCGGCCCGAAGCGGGGCCATGTTTTTGCATCGTCTCCGGCCGCTTGACGCTCCCCCGCGCTCCTGGCATCGCCACCGGATCGCCGCACGCCAGGCGAAGCGTGAAAAAGGGGGCTCCATGCGCGACTGTCATGCCGAGGCCGAGGCCATCTTCCGGGCCCGGCTCGCCCGGGTCGATCCGCTGGCCAGGATCGAGCGGGTCCTGTCGCGTGACCGCGACACGCTGCGGGTGACGACCGAAACCGAATGCCACCAGTACGACCTGTCCGGCGTCAGGCGCATATTCGTCCTGGGCGCGGGCAAGGCCTCGGCCCGCATGGCCCTGGGCCTCGAACGCCTGCTCGGGGAACGGATCGCGGCCGGCGTGGTGGCGGTCAAGGAAGGGTACCTGGAGCGGCTCTCCCGCATCCGGCTGTTGGAGGCGTCCCATCCGGTGCCGGACGGGCGGAGCGTGGAGGCGGCCCGGGAGATCCTGGCCATGGCCGGCCAGGCCGGACCGGACGACCTGGTCATCGTCCTGGTCTCGGGCGGCGGTTCGGCCATCCTGGCCGCGCCCGTGGACCTGCCCGGACGCGGGCTGACCCTGGCCGACAAGCAGGAAACCACCCGGGTCCTTCTCGCCTGCGGGGCCACCATCCACGAGATCAACTGCGTGCGCAAGAAGCTGTCGGCCGTCAAGGGCGGACGGCTGGCCGCGGCCATCCACCCGGCCCGGTGCCTGGGGCTCCTCCTGTCCGACGTGGTCGGCGACGACCTCGACGTCATCGCCAGCGGCCCGACCGTGGCCGATCCCACCACCGGGACCGACGCCCTGAACGTGTTGGCCCGGTACGGCGTCAGGGACATGATCGCGCCCGAGGCCCTGGCCGTGCTCGAGGACGTGGCCGCCGGCCGGGCCCCGGACACGCCCAAGCCCGGGGACCCTGTTTTTGCCCGCACCCGGACCGTGCTCGTGGGCACCAATTTCCAGGCCCTGCTCGCGGCCAGGGACCAGGCAGCGGCCCTTGGCTACGATACCGTGGTCCTGACCTCGCACCTGACCGGCGAGGCCCGGGAAATGGCCAACCTGTTTCTGGGCATGGCCCGGGACATCGCGGAATACGGCGTGCCCCTGACCCGACCGGCCTGCGTCATCGCCGGCGGCGAGACCACGGTGACGCTGCGGGGCCGGGGCAAGGGCGGCCGCAACCAGGAGATGGCCCTGGCCTTTCTGGCCGGGCTGGCCCGAAACGCCAAAAACGCCGAGGAAGCCGTGTTCCTGGCCGCCTCCACCGACGGCTCGGACGGCCCGACCGACGCCACCGGGGCCTTCGCCTCCCTGGCCGTCCTGCGCCAGGGCCTGGAGCGGGGCCTCGATCCGGCCCGGTTCCTGGCCGACAACGACGCCTACCGCTATTTCGAGGCCGTGGGCGAACTGCTCAAGACCGGCCCGACCAATACCAATGTCTGCGATATCAAGGTGCTGCTGACGCCGTAGGCGGGGGGGATGCCTCCGGCGGCCGGGAGGGGGTCACCCCCTCCCGGACCCACCTGTCCTGGA
>CAZIJE010000259.1:0-1514 GCA_964539435.1 uncultured Desulfovibrio sp.
CCGCCGACATCCTCAACCGCGACCCCACCTTCCCGCCGTGGGCGCGGGCCACGGCCACGGTCGCGTCGTCCGAGCCGCCGTCGGCCACCACCACGGCCGCCACCGTTCCGGCGGCCGCCGCTCCGGCCAGGGCGGCCAGGCACTGCTCGAGCCGCGCCGCCTCGTTTCGGGCCGGAACCACCACGTCGAGTGACCGCACGGGGCCGAACCGCGGCCAGGAAACGAGCAGGAGCGGCCGGAACCAGCCCCGGACCACAAGTCCGGCAAACGGCAGCCAGACAGCGGCCAGGACCAGCCCTTCGCCGCCGAGCCCGCCGGTGCGCAGCCAGGCCGGGGCCGTGACCAGCCCCTGGCCGGCCAGAAGCCACCAGACCGGCCAGTCGGGCCGGGCCAGCCACAAGGGGACCAGGGCCAGAAAATACCAGGGATAGGCCGTGGGCAGGCAGGCCAGGACCACGACCATGGCCGCCAGGGGACCGCGCCGGGTGTCTTGAACGGCCAGCCACAGTCCGGCCAGGAAGAGTCCGCCCAGGACCAGGGCCACGGCCGGCGCGGCCTGGCCGAAAAGCGGCTGGAGCAGGGCCACCAGCGGCCCGCCGTGGGACAGATATCCGGCGAGCACGGCCAGTGACGCGAAAAGATTCCCGCCCGCGTCGGCGTACAGCCCGAACAGGGCCAGAGGGACAAGGGCCAGCCACGCCCTGGCCGCGTTTTTCCCCTTGAGGAAGAAGGGAACGAGGATCAGGGCCGGATACTTCACCATGGCCGCCGCGCCGAGACACAGAAAGCCCCAGCCGTCGCGGTCCCTGGCAAAGGCCAGCAGGCCGAGGGAAACCAGCAAGGCCAGGACCGCGTCGAGGTGCCCTTCTCCGGCGGCCATGGCCAGGGCCAGGGGATTGGCCGCCCACAACAGAAGCACGGCCGACGGCTGTCCGCGCTTGGCCAGGACCAGGGCCAGCACCGCACAGCCCAGCCAGTCGGCCAGGGCGGCGGCGGCCTTGAACCCGAGCGGCGTCGGCGAGACCGCGGCCGTCAGCCGGCACCAGAGCTGGGCCAGGGGCGGATAGATTGCGTTCAGATCCTTGTGGTTGACCCCGGCCAGGGCCTGACGCGCCTGTTCCGGCAGGCGGCCGGCCAGAACCGGGTCGCCTGGCGCGACCCGATACGGGTTCAGCCCGGCCCGCTGCATGGTCCCTTCCACGATGTAGCGGTTGACGTCGGTATCGGCCGGCCAGGCCCAGACGAACAGGAGCCGCAGGACCAACCCGGCCGCCAGGATAATTCCCGTGCTCCGCCCGCGCCCCCAGGCGGCCGGCCATTGCCGCGCCGTCCAGGCCAGGGCCGCGAAGGCGGCAATCCAGCACGCGCCGTAGGCCGCCCGGCCGGCCCCGTACCGGCCGCACAGGGCCAAGCCGAGGAGCGCGGACGCGAGCGTCAGCATGAGCGTGAGCGTGAGCGTGGGGAGGCCTCCGGCGGGGGGGGGGGGGGGGGGGGGGGGGGGGGGGGGGGGGGGG